>CAZXOJ010000484.1:0-2922 GCA_964642325.1 uncultured Bacteroides sp. | reverse complement strand
GAATGCTTCCGTATTTTTCTGCCAGTGAATGCATTTCATCGATGGGGGAGATTTCCCCGGTCAGCGCAAAAATTCCATCTGTAATGATCAATGCAGGCTTGTTTTTATTTCGTCTCAAAAGATCTTCCAGGTGCTGGACATCGCAATGTTTAAATAAATGAATATGCTTGATATCCCGGGGAACTCCGTCAAGGATGCTTGGATGGGCTACCTCATCGGTGAATATTGTAGTATACTGATCTTTGAGGGCATGTAGAATAATGCTGTTTCCCATATATCCAGAAGCGAAAACAACAGCATCTTCTTTGTTTTTAAAATCTGACAGATCCCTTTCCAGCTCCAGATGGATGTCTGCTGTCCCCGTAGTATGTCTGGCTGCAGCAAAATTCAAACCATAGGTTTCAATGGAATCTTTGCCGGCCTTTTTAATTTCGGGATGGTTGGCAAGTCCAAGATAATTATTGCCGGAGAAAAATGAATATCTTCTCCCGCCTATCTGGATATAATTACTTACCTCAGCATTTAGTTCTATCATTATATCCTGAAAAATTTTAGTCTTTAATCAATGTCCGGCACATCCACCCAGTCCCCCGTGTCAACAGATTCTTCCAGGGCCTGCAATACCGCAACTCCTGCTAATATGCTCTGATGGGTCCGGGGTTCCTTGCCGGTTTGGAACATCTCGACCATATCCATATAATTCCTCGAAGGATCCCTTTCCTCTACACTGGAATCAATTTTTAAAAGTCCTTCTTTCGTATCAATAAAGGTTTCCCATCCGGAATACTGGTTGTTAAATATCAGCGTTGCCAATCTCCCATCATCATATGCAAGACTTGCAGTGGCATTTTTGCCATTTTTAGTGACCATGACCCTGCGGATATTTTCACCGAATAAAAACAGCATGGGCTCAACCATGTGCACCCCGTAAAAAAAGATTCCTCCATATTGTGAATTCATATCTGCCGGTCCGAGGCTAACAATATGATTAAACTCACCCATGGTTTCCATCTTCTTTTTCATATCAAATGTTGCATCGCTCTGCATGACCGAGCTGAAAGAAGTCACTGGCGTACCTGCTTCCCTTGCCATGGCCAGGAATTCCTTCCCCTCTGAGACCCTGTAGCAAAAGGGCTTATCGATGAATGTCGGGATACCGGCTTTCAAGAAGGGCATTGCTGCTTCCAGGTGGTATTTTGCGTGCCTGTGATCAACAATTAATGCATCGATCTTTCCCAGCATGTCATTTGGGTTTGATACCATATTGGGTATATTCCCCTTTTCCATTGCCCTTTTGGCAAATTCTTCCGTCTCACCCCATACATATTTTACCTCCATACCCGGAAACTTTTTGTCCGTGTTGAACATTTTTCCATATCCAATGGTATGTGAATTTTCAGCGCCAATGATTCCAATGACCATATCTCTTGCTGTATTTTTCCGTTTAGGTATAAGGCTAAAGGGATAAGCAGAAGAGGAGGCGAGAACCATACTGGTAAAAAGTGCGCTTTTCCCGGTTTTTTTTAAGAATGATCTTCTTGATTCCATATTAATTATTTAGGATTTTATTGAATATCTACAATTTCATTTCCCAGCCTTTTTCATAAGTCCTGCCCCAGTATTGATTTGCTTCTTCATCTCCCGTTATATGCCCGGTATCAGGATCAATTTCCAGGGATCTCCCAACTCTCTGTGCAATGTTCCCCAGCTGGACCAGCAGGGTGCTCTTATGGCCTGAATCAACATCTGAATTCACCTTACTTCCGGTGGTGATTCCTTCAAGCAAATTACGTATATGTACGCCATCGAGGCCTTCAGCCGGATTTACCCTGTTTGTAGGATCAACTTTCTCATCATCACTTACTGATTCCACAATATTGCCTTTTAGATCGTATATCGTATAACCGTTGCCTCCAGCTATTAGCATACTTCCCTCCTCACCATAAAACATGGAGCCAACCCCCTGTCCATCAACATCTTTACCGTTGCAGCTCCTTCCTTCCCAGGTCATAGAGACGCCTTCTTTAAAGTCCAGGCTGATAATTTGTGTATCAGGCGTTTCCCAATCATCCTCGTACCGGTACCTGCCTCCATTGGAGCTCACTTTAACCGGGAAATCCACTCCCATGCCCCAGCGTAACAGGTCGATGAAGTGTGTACCATTATTCAGGGCTTCACCCGTTCCCCAGTTCCAGAACCAATGCCAGTTATAATGTACAATATTGTCTTTATAGGTACTCCTTGGAGCCGGACCCTGCCAGAGATCCCAGTCAAGCCAGTCCGGGACCGGAACAACTTTACCTTTTCCAATGGGTCCCCGGTTATTGGCATACCAGGCCTTCCCGAAATAGACACGGCCAATGATCCCGTCCTTTAATTTCTGGATTCCTTCCATGACATTTGGAAATGAACGTCTCTGACTGCCCATTTGAATGACCTTGCCATATTGCAGGGCAGCTTTTGTCAATATTTCCCCCTCCCGCGGATTATGACCCAAAGGCTTTTCCACGTAAACATGTTTACCTGCCTGAATAGCAAGGAGTGTCGCGGGTGCATGCCAGTGATCGGGCGCAGCAATAACCAGTGCATCGATTTCATCACTTTCCAGTGATTTGCGGAAATCTCCATAGCCTTCTGGTTTTAATTGTTGAATTTCAGAGACACTCTCAATACATTTTTCGGTGGCCCGGGTATCCACATCGCAAATATGTCTCACCTCGCAATTTTGCTGTTTTGAAAAATTCATAGCAAGAGCCCTGCCGCGTGAATTCACACCCATTACTGAAATCCGTACCATCCCATTAGATCCGATAATACGATTATAGCTCTGGGCACTGAAACCTGGTAAAACACCGCCAATTGATATAGCTGCAGTGCCTGTGGCAGCTTTTTTAAGAAAATCTCTTCTGGAGTTCATTGCAT
>CAZXOJ010000483.1:0-2924 GCA_964642325.1 uncultured Bacteroides sp. | reverse complement strand
AAACACAGTCACGATGCCGTCATCATCGCGTAAAGGTCGTTCTTGTTCCTCCCTGAACGCCCTGACTTTGAGTCCCGCATTATGTTCCCTGATGCTTCGGAAACAAAAACCCTCCAGGGGACTCCTGGGAAAGTTCTTTACAGGATTCAACAAAACCTTTGACCGTACCTCGGTGGGTTATATGAAATTTACAACTGTAGTGGCCCGGAAGATACAGCGCAGCATTATATTCATCCTGATCATCAGCGGGAGTATACTGCTCATTGGCAAGTTCATCCCCGGCGGTTTCATCCCGGAAGAGGACATGGGGTATTTCATGGTGAACATCCAGTTGCCTGATGCTGCCTCCATACAGCGTAGTGATGTCATAGCCAGACAGGTTGAAGATATACTGATTGCACATGAAGAGGAGATTAAATATGTGACCACTGCCACAGGCTTCAGCCTGCTCTCGAATTCCATGGCCCCCAACGGGGGATTCCTTTTTGTAACCACTACTGAATGGGATGAAAGGGACAAGACCGTCACGGAGATCGTCCAGGAACTGAATATGGAATTCCGGCAAAAGATCAAAGGTGCTGCGGTATTTGCTTTTGGTCCACCAGCTATCCCCGGACTGGGGAACGGTTCCGGGTTCACTATGATGCTGCAGGACAGGCTTGGGAACTCACCGGCCTATCTTTCTGCCGAAGCCGGAAAATTCATTGCTGCAGCCCAGCAGAGGCCGGAAATTGGTTCCATCTTTACCACCTACCGGTCGAGCGTGCCCCAGCGGTACCTTGATATCGATATCGATAAAGCCCTTAAGATGGGTGTGCCACTGGGTGACCTTTATACGACTGTTGGTGCCTTCCTGGGAGGATCCTATGTGAGCGATTTCAACCGCTTCGGAAGGTTATACAAAGCATTCATACAGGCCGAACCGGAATACCGGCTGAACGCCGATAAGCTTAACCTGTTTTTCATCCCGAACAACCAGGGTGAAAACGTACCCCTGGCTACCCTGATCACGGTCAGGGAAGCAAGCGGACCGGATTACACCGTCCGGTTTAACCTGCTCCGCTCGGTGGAACTGACCGGCCAACCTGCTCCAGGTTATTCCTCTGCGGATGCATTGGAGGCCCTGGAAGAGGTTGCCGACGAAGTATTGCCCCAGGGGGTTGGGTATACCTGGGCCAATATGTCATACCAGGAAAAGATGGCAGGCGGAGCAGGCAGCATTGTCTTTGTGTTTGCCCTCGTCTTTGTGTTCCTGATCCTGGCTGCCCAGTATGAGAGCTGGTCACTTCCTTTCAGCATCCTACTGGGTACACCATTTGCCATATTCGGGGCCCTGCTGTTTGTAGCCATTTTCAGGATGTTCAGCACCAGCTTTGAGAACAATGTGTTCATGCAGATCTCGCTGGTCATGCTCATTGCCATGGCTGCCAAGAATGCCATCCTCATCGTTGAGTTCGCAAATCTTGAATTTGAAAAGGGGTTGAAATTGTATGATGCAGCCATGAAGGCTGCCAAGATGCGATTCAGACCTATCCTGATGACTGCCTTTTCTTTCATCCTGGGGATCTTTCCCTTGATTCTGGCTTCTGGTGCCGGTGCAGAAGCCCGGAAAGTGATGGGAGTTGCCCTGCTGGGTGGTATGCTGATCGCTACCATTTTGGGGGTATTTTTCTATCCTATGCTTTTTGTCTTTATCGGGAAGATTGCCAAATATGAGCAAAAACGGGATAAGCGGCTTGCCCAGGAACAAACATCTAAAAACCTGGAATCATGATAAGATATACAAGCATTATATTTATCCTGACCATCCTGGTGGTCGGCGGATGTAAAGTAGGGCCGAACTATGAAGCCCCGGTTGTCGAAACATCGGCAAGCTTTATGTATGACAGCCTGATGGGGGACAATACCCTCAATATTGCCTGGTGGGAATTGTTTGATGATGAACAACTCGATACCCTGATCAAGACTGCCCTGGCGAACAACCTGAGCGTGCTCCAGGCAGCATCCCGGGTGAATGAAGCCATGGCCTACCTGGGTTTTAATCAGGCAAATCTCTGGCCTTCATTGGGTTATAATGGTAATGTGCTGGTTCCGGACAATTCGATGGTATCTCCGGGGGGTTCTTTCCTGACAGCCGGTATCGTTTGGGAACTGGATTTCTGGGGAAAGTTCCGCAGGGCCAATGAAGCAGCCAGGGCGGAATTACTGGCATCACAATATGCCCAACGGTGGATATATGTCAACCTGATCACAGAAGTAGCAAGTACATATTTTGCTTACCTGGACTTCAAACAGCGGCATGATATTTCAGTAAGGACCCTGGCATCCAGGCAGGAATCCCTGAGGATCATTGGCGCCCGGTTTGAAAAAGGGATTGCCCCGGAGCTTGATCTGAATCAGGCACAGATCCAGGAAGCTATCGCAGCTACAGCCATACCTCAGAACCGGAGGTTGATGGCCATTACTGAGAATACACTTTCGCTTTTGCTTGGCCAGCATCCCAGATCCCTTTTGATAGACACAAAACTAGGAGAGATTGAACCACCTGCCGAAATACCGGTGGGCATTCCATCTGAGATCCTTGCCCGCCGGCCGGATGTGATGCAGGCGGAACAGATGTTGATTGCACAGAATGCCAGGATTGGTGTGGCCCAGGCCATGCGTTTCCCATCCATCAGTTTAACCGGAATTTTCGGTGCAACAAGCCCTGAACTGGGGTCTCTGCTGTCATCCAACTCCCTGGGCTGGTCAGCAGCAGCAGGTCTTGTGGGTCCCGTATTTGAATTCGGTAAGAACAAAAGAAGGGTTGAGATTGAAAGGTTCCGTACTGAGCAGGCCATGTATGGATATGAACAGAGTATCCTGCTGGCCCTGGCAGATGTGGATGATGCCCTGGTCAGCCTGCAAACCAATGAACAGGCCCT
>CAZXOJ010000482.1:0-2947 GCA_964642325.1 uncultured Bacteroides sp. | reverse complement strand
TGATAATAGTTTTTTCATTTTAATGGGTTTTATTGATTACAAAAAGGTTTCAAACAGTTAATTTTAAAAAGAATATCAAATATATGATTTTAATTGATCCGCATTTGGAATTAACAGTTATTTAACCTGTTAATCATTAAAAGGCCTTCCAAGTAACGAAGAGAACTTTACTTCGTATTTTTAGCAATCATTCATTACAGCATTTTGAAATACTTTCTAATTACATTATTTCTGTCACTGGCCTGGTTTATTTCGGTATTTCCGAATGAGGATGATTTTATAGATTCAACCGGGATCTATTATGAGGATTTAAGCCATCTACTATCTATCAGGATATATCCCCTGGCCAAGATCAATTCCCTCGAGCTGAAAGTTCCTGATGGAACAATTTCCTTGCAACCAAATGGGACAGGAAGTATTGGTCTGGGGTTTAATTATAAGTGGCTTGGTTTTGGATTTTCAGTTGGTTTTCCGGCCTCAAAAAAAAGCATTGAGGAGAAGGGGGAGACCGGGCGATTTGATATGCAATTGAGTTATTTCGGGAAACGCATTGCAGCAGATGGATTCATTCAGCAATATAAAGGCTATTATATGGCCAACCCATCGGATTTCATTCCCTGGGATAATCCAAATTACCCTACTGCCCGGGATCTCTGGGTATTCTCCTATGGCGGAAGTGTTCATTATATTTTTAATTCAGACGAGCTCTCCGTGAAAGCTGCGTACCTGAGGAATCAGATCCAGAAAAAAAGTGCCGGCAGTTTTGCCGCAGGAGTATTCTTTTATAAGGACAAGGTAGGATCAGATCAGGGATTTGTCCCCCCTGAATTACCAGTCACCCTGCAAGAATCTTTGGATCTCAAGGAATTTGATGCTTTCACCATTGGTGTGTCAGCAGGATACATGTATACTTTTGTATTAGGAAATAATTTCTTTATAAATCTATCAGGGTTGCCTGGTATCGGATATCGCCGGTTTGATTTGAAAACACTGGATGAAGATCACAGGTCAATTAACACCATCGGTATGCAATTAATCGCAAGATCAGCTGTTGGCTATGAATTCAAACATTTTTACATGGGATTAACCATGTCCGTAATTCTACGGAATTTTAGTTATGAATTATCCCAGGTAAACCTAGGCACCGGGCAGGTCAGGCTAACCTTCGGAAAACGCTTTGATATAAGCCGTAAATAATATAAGAGATGCACCATCTGCGCATCTCTTATATTGATTTTATTCTTGGATTGTGGCTATTGTCCTGCAGCCGGTACAGGGAATTTTGACATAATAGCCTGGACCGTCTTGGGTATTCTCGTATCGCGGTTTTTAGGATTTTCGTTGATCTCCCCGGTTCCGATACCTTCCCAGATCAGTTTTTCATTCTCCTGATCGAATACATCACAAACCAGGGTTCCAACTTGATAATCATATTCCTGGATAGTGGTGGTCGAATGTCCGCCCCCCCAGCCGTATCCGGGTCCATAGCCGTAATAACCGCCATAGTAACCTCCGTAGCCTCCACCCATGGAGGATGTAGTGGCCGTGGCAGTTTTTTTCTGTTCAACCACAATAAAAAGGGTCACGATCATATCTCCACCGCTCTCTACAACATCGATTCCGCGTTTCTTAAATTCTTCACCAAAAGCCGTTTCAATTCTGTCTTTATCAAGCGTGGTGAGGAGCTTATCGCTCTCTTCAGCCCATCCGTAATATTCAAGAGATTTGTACTTGGTGAAATCAATAGTAGAGTCCACATCAGAATATACCTTCAGACTGGAACAGGAATTAAGCAGGATCAATCCTGCGATTCCAAGGGTAATAAATACATTTTTCTTCATTTCCTTATAGCATTAATTTAATACATTGTAAACATTTCAAACCACTGAAATGTTCAGATGAATGATCTCCCGGGGATCTTGCATCTCACATGTTTGGCAGCGGCACTAACAAATATATTAAGAAAAATTAACACCATATGTTTCTACAAGGGTTTTAAATTCAATTAGTTCGGATGTTGCCTCTCTTTTGATTCTTCTACGAAGCAGGTATAAAGCCAGATTGAGCGGACTTGCCTTGGCACGGCCTGTCCAATTGAGGATTATCATGGTCCAGATGTCATCAGCCATCTTCAGGTAAGTGAAGCATTACTTTCAAACCAGCCTGTTCTTTGATGGTTTTGGCCAGGCAGGCAAACAACCAAATCCTGGTATGTTCCTCCCGGTCTTGTCCTGTGATTGGAGCTTCTTTCCTGGAAATCAGCCAATCATTAATTTTTCTAAGTTCTGAATGTATTGATTTTTTGATATGACTGTTACAAATACCACATCCTTCAAAATTTTCTACAGGTCTCATTTTTCCAATTCCCCGGATGACATTGATGAGGTGAACAGGAAAGGCAAAATGGCATATGTCCATTCTAAATATTTGGTATTCCAATCCCCTGTCACCTCCCTCCTGGCTGATTTCTTCCATGGATTTCTGGCTTTGTTGTTCCAGTGTTTTCCAGTCCCACATCAACCTTGCCAATAACAACCTGACAAGTTTAACTTTTTCCGGGATTTTTTCCCCTAACCAGGAATCGATCTCACCGGCAAGTTGTTCATTATATTCAGGTGGTTTGTTCTTTTCGTTTTTATCCAGCCAGTTCTCCATGGCCCATAAATATTGTTGTCCCATAAAGGCCCTTCCCGTTTTATCAGCTTCCCAGGCCTTATCACCATGCTGGATGTGGTTTTGGCCAATGTTACCAGGATCAGTATAAGGATGTAGATCCATTATTGATTTCCTGATGTTTTCTAAATGTTGCAGGTATTTGAAATGGCAGACTTCAAATCTTGTGATCAGCTCCCTGATTTGCCTGACATGGTCTGGATACTTACCCAATGCTCCCTCCAACTTGTTGATGCTGGAAATCTCTGCATTCCCGCGGGAAACTTCGATATTT
>CAZXOJ010000481.1:0-2952 GCA_964642325.1 uncultured Bacteroides sp. | reverse complement strand
TGCACATACTGAATCCCTTGTTCATGTTGATCCCATGGTCCCCGTCAGCAATGGCTCCATCTATATCACTCAGGTACTGTTTGTTCTCCTGTATCACTTTGATGATATTATCCAGTACCAGGATCCCATCTTCTTTTGTAAAACTTTCCATGATCCTTCTCCTGCTTATTTCTTTACCTGGAATTGCCTCAGTCCCACAGAATCTGCTTCCAGCTCTATACACGCTGCCAACTCATCATCAAGTTTCATAAGGGTAAGTGTTGCCCCGGCCATTTCAAGCGAAGTAAAATAATTTCCCACATAGGCGAGATGGATTTTGATCCCCTTTGCAGTAAGGATCTTCTCCACATCGTTTAAGAGTATATACAGTTCCATAACCGGGGTTGAACCCAATCCGGATAAGATTAAAACTACCTGGTCCCCGTTTTCGAATGGCAGGTCAGGCAGGATCACATCGCACATTCTCCGGGCTACCTCCGAGGCGCTTTCCAGTCCCGCAATCTCAATTCCGGGCTCCCCGTGGTGCCCTATGCCAACCTCCATATTCCCATCCTCCACTGTGAAATTCGGATGTCCTACCTCGGGAATGGTACAACCGGAGAGTCCCACCCCAATGCTCCGTGTATTATCGATGGCTTTCTGCGAGACCCTGATAACATCATCCAGGTCTCCTCCCAGGGCGGCTTTTCCACCACCGGCCTTCCACATCAGGATCTCGCCTGCTACCCCCCTGCGTTTCTCCCGCTCACTTTTCGGGGCAGATGGGACATCGTCATTGGCCACTACTTTCTGCACATTGATGCCTTCTTCCTCGGCCAGTTCAATGGCCATCTGTACATTCATATTGTCGCCGGCGTAATTGCCGTAAAGGATGGCTACCCCTTTCCCGGAATCAGCCGCTTTGATGGCATCATAGAACATCTGGGCTGGAGGGGAGGTAAAGATCTCTCCAACTGCCACGGCATCGGCCATGTTTTTTCCTAAAAAGCCAATAAAAGCAGGCTTATGCCCGGATCCTCCGCCGGTAATGATCCCCACTTTGCCATCCACGGGCGCTTCCCTGTATTTAAATACCCGTTCATTTTCTGTTGCTACGACAAGGTCTCCATGTGCTTTGACAAATCCCTCAAGCATTTCGTCTACCACAGACTGTGGATTATTGATGAATTTCTGCATGCTATGCTGATTAAAGTTGGTTTTCGGGATGAAATGACTGATTCTCCAGGTTGCGCATGGATTCGACTTTGGGCCTGGAACTGCCAGCCTGGAATTCTGCCTCAAGCCAGGCATTAACAATGGTTTTGGCCAGTTCGACACCCACCACCCTGGCCCCGAGGGTAATCACCTGGGCATCATTGCTTTTTCGCAGTCTTTCGGCAGAATAAACATCATGGCAGGGACCGGCATAAACAGTTTCCACCTTATTGGCTATCATGGCCATGCCAAGTCCCGTTCCACAGATCAGGATACCCCGGTCATACTCCTGGTCCTTGATCTTTACAGCCAGGTTATATCCTATTTCCGGATAGTCTGCATCCGGGTTTTTTCCGAGATGGTTGAGATCGACGGCTTCGACTCCCAGGCTTCCCATGTGCTCGACCAGGTCTTGTTTTAACTTAAGTCCTGCTTCATCGGCGTCAATTACTATTTGCATATGGCATCATTTTGAAGGGTTGATAGATGTTTTAATCTGACTGAAATTACAAATTATTTTTGTAGCGATTTGTCTGGATCCATAAATAACCACATGATGATGGCCGTGGCTGAAAGGGTGACACAGACATAGAAGAAAGTCTCATGGCTTCCGGTCCATTCCAGCAGGTAGGGGAAGGCAATGATGGTGACAAATGCCCCCAGGTTCCCTGCCATATTCATCGTGCCTGATACAGCACCGGCATTCTCCTTGCCGATGTCAATACAGAATGCCCAGGATGGACTGAGTGTCATGTCCGCACCGAATATTGCGATGGTGAGGAATATGATAGAAACGTGCGGTGATTCACTCATTGACATCAGGAGTATCCCTAAACCGGCCAGGAAAAATCCGATGATGGCAGGCAGCCGCCTGGACAGCTTAACCTTACCACGACGGTAAATGGCATCTACCAGGATCCCCGAGAACCAGTTCCCAAGGGCTCCCCCTACCAGCGGGGCCATGGCATAGAATCCGGCCTCAACACCACCCAGTGCAAACCGTTCCTTCAGGTAGGGGTACATCCATGTAAGGGTAAAGTAAAAGGTAAAATTACTGCAGATATACTGGACCATGTTCATCCACATATTCCGGGAGCTGACAATCCGGCTGAATGGCAGGGAGGCCTTTGCCGTGGAAGATGGTTGTTGCCTGGTTGCCAGGATATATTCTTTTTCCTTTGCGGAGATCGCCTTTGACTCTTCGGGTTTATTCCTGAACAGCAGGGACCAAAGAATGGAGAATAACAGTCCGAAACAGCCGAAAATGAGGAAAGTCCACCGCCATCCCATTTGGGTCAGCATCCATGCCACCAGGGGCAGGGCAAAAGCAGCGCCCAGACGGGAACCCGAAAAGTTGATCCCCTGTATGATCCCTCTTTCCCTGACCGGGAACCAGTTGAAAACAACCTTGGTAAGGCTGGGGAAAGCCCCGGCTTCGCCTGCGCCGAAGAGGAATCTTATGACCATCATGGATACAAAGTTCCATGCTGCACCGGTCAAAGCTGTCAGGACGGACCAGAGGGCTACGATCATTGTGATGACTGTCCTCGGTCCCCTGCTGTCGGCCAGTTTCCCTGAAGGTGTCTGGAAAAGGGCATACCCAAGGGTAAACATGGCCATTACCCATCCAAAGTCCGTCAGGTCAAAATTCAGATCACGGGTGATGTCTTCCTTGGCAGCTGATATACAGGCCCTGTCAATGTAAAGCAGTATGGTTAGCAGGAAAGTACTGAAAACAAGGATAAAACGAAGTGGGAT
>CAZXOJ010000480.1:0-2956 GCA_964642325.1 uncultured Bacteroides sp. | reverse complement strand
TTATAAAAAGTGGACATTCTTCCTGGTTGTGATCGGGATGAATGCCATCACCATCTGGGTGGGTCAAAGGCTGATAGATTTTGAGTTTACAGCGAATGCGCTTTTCCTTGGTTTTTCCAAATACCTGGGAATACTGGCACCTATCTTCCTTGCACTAAGCGTTTTATTATTGAAATGGTTATTTCTCTGGTTTTTATACCGGCGGAGAATATTTTTAAAAGCTTGATAGTGTAGCGTTTGGAAAAGTATCTTGTCATATCAAATGGGACTGTTTTAACACCTGATCGGGAGATAAAGGATGGTGTTATCATTGTTCGGGATTCGAAAATTGTGGATGTCAGTAAACGTGGCACAACGGAGGAACCGTCAAATGCCATTCGGATTGATGCTGGCGGACTTTTCATTACCCCGGGCATGATAGATATACAGGTCAATGGTGCAATGGGTGCAGATGTTACCAAGATCAGACCGGACACATTTTCGGTTATGGGTAATTTCTTTGTACAACATGGTGTTACCTCTTATCTGGCGACAGCAATCACGAGCCAGCAAAGTGTATTTATTGAGGTGTTGGAACATGTAGGTGGACTGCTACGGAATGGGCAAAAAGAAGGAGCCAGGTTGTTGGGTGTCCACATGGAAGGCCCATTTCTCAGTCCTGCGCAGAGCGGAGCTCACCCCAGGTCACTATTGTCCCTTCCAAGACCAGATAATTATCAACCCTTCCTTGAATATGAGGATGCATTAAAGGTGATGACGCTGGCCCCGGAACTGGATGGGGCCGTGCAACTCGTAAAGGATTTAAAGAAAAGGGGAATCATTGCTTCTGCCGGGCATACGGACGGTATCTACTCCGAGATGATACCGGCCATTGATGCAGGGATAAGCCTGGCCACACATATTTACTGTAATATGTCCCATTTCAGAAGGGATAATTTGAAAAGGGTTGCAGGAGCAGCAGAAACTTTATTGTATGATGATAGGGTTGCTGCCGGACTCATTGCAGATGGCTGGCATTTAGGACCAGCGTTAATGAAACTGGCTGTCAGGATAAAGGGTGTAGAAAAAGTATGCCTGGTGACAGATGCGATGCCGGCCACCGGACTACCCCCCGGAAAATATCAAATTGGTGAAGTGGAAGCCATTGTGGCGGATGGGATTGCACGTCTGCCTGATCACAGTGCTTATGCAGGCAGTGTTACCACGATGGATGTATGCGTAAGGAACGCAGTAAACCAGATGGACCTTTCATTGAAAGAAGCTTTAAGAATGGCTACTTTAACACCGGCTGAAGTAATTGGGGTGAATGATCACAAAGGTAGCCTTGAAAAAGGTAAAGATGCTGATATCCTATTAATGGATGAGGAGGTGAATATTCATAAAACAATCATTCAGGGAAAAATAGATTACGTACGGTAACATAATTTGGAACATGATTAGTAAACAGAAATGGAATGCATCTTATGCTTGGACAGTAGTAGGGATTCTATGGATTGTTTCGCTATTAAATTACCTTGACAGATTATTGATTGCATCGATGCGCGATCCAATTAAAGAGAGCATCCCCATGACTGATGCTCAGTTCGGATTGCTTACATCGGTTTTCTTATTGGTATATGGTATCCTGAGTCCTTTCGGAGGCTATTTCGCAGACCGTTACAGTAGAAAGATGGTAATTGTAATAAGCCTAATTGTTTGGTCCGGGGTTACATTCTGGACAGGTTCTGTAAATTCATTTGGAGAGATGCTTACGGCCCGTGCGATAATGGGCATCAGCGAAGCCTGTTATATCCCCGCTGCCGTGGCATTAATAATAGATTATCATAAAGGGCCCACGAGGTCACTTGCATCAGGTATACTCATGAGTGGTTTATATGCTGGAATGGCCTTGGGTGGGGCTGGTGGATATATCGCAGAAAGCTGGGGCTGGCGCTTTGGGTTTCACTTATTTGGCAGTATTGGTGTTGTTTACGCATTCCTTTTGTTTTTTGTCCTGAAGGATGCGCCAAAGGAGCAAGTGGCGAAAATTCACTTAAAGGATGGTCCGACTGAAAAACATGGTGTCGAAAAGATACGTATTCCTGAATTACTCAGGAATCTGTTCAGTTCTTTTTCTTACAGGATTATCTTAATTTATGGCAGCCTCCTGGGAATGACTTTCTGGGTAATATATGCATGGTTACCCACTTTTTTTAAAGATGGATTCAACCTTTCTCTGGGGAAAGCTGGCATCTCTGCAACTGCGTTTATACAGGTAGCTTCCTTTATTGGTGTTATTGTTGGGGGCATTATAGCCGACCGCTGGTCAAGGAAAAACGTAAAGGCCAGGGTATATATGATGGCTATGGGATACATTATTGGAGGTCCGTTTCTATTCCTGATGGCTTCTACCGGTTTATTTGGGATAGCCATAGCAAGCATTGTTATATTCGGACTGGCAAAGGGGTTTCACGATGCGAATTTTATGCCGGTTATTTGCCAGGTCGTTGATCAACGTTACAGGGCCACCGGGTATGGAATAATGAGCTTCTTCAGTGTGATCGCCGGTGGCATTATGATCTATATTGGCGGCGCATTGAAGGATGCCGGAATATCCCTGTCTATCGTTTTCCAGATATCTGCAGTAGGCGTTTTGTTATCAGGTCTGATACTGCTGGCCATACGTCCGAAAGCTGAATCCTAATAAAGTATTATAATCTTAAATTATGAAAAATTTTATCACACTCATTTTTGTGACACTTGCCATCTCGGCAAATGCACAAACCAGTTCCATTCAAAAATCTGCCCCACTTTCACCTGCGCCCCCTGAAAGTGCAGGCATGTCCACAGAAAGATTAAACCGAATTGACGTGATGTGCAAAGCATCTGTGGAAGATGGGGATGTGCCCGGCATCGTTGCACTGGTGGCCCGAAATGGCAAGATCGTCTTTCATGAAGCTTATGGCATGGCTGACAA
>CAZXOJ010000479.1:1667-2961 GCA_964642325.1 uncultured Bacteroides sp. | reverse complement strand
CCCCACCATCGATAATTATCCTGTCCCCCTCATCATCAACAGCTAACTGGCCTTCATGCAGGCTTGGTATATCTGGTTCCCGCTCGCCAAGCAGGATGTTGTATTCATCCACCAGCATATCATTCTCAAGATAGAAGGCAATATTTATGCTGGTCCCATTTTGCCATTCCATGGCTGAAATTACCAACTCTCCCTTTTCGTGAGGTTCCAGGTCCAGATCTTCTATGGTACCGGAGTTGCCTTTATACGACCATGTAATTTTTAATTCATTGAAATTTGTATGGTCAAAGCGGTTATGGACCGGTAATCGAAGTTCTTTCCCGGGTTCAGTATCCATTATGTTTTTTACCATGATCCTCGCCGGTGAATAGGCCTTTTTAGTCCCCCAGAACTCGGGCTTCTTCCGCCGCCAGGTGTCAATGAAACCCCACTCTCCATATCCTACACAGGGACCTTCAAAATCCAGCACACCTTCCTGCCACCCCCACCAGTCACGGAATCCATCCAGGGTATCAGGCAACATAAATGTTTCATCTATCATGCACCAGATCGCACCTCCGAGTCCCCCATCCGCCTCAAACAGATAAGTCCACATACTATCCAGGCTCTGTCCCCAGAAACTACGGACATTTGGATCAGCAAGCAGGGTTGGTTTATTATAGCAGGCAACATGCGCCCATTCATCAAAAAGGACCGGCATGGGGGCATAATCAAATCCCATGATATTGAACCCATATTGCTCTATGTCTCCCCTCCAGCTGGGGTAATGAATACTGAGTATGTCATAGATCCTGAGGCTGTCCGGGACCTGCCCCGGGTAAGAAAAGATGACAGGGCGCGTCAGGTCAGTATCTTTGATCCACTGATATGACTTTAAAAAATTCTTTCCATACTGATTTTCATTCCCGATAGACCAGATGATAACGGATGGATGGTTGCGGTGATTATCCACCATCTCCTTAAGCTGTGATAAGTAACGGTGGGTAAACCCTGGATCATCCTGGCTTGATCCAGTTTCCTGGTAATTCGCTGCACGGTGTGTATGGACAAAACATATGGCTGTTTCATCTTCCACATAGAGACCGTATTCATCACAATACCGCAGGAAGCTCTCCGAAGGCGGATAATGGGAGGTACGGATGAAATTCATATTGGCTTCCTTTGCAAGGAGTACATCCTGCCTGTCCAGTTCAGGCGTGGTCATGCGGCCCAGTACAGGATGGATATCGTGCCTGTCTGCCCCCCGAAGCTTCACCGGTCTTCCATTCACGAGCAACTTGTTCCCATCCACCTG
>CAZXOJ010000479.1:0-1567 GCA_964642325.1 uncultured Bacteroides sp. | reverse complement strand
ACCTGTATATCAGACCACTGGCTAAAATCTATGTCAGTCCCCCAGAACCTTTCGGATGGTTCCATCGAGAATTTCCAGTCCCCATTCAACGAAATTACAGGCTCCTGAACACCTTGTACCTTGAGGGATTGGAAAGCCGGTGAATCTGAACAGGAGACCATGGAAATCAGCCATACCATGGCCACCCCCGGTAATAAGAATGTAGTCTTTGTCATAAGAAATATTATTCTGATTTGACTATTTCTATATCCTGCTTAACCCATTCTGAGATCTTATTATAATCCACAATTCCTACCCTGTTCGTCCATAAGGGATTATTGTTCTGCAGAAGGGCTTTCTCTACATATTTTTGCCAGAATTCCTGTGCCTGGGTAAGCTGATTGACAGCCTCATCCTGGTAAAATTTCTCTTTTGATTCCTGGTAAAGTGCAAAATTTGTTGCTCCTGCAATTTTATGGGCATAATATTTCCCCAACAGTCCAATGATGCGGATATCGCTCAACGTCACCCCGAGCTCTTTATTTTCCCCTGCATCCATGGTTTTCACTATTTCAAGGGCCTTGTCGGAATGCCCATGCAATTTCAGGGAAACATCCAGCGGGCTCAGCAAATCAGAAGATCCACCCTCCAAAGTAATTTTTACATAGTCGGGGATGGACTGGAATCCGGATTTTAAATGAGGCGGCAAAGAGATGAAACGATGAACATCGTGGAAGCCTGTCTCATTATTGGAATAATTAGGATTGCTCTTACATGCCTCGATATACCACTGGAAGTCCAGTGATCCCCAGTGAAATCCTGTAGTAGTGGGATAAACCATGGATGCTTCCTGCCAGGCAGTGAAAAGTTTTTCAGCATCAACCTCCGGAAATTTTTCCTGAAGGATCTGGACAAAGCGTTCATTCCCAAGCCCGGGATCATACCCCAGTCTTCCCCAGAGCATCCAGTTGTACCAGTGTTTCACGATCTCGATCTGACGCGGGTTTTCAGGATCTCTGGATAAAAATTCACGCCCCCATATCCACTGGTCGGAACCATAATAATATCCCCTCGAAACCTCATGTGGAATATTCTTCATAAAGTCGCGGACAAAATCCGGAGCCCCCCAGCGATACTGATAAGTATCATCGTTCCGCAGGGTCCAAATGGTTTTCATGCCTTCGATATCTTTCACGAATTCATCGTGAAAAGGCTGTTCGGTCGCACTGAAAACATGTGCCTTGGCATACTTGAAGCTGAAAATAAATTCTATGTTTGGATGCTCAATCAAGGTCTTGAACTTCCTGGCTATGTCTTTGGCACCTGTCATATGCTGCCGGTGGATGAAGGTGAATTTCCGGTCCGGCATTTCAGCGGCTGCATCCAGCATCCCCTGGGCATAGGTCTCGAAAGCCCAGGTTTCCTTTTCTTCAAAACCCGATCCTTTCATGTTTTCTCCGGTTGTCAATCCAATTCCTGCTAGATCCGGATAGGTCACAAACATTTGCTTCACGCTTTTCCTGAAGTAATCCCTTGTGGTTTCGTTGCTGATCTTATCGGTGATGCCATATTTCCCCCCGGTACCATT
>CAZXOJ010000478.1:0-2979 GCA_964642325.1 uncultured Bacteroides sp. | reverse complement strand
TCTTTCCGGTGGATTTCAGAAGTGAGAATAAAGAAAAGATTCAATGGATTTATTATATCGGTAGATTATATAACTCCATGATTTACATAATCAAAGAAAGGGTTACAGATCGCAAGTTTAAGAAAGGTATTCATTCGAACCTGCTCTATACCGAAAAATTCCTCAGAAGTAATAACCTCGTTTATGAGATCCATAGCTCTCCCGGGAAAAAGGATTTCACGATGGAAACCCTTGAATTTGCTGATCAGATCGAAGCCGACCTCCTGATAGTCACCGCTACCAGGAACATTGGTCTTGCAGACTATGTTCTGGGCGCCAATGAACAGAAGATCATTGCCAATCCACATGGGATACCTGTAATGTGCATCAATCCCCGTCAGGTAAAAATGGGTGGTGGTTTCAGTGCTACCGGGGGATAAAATATTTATTCGTTTTACTTTGGCCGCAGTGCACCGGTTTTGAATAACGGTTCTGCGGCTTTTTTTATTTATATTGCACCATTTGATAGTCTTATTCAAGGATGCAGGAACTTGTTTTTGCGACACATAATGAACACAAGGCGCTTGAAATCCAGGCCATTCTTTCTCATGATTACCGGGTACTCAGTCTTGATGATGTAAAATTCCAGGATCCCGTCCCCGAGAATGAAAACAGCCTGGAAGGAAATGCTTCTCAGAAAGCCTGGTATGTTCATAACAGGTTGAAGAAAGATTGTTTCGCCGATGATACGGGATTGGAAGTGGAATGTCTGGACGGGGCCCCTGGTGTATATTCTGCCAGGTATGCTGATCTTACAAATGATAGAAAAACCGATGAGCCTGCCTCTGAGGCGAACATCAGGAAGTTACTGGCCCAGATGCAAGGAGAAACAAATCGAAAAGCACGGTTCAGGACAATCATTGCATTAATATTGGAGGGTAAAGAGTATATTTTTGAAGGACTGATTGAAGGAGTGATCCTAGAGGAGAGAATGGGATCTGGTGGATTTGGTTATGATCCTGTTTTCCTTCCATCAGGTTACACTGATACATTTGCAGAAATG
The DNA here is from genome assembly GCA_964642325.1 of uncultured Bacteroides sp. GTDB lineage: Bacteria > Bacteroidota > Bacteroidia > Bacteroidales > SM23-62 > SM23-62. Next base: position 1,937 of record CAZXOJ010000478.1, on the reverse strand, counting down.
TCCCTTGAGCAAAAAAACATTATCAGCCACAGGGCGCTCGCTGTTTTAAAATTAGTAACGTTTCTGAAGAAATATGGACCTGGATAAAATATCTTGCGGTTTTATCCGTACTAAATCCATTAATCAATGATTGTTTTTCACCATACGGATATGTTCAGGTCAATCTGCTTAAGTATTGTACTGGTAATGGGAATAGCAGCCAGTACTGTATCTGCGCAGTTGGCTATAGGGGATTGGGATACACATCTTTCCTATAACGAAGGGGTACAGGTTGCTGATGGTGCTGACAGGATATACTGTGGAACCAGGAACGGATTGTTTTATTATCATAGAATAGACAATAACATTCAAACCATAACAAGGGTTGAAGGCCTTTCAGAGCAGGAGATCAATGCCATCAATTTTTCGAGGGACCAGAACACTTTGATGATCGGTTACGTGAATGGCAATATTGATATTATTGAAGGGACAGACATCTACAACATCCCGGATATAAAACGGGAACAGATTACAGGGAACAAGACGATCCACAACATCCTTTTCATTGATGAATACGCATACCTTTCATGTGGTTTTGGTATTGTGGTGATAAATCTTCCCAAAAAGGAAATCAAGGATACTTATTATATAGGGGAAAACGGAGGATTGATTAATGTATATGAAATTGCATTTGAAGGCACCTACCTATATGCAGGTACGGATAATGGAGTTTACTTTGCCGATATCAATAATCCCAACCTGATCGATTATAATAATTGGACGAGGATCACAAATATTCCAAATTCAAATGGCAAATTCACGGCTGTTTGTTGGTTTGCGGATAAACTTTACGCCAATTACAGGCCTGAAACAGAATCTGTTGACATTTTGTATTATTATGAGGAGGGTATCTGGAAGCAATTCCAGCCCATTGAGAGTAGTCCAATCTATCATGTGGGCAAAAGTCATGACCATCTGCTGGTTGCATCCAACAAATACGTTGGTGTCTATGATGCTGACAATCAAAAAATACGGCAGCTGTACGCAAACCGTCCCAGGCATGCCGTTCTGGATGATGACAATATCCTCTGGGCTGCTGACGGACTGGAAGGAATGCACATCAGTCCGAATGAATCGTCCATGGAAACTGTTTTGCCCAACGGTCCCCTGAGTAAGGATGCCGTATCCATAGCCATTGTGGATGATATCGTCTACACAGTAGCGGGGAGCGTAACAAGCGGATGGGGCAACACTTGGAATCATGCAGAACTGAATACCCTGCAGGGGAGTCTCTGGACCGGGACCAGCACGGTGGATTACCGGGACCTGATCGACCTTGCCATCGATCCGGCTGACAAGCACCATGTTTTTGCTGCCTCCTGGGGATATGGATTGCTGGAATACAGGAACGGTGAACTGGTTGAAACTTATGATGAAACAAACAGTACACTTGAGACTTTCATCCCCAATGAAAATTTTTACCGCCTCGGTGGTGTTGTATTCGACAGGGCGGGGAACCTGTGGGTAACCAATTCGAATGTCCCCGAACCCATCTCAGTCCGGAAGCCTGATGGCACATGGATAAGTTATGATCTTAACGGAACACTAAAGGTCAATGCTTTAAGCCGGATCATCAACACCCAGTATAATCATCACTGGGTCCTGTGTGCCCAGGGAAGAGGTCTGTTCGCCTTTAACATGAATGGTAGCCTGGAGGATGAATCAGATGACAGTTATGAAAAAATTGATGTGGTCGATGCCAACAACAAGATAATTAGCAATAGTGTTTTCTCCATTGCAGAAGACCATGACGGGAATCTCTGGGTAGGTACTGATAAGGGCATTGTGGTGTATTACAGTCCCACACGGGTTTTCGATGATGATCTTTTCTACGGACAGCAGATCATTGTACCCCGTAATGATGGTACTGGTTTTGCCGATATTTTGCTGGGAACAGA
>CAZXOJ010000477.1:0-2981 GCA_964642325.1 uncultured Bacteroides sp. | reverse complement strand
TAACAAATCTGTATCGCATCAGAAAATGCAAAACCCGGTAACTGATGAATACGAATACCAGGAAAATAAATGCATAGATCAGGGACCAGATATTCTCTGTAATTAACGACTGGGTGATCCATCCCCATACTCCCAAACGATCCAGTAAAGCTATCAATATGGGCGAAATGACCAGGGATGAAATGAGTATCAATGAAGTTGCAAAACTGTGGGTGGTTTCTATGGCCCTTACATGGCAGCTATGCACACAGCGCATACAACTCTCACAACGATATGACCAGAAAGGCATGTCATTGATCACATTAATGGCCTTCACCGGACATTGATTAATGCATTTTTCACACATATCACAAGCGTCGGTGGCAATCAATGTTTTTGACAGGTAAAAACGTCCAACCAGGTAATAACCCAGAGAAATCGGGATTACGGCAATATCGAAAGGCAGTGAGAGCAGTGCTTTATATTTTCTTTTCCCTCCTAGTATTCTTAATGCAAAATCATCCACGATACGGTGGCAACGCTTGTATATGGAATTAACCACTTTTTCTCTCAGGGCCGGGTGCAAAATCAACCAGTTCGAAGGCAGGTCAAGGGGTTGCATACCAACAATCCGGAATCCCTTCAGGCTTAAGATGAAAGCTGTCCAAATTTGTGCAAGACCGCTCAAGCCAGGTAGAAAAAGCTTGTGCAATTTCATTCCAGCCCGCGTATTTAATATAAAAGCATCGGTATCCTTAACCCTTGGAAATTTCCTGATAAATCGCAAAACTATGGGTGGCATGTTAAATCCATGTGTAGGAGAGCAAATACCGATTAAAGTCTTTTCAGTTAAGTCAGGAACTTCAATTTGCTCAAATCTGTCAATATTTATCAACCTGGCTTTGATTCCCTGTTCTTCTGCTACCTTAACAATCCACTTTGCCGCATTTCTGGCATTCCCTGTGCCTGAGAAATAGTAAATAATCAATTGATCATATTTCATCATACCCGTCTTCAATCTTGAGGAATGCTGCACATATTTCAACTCCTTAAGTTAATCGTAAAAAGTGACAAATTCAGGGATTGAGAACTAAAGCCCGCTCAACAATGTTCTGCAATTCCCTGACATTTCCCGGCCAGTGATATTCCATCAGGGAATCAAGTGAACCCGGGGGCATGGATGGGATGGCCGGTAATAATCAGGATACCAAAGGAAAATGAGGCAGTCATGTCGGTAATCATTGGATACCCGAAATACAAATATCAGCGGACTATTAACAGAAATAGACAGATTATTAATTGGATAGAATAAATAATGTTTCTTGATCTTTTGCAACTTCTGATTAAATTTGAGGACAAACGCAGAATTTAATTTTAATCCTTTACATATACTTTCTTTAAGACTCTATGGTAGCGATGATTAAAAGGTCCCTTACCATATTCATTATTCTGTCACTGTTATCTCATGTGAAGATATCAGGTCAAATTTCTGACACAATAGAAATTGCTCCTGCATGGCATCAAAGAAAAGTGGTGTCTGTATTACTGGTTCCATCAATATTGATTGGGACTGGGATCGCTACAATGTATGATAGAGGATGTTATAGTAGTTATGATGCCTATGAGGATATCCAGAAAAATTATCCGGATTTCCAGACCAATATCGATGATTATCTCATGTTTATACCAGCTGTTGGTGTCTATGGCTTAAACCTTGCTGGCGTTAAGGGGAAAAATAATTTTGTTGATCGCAGCTTGATTTATCTCATTTCCGTTTCGCTTGCATCAATTACCAACGGCATTATCAAAAATACCACTAATATATTGCGTCCCGATGGATCTGATTATGGATCTCTCCCCTCCAATCATACTACAATCGCCTTTATATCTGCAACTTTTCTACATGAAGAGTATAAAGATCAGAGTATCTGGTATGGGATTGCTGGGTATTCAATAGCCACTGCCACAGGAGTGCTGAGAATGTTGAACAATAAGCACTGGATGTCAGATGTGCTGGTTGGTGCTGGAATAGGTATCCTTGTAACGAAAGTGGTTTACCTGGCTTATCCGGCTGTAAAGAACCTGTTTAATGCTAAGGATAACAAAAGAAGCAACAACAAACTTTCCCTGGTTCCACAACTATATCCTAATCATTACGGGGTTTATTTACAATACAAATTTCATTGAGTGCTTGAACGGAAATGTCATGCATGGATATGCAATAGATGAGTATGTTCTCCTTATAGACGAAGGAGCTGCTCACCTGTCCAGGAAAAATCCAATCCCAAACCGGAATAACAAGCTTTCCTCAACAGATGATTCAAATAGTACCGTAAATAAATAATCCCGCTTGAGTGGAGCTATGTAAAAACCAGCACCATAGCCTGCATGCCAGCCCCCTTCAGAGCTGCCTTCAAACCACACTTTCCCAAGATCATAAAACCCGATAAGTCCGGTTTCAAAAGGCAGGAAAAGATTTCTTACCTTTCCCAGATGCAGACGAAGTTCACTGTTCAGATACACACTGGCATCTCCTGTGAAACGATTTCTTCTATATCCTCTTAAATTATTGAATTGTCCTAAATAAGTGTATTTGTAAAATGGAATCTGCTGACCATAGTTTTTACTCCCACCAACCTTAACGACAAGTGTCACAGGAAAGAACAACTTAACTGTACCATAGTACTTAAGATAGGATTCGGCCAAACCGAAATTCCCCGATGCCCCAGCGAATGTAATATAACTCGTATTTTCAGCCAGGAACTGAAGTCCCCTGGTAGCAAAAATCTGTCTGTCCCGAAAATCCAGATAAAACCTGGCATTGATTCCTCCCATGGTTACCATATCTGAGCCAGGCAGGCTGCTTCCCCCAATATCAAGGATAGAATCTGTTTGGGAAATCGAATTGAAATTCTCAAACAAAAGTCCCAATCTGAATAATCCTTTTTCAAAGATCTCATTTTCGGTGAATAGATTTGTCATCAATCCTTTTACATTGACCT
>CAZXOJ010000476.1:0-3004 GCA_964642325.1 uncultured Bacteroides sp. | reverse complement strand
ATTATGAACCCTGATCCTGAAGAACAGGACCAATGAAAGAAATCCACTTAAATACGGCAGATGGAACCAGCCGCATACTAGTTGGAGAGTCCTTCAAAAACATTGGTAATTACATTTCTGCGAAGAAGCTGGTGATTATCACCGATGAGAATGTTTACCGACATTATGGTGACTTTTTACCGGATGCTCTACTAATCACTATCAAACCCGGTGAATCATCTAAAACACTCAATATTGTTTCAGATATCTATGGACAGCTCATTGCGAATGAAATAGACCGCAAATCATTCATTTTGGGAGTTGGAGGAGGTATAGTCTGTGATTTGGCTGGTTATGTTGCTTCTACCTATCTCAGGGGACTTTCTTTCGGTTTTGTTTCAACCACCCTGCTTTCCCAGGTGGATGCCAGCATAGGCGGGAAGAATGGTGTGAATTTTGAAGGTTACAAGAACATGGTGGGAGTGATCAGGCAGCCTGAGTTTGTGATCTGCGATCCTGATACGTTATCTACCCTTCCAAAAGAGGAATACCACATGGGATTTGCGGAGATTATTAAGTGTGGTGCCATATTGAAAGCAGGGCTTTTTGATTTGCTGGAAAGAGATCATGAGAAAGCACTGGATGGAGAAGAGGGGACATTGGAAGAAATTATCAGCACCTGTGTTGAAGCCAAATGCAGGATTGTGGAAGCGGATGAGAAGGAGTCAGGCGAAAGAAAAAAATTGAACTTTGGGCATACCTTTGCCCATGCTTTTGAAAAGAACACAGGTATGCCACATGGAGAGGCTGTAAGTATCGGGATGGTGCTGGCTGCCGGTATATCTGAAAAACTTGGTTTAATCAGCTCACAGGATGTGGACAGGCTACGGGATTTGATCAAAAAATACCACCTCCCGGTAAATTATCCGCATGGATTTGATGATGTATTCGAAGTGATGAAGCGGGATAAGAAACGTGATGGTGATTCCATCGGCCTTATCCTGCTCGACAGTATTGGTGAAGCTGTGATACGTAATATTGAACTGGCAACCCTAAAAGACTGGATCGATGATATGCATACCCCTGGGAGGGATAGAATTTGAGGAATGTTTATCCATGGCCCGGAAGGAAACCTTCGTAGAGTTCCGTTTCGATCTGCTAACATTGAACCTGGATCAGGTAAGGGAGGTAGTACGTGCTGCCAATTCCTGCATTGCCACCTGCAGGCCCGGACAAATGGATGAGGCTGATCGACAGGAAATCCTTAAAACGGCCATACTTTCAGGTGCGGATTACGTGGACATAGAGGTGGAATCTGACAAGGTATTAATGAATGAGATTATCATGTCTGCCAGGACCCATAGCACAAGCATTATCATCTCCTATCATAATTTCGAAGAAACACCGGCCCTGCCAGAACTGGAGCAAATAGTCAGTGATTGCAGGATAGCGGGTGCAGATGTGGTTAAGATAGCAAGCCAGGTAAACCATACCGAAGACCTGCAGAACCTGTTGAAATTATATAACAGTGAACTGCGTATGGTCATCATTGGCATGGGGGAGATGGGTGTCATATCAAGGATAGCCGCGCCCATGCTGGGAGCTGAATTTACTTTTGCTGCGGCGGGAGCAGGACAGGAAACGGCACCCGGACAAATCAGTAAGGAACGACTGCTATCCATTATAAGACAAATACAGGAATAAAAATTATTAGATTTAAATTATGAATAGTTTTGGCCGAATATTCCGCATTAGCATCCTTGGTGAATCTCATGGACCTGCTGTCGGTGTTGTCATCGACGGGTGTCCTGCCGGGATACCTCTTGCACCTGCAGATTTTGAATATGACCTTGGCCGAAGGAAGAGTGGGGCAAAAGGGACAACCCCGAGGATAGAGGAAGACCTGCCCAACCTGCTGAGTGGCCTGTTCAACGGTTTCACCACAGGCGCACCCATAACGATTCTTTTTGAAAATCGTAATGTGCGCTCGTCCGATTATTCCAGGATGCGCGACATGCCACGTCCGGGACATGCTGATTTTGTTTCATCCAGGAAATTTGGAGGGTATCAGGATTACAGGGGAGGAGGCCATTTTTCGGGCCGGCTTACACTTGCCATGGTTGCTGCCGGGGTAGTGGCTAAAAAGCTGTTGGACGGGATGATCATTGATGCCCATCTGATTGAAGCCGGAGGAATGAAGAATATTGAAAAAGCGGTTGAAAAGGCCATTGAATCGGATGATTCCATTGGGGGGATCATAGAATGCAGTGTAAAGCAGGTGCCTGTGGGACTGGGAGAGCCATTTTTCGATTCCCTGGAATCGCAGCTCAGCCATATCGTATTTGCCATACCCGCCATAAAAGGTATTGAATTCGGATCCGGCTTTGCCGCAAGCACCATGAAGGGCTCTGAACATAATGATAACATACTGGATGCCATTGGGAAAACTGAAACTAACCATGCAGGGGGCATCAATGGAGGCATATCCAATGGGAATGAACTGGTATTCAGGGTAGCTGTCAAACCTACCTCAAGTACTTCTCAGGTCCAGCGTACCATGAATATGAAATCGGGCAGGATCGAGGACCTGGAAATCAAGGGGAGGCATGATAAATGCATCGCCCTGAGGGTTCCGCCGGTTCTTGAAGCAGCCACAGCTATCGTACTGGCAGATTTTATGCTGATGGAACAAAATATTAAAAGGACTAATAAAGCGTAAAGCAGATTTACAGATGAAGAAAATTGTTGTACTGGGAGCAGGTAAGATGGGATCATGGCTGGTAGAATCTCTGTGCCTTGATTATGATGTAGGTGTATTTGATCCAGATAAGGCAAAGTTGAAGTACTTCTTTAACTCTCACAAATTTCTCAGCTTAGAGGAGATCAGGGATTTTCAACCTGACCTGCTGATCAATGCTGTAAGTTTGAATAGTACCATCAAGGTTTTCAGAGAGATAGATCCATACCTGAAGGATGATTGTATCATAGCGGATATCACATCTGTTAAGAACGGACTCCAGGAATA
>CAZXOJ010000475.1:0-3013 GCA_964642325.1 uncultured Bacteroides sp. | reverse complement strand
TTAGCCAGGCCCCTCTTCCGGTAATACCTTTTTTTCCCCGGATCAGGAACAGCCCGGAAATTGCCATGAGGATCAGTGCCAGGGCAAAAGCATCTGAAAACCATGTAAATAATTTTTTCGGCTTATTGTAATGAAGGAAGTTCATTTCCCTGAAAACAGGTCGTTTTTTTATCACTTCGATATAGGCCTGGCCGCTATCCAGGTTTACCGTAACGGATCCCTGCTTTATGAATATCTTTAATACTCCTGACCGGGGAAAGAAATGGCTCCTGTATTGATAATTTTGGTCAATTTGCCTGGCCATTGATCCTGCCACCTCTTTTGAAATATCTTCAGCAGCCGGAAGATCCTGCAGCTTAGCTTCTGAGATCCTGATGATGTAATCCGGATTCCAGTCGTCCAGGTGGTTGAGCGCAATCCCGGAAATGCCATAGACCAGGGACATGCCAACGAATATGTATCCGATATCCCGGTGTATGATACGGAGCCACTTCCGGATTTTCATTTGAAACTAATGTATGTTTGTGAATAAAGGGGATTATTCTGTGATCACCTTGAATTCGATGGTTTCTAACCAGTAGTCTGACAGATGATCTTTGCCGCTGGCAGCAATTTCATCCCTTACATCCTGTATTCTTTGCAGCTGGGAAGCCATTTGTGTTTCATCTTCATGTTCACCTTCCGCCTCCTGGCCACTGTCTGAGTCAACATCATGTCCTTCTTCATGGTCTGCTGCTTCACCATGGTCGTCTCCATGCCCTACACCACCTTCATGACCTTCGCCGCGATCATGTTTGGAGTCTTCACTGATTTCAGCTTCCCATTCAGCCAGGTAGGTTTCATCGATGATCAATTCCTTGACAATCCCGTTAACCTCAATCTGGCTTCCCTCCAGTTCGACATCGAATTCTGAAATGTTTTCACCCACTGTGATGCGGAAACGATCTTCTCCATCCTCACCAACGACAAATAAACGCTGTCCGCCATGACGGCAAACATGGACAACAGTACCCTTGACACTAACAGGCTGTTCAACGAAAGGGGATGCATCCGCAAGGAGTGCCTCTACAGTAACTTCAGATACTTGTAATTCACTGAGATCTGTGGTTTTATTACTTTGTTGTCCGCAGGAAACTGCAAGGACAAGTAAAATTGACAGGCTTAAGATTCTGGTTGTCATATTGGATTCATTTTGGTTTGCGACTGCAAAAAAAGCAAAACAGATTGAATAACTCAAAAAAAAGAGGGTGTTTTTGATGCAGGTTCTGCTCAGATATATTTTTCCAGGCGAAAACTGGTCCTGATCTTTTCTCCTTCCCTCAACAATTCCAGCCTGATCTTCTGGCCATCATTACCGAGAAGGTAATTGTATATATCATCCAGGTTAAGCTGTATGGTGGAGGTGCCATTTATGCTAAGGATCTCATCCCCTGGCCTGATACCGGCCAACGCTGCCTTTGATTGCTTTCTTATACCACTGATGAGATAGCGATGTTCTATGGGATCTGGAGCCAGGATTTCAAGGCCACTCATATCACAATGAAATTCATCGTCAAAAGCGCTGTTAGCTATGAGATGGATCTTTCTGTCAGGGTAATCAATAATAAGGTTAAAGTGCCTCAGGAAGGCTGCACCCAGGCTGCCGTTAGGTTCATTGGCCGTCTCGGTAATCACAGCTGTTTGTGATTCAGGATACGATACCAATACATCGGTCAGGTGAAACGGACCGATATCCATCCCGCTTATCCTGCCGATCTTACCTTTAATATTGCCGTTGATACTGCAGCCAAGGAAACCATCCACGCTTCCGTCGGGAATGGAATAGCCTGGCAGGGAACCAGTGTCCAGGCTCAGGGCATTGCCGGCACCCGTATCCAGCATTAGCTCTACAGGAAGTGAAGAATCATCGTTTGTAAAGATAGTCGCCTTAATAAAGGGTGCAGCATTTTTGATATCCATCGGCAATGATGCGTATCCATCAAGGTTTTTATTCTCTCTGAAATAGCGCGGTTCATAAAAGGTAAGAAGCCGCCTGTCATAATCAATTTCGATCATATATTCCTGAAATGCCTGCATGTTCAATAAACCATGAATCTTTGTGCCCATTTTGCTGGAAAGTTGCAACACATTGCTGGAAAGGATAATGTAATCCTGGTCCTGCATAGTAATATCACCCACCCTCAGCATGTTACCCTTGGTATGAATAGCCTCAATAGGATTGCCAGATACAATATCCCTGACCATTACCTCCCTTGCATGCTTTAATTCAATTATCTCATCAGCTTCTAATTCACATATAATGGAATTCTCAAGTCCGGTGTCAAAAATAAACTGCAAAGTGTCGGAATCATTGATCTGTAACGGTATCAGGATGAGTTTGTTTGCCATACTGAATGGCAATGATACGGGATATTCCCATGAGTGAACCATGGGTTTGACTTCCTGTTGAACATCCTGTGCCATAGCTAATTGTCCAAGAATAAGTAAACACAGAAAACAGATATGCCTCAGTGGAAACATTTTTCTGAATAGTTTGAAATTTCCTAATGTATAACAGGAGATGAGTGATTGCCGGATGGAATACCTTAAAGAAAGCTCAGGATTCATGCCAATTATCATAATATGTTAGGAGACTGACTATTAATATCTGAAGTCTTTTGTATCACTGACCGCTTATGATACATAACTCGCACGAAAACGAACAATGACAAAATGGCAGATTATTTTTGAAACAACAAGACAGAATGACATATTTAATAATTTTATCCCATTGGCAGGAAGTTTGACGTCTTCTCATGCAAAGTGAACAGATCAATCAATAAAAATAAACTGAAATATGAGACAGGATAATCTAACCATAAAATCACAGGAAGCCATACAGGCTGCTGTAGACAACGCACAGGGTCATGGCCACCAGGCTGTGGAACCCGGACATTTGTTAAAGGGCTTGTTTAACATAGCCGGGAATATTGTAGGATACCTGCTACAGAAAACTAACCTGAACAGGGAAACG
>CAZXOJ010000474.1:0-3022 GCA_964642325.1 uncultured Bacteroides sp. | reverse complement strand
AAATTTTCAAATGGAATAAATTCCACTCCGAATATCAGGTGCCTCATCAGGTTATCTCCGAATTTGGCATATTTATTTTCCGGTATGGGATCACCTGTGATTGGATCAAATTCTTCATCCTTTTTTGCCGGATCATCATAGGAAAGGTCAGGCTTTTGAAGGTTGTGCCCGACCAGGGAAAAGCGGAATGGGGCATGCCTGAGCCTTTGTGATAACCCAATCAGTATCTCAAAGGGGACAGGTTCCCTGTGCCCTTCATGGTAAGGTTTGATCTGTACACCCATATTCCGGAGTACCAGTCCACCGCTAAACAACTTATCCTCATTGGTAAAATTCAAACCAATATCGGCAACCATTCCGAAAGACCGGTATGTCTCAAGTACAGAGTAGACCGGTTTCAGGTTGACCCCTATGCTGAAATTGTCGTCGATCGCCCTGGAATAAAACATATTAAAAGCATATTCAGCCGCCCTGAATTCTCCTGTTATATTACCGACATTATCTGCAGCAACGAATTTGCCATAATTGATATAATGGAGCCCTAATGCAAAATTTCCCACATTATCATAAGACCTGGCATAGGAAACATACCCGTAATTAATATCGGAAAAATAATTCACATAATTCATTACCAGGCTATTGGACATGCCTTCATGCAGCAGGGCCGGGTTGTGAAAAGGCAGGTTCAGATCATCATCCCACAGGCTCACCACTTTGCCTCCCAGCGAAGCAACCCGGGCAGAATTGGTCAGGTTCAGAAAGGCATAGGTTGAATTGCCACCAAGCTGAGCTGACAACTGGGAAGTAAGGATTATTAAAGCGAAAAAGCCAATGGCCGTTTTTAACCTGAACATGGTATGGGTGTCAGCTTTACAAACGTGAAATATACCAAAATATTTTTCTGTTTGAGTATCAGGGAGAAACTAAATGATCGTATGGCCTTTTCCTTGTCTTCAGCTGTGCCAGGAAGAGTCCTGAAAGCACCACAGCAATGCCAAACAACTTCTGGAATCCAAGATCCTCGCCAAGCATGTAATAAGCAAATACTGCTGTAATTACGGGGATGATATTGGAGAATATCTCGGTTCTTGTGACTCCCAGGACCTTTACCCCATAATTAAAAAAGATAAAGGCAAGCGATGAACCAAAAACAGCAAGGTACCCGAGGTTAACGATGCCCCTCACTGAATGTTCTGAAGAGAGGAAGTCCCTGTATTCAAAAAAAAGAAAAAGCGGCAGGAACATTACACTTCCGATAATGTTTTGATAGGTGGTTATTGTAAATGCGTTATATCTTTCTGTAAGTTTCTTCACCATCAGGGTGTATCCAACTGCGGATAGGACGGCAACGAGCATAAGTAATATGCCGGCTGGTGCAGCATTAAAAGAAAGATCCCTTTTCATCACCACAATGATAACTCCAATAAAGGATATCATGATCCCGACGATGTTCAGGGTGCTTACCCGTTCATTCAAAAAAAGATAAGCCCCAACCGGTACAAGCAGGGGTATGACGGAGATTATGACCGCTCCCTGGGAAGCAGAGATCATGGTCAGTCCCAGGCTTTCAGCAATAAAATACATCACCGGATAGATGAATGCAAGGACCAGGAACCTTAGGAGGTCGCCTCGCTGTATCTTCTGCAGCAGAGATGAGATCCATGATATACCTAGTAAAATAACAGCGGAAAGGAATAATCTCAGGAATACAATCGTGAATGGCCCATAGTACTCATTTGCGATCTTGAACCAGACAAAGGTCAGGCTCCACATAGTCATAGCGGCCACTACACTGATATATACGCCTGCCTTGTTTTTCACCATGTTCTTCCTTTGTGGCAGGCAAAGATGGGAAAAATCCGGAAAATTTTTAAAAGGAAGTAAGGGTAATTCAAAAGTGGTGTGTGTAATACTGTGAGAGCACAAAAATGCACGTTCTACGAAACTAAATAAACAACAAAAACGTTATTAATTATTAATTAAAGAGAAAGATTATGAAAAAGAGAAGTTTTATATCAGTTTTATCCATTATCCTTTTCGCTGCCATCACTATGATAGCATGTGAGAAGAATAAAAGTGTTGAAGACATTGACCTGATGACTGCAGAAGATGATGCCATTGCAGATATGGCCTACGATGATATATTTACCGAGGTAGATATGGTTTTGAATATCATGGATCAATTTGGTTATACAATGCCAGGATTGAAATCTGAACTCGATACCTGCCCGGTCATCAGTATTGTCACTACAGATGGTAATTTCTGGCCAAGGAAAGTCATTGTTGACTATGGTGACGGATGTACACACACCAAGCGTACCAGGAAAGGAAGGATCATCATTACTGTCTCAGGACCCATGTGGGAACAAGGATCCTCTCGGACCGTTGAACTTGAAAAGTTCTATGTAAATGGCCATAAAGTTGAAGGAACAAGGGTTGTTACCAATGAAGGCAGCTGGATGGAAGGAGAATATGAAGGAAAACTATATTTTTCAGTTATCCTGACCGAAGGCAAGGTATATGTACCCGATGCAGACATCGTCATCTCGAAGGAGGTTAACCGCACCCGGACATTTGTAGAAGGAGAAGATACCAGGTGGGACAGAAGAGATGATATATGGTATATCGACGGAATAGCCACTGGAATTAACAGGAAAGGAATACCTTTCAGCAGGGAAATCACCAACTCTCTCTGGAAAGAGATCGGTTGCCGTTTCATTACAAAAGGTACCGTTCTGATCTCCGCAGAAGGAAGGCCAGAAGTAACCCTTGATTATGGTGAAGGGACCTGTGATCCGGAAGCCACTGTTACCGTAGGTGATGAAACCAGGACCATAAACCTCAGAAAGTGGTAAACAGTCAAGCTAATAGATAACATCAGGAAAGCCGTCTTAATCAAATTAGGACGGCTTTCTTATTTCATGGAGGGTATAATACATCGTCGCTACCATTCCTGAAAAGGACCCTTTTCAGGTAAGTATACTAAGACCTGATTTGATTTACAAATGATTTGATTTTGTCC
>CAZXOJ010000473.1:1440-3041 GCA_964642325.1 uncultured Bacteroides sp. | reverse complement strand
TGGGAATGGTGTTAAAGGTCCATTCCAAACTCCCTGTCCGGGCATTAAACGCACGAATGTAACCAGGAGCTGCTCCCATACTTTCGGAAACAGTTGATCCCATAATCAACAAGTCCTTATAAATAATACCTGGGGTCCTGGCAACCACATAGCTATCTTGAGCATCATGACCCAGGCCCGTTTTTAAGGAAACAATCCCAGATTTGCCAAAAGTCCCGATAAGTTGACCGGTTTCAGCATTTATTGCATACAAGTTCGACCCCGCAGTAAAAAATATTCGTTTGTCTTTTCCATCCTTCCAGAAGGTTACTCCCCGATTGACATGCAAATTGAAACCAGCATCATGTTCAGGGTTAAACTCCCATATTTGTTTTCCATTTTCAGCATCCAGGGCAAATACCTTCAGCCCGGGTGATGTTCCGAACAGCACCTTGTCAACAATAATCGGGTTGCATTGAATTTGAGAAAGCTGGTCAGAAGAATCCTTGCCAGAATGATACTCCCAGGCCAAGGTAAGCTTCTGGACATTATGTTTATTAACCTGGTCAAGTGGTGTATATTGGGCACTGCTATTGCCTCCAAGATATACAGGCCAATCCCGGCCTGCTTCTTTCAGGTTGTTTTCTGCATTATTATTACAGGAAGAAAAAACCAACAACGGCAAAGTAAAAAGCAAAGCATATCGAAAACGGAACTTTTTAATCCCCATCAGTCTGTAGTTTACTTTTTTAATGAGCCGACATCTTTTGTGGAAAAATGAATATAAGTAAAGCAATCCGGTACATGTGAATCCATAACGCCATGTGGACTCCAGGCCCAACCTTTAGAGTCCTTTGTTGGTTGAGCCTCCCTGTACTGGTTAAATCTTGAGAAATCCATTCGCCAGATATCCTGATCCTGTGGTGGAAGACTCCGCTTATCAGCCTTTGCCAGCACGGACATTCCTGACCATGGGAGGGCCAGTTCTACTGTCCAGCCCCGGTCTCTATCCTGGTCATCATTAATGGTGCCATCCACGAAAACGGCGCTTTTTAATCCTGGGAAATCCCAATTCCAAAATCCAATTCTGGGTCCCCGGGGATGTGGTTTATAGCCCACTCCATGAAATGGTTTTCTCCCTGGTTCATTCAGACCTAATCCTGCTATGGTTTCATAGCCCCCATTTTTATAAGATTCCTCCCAGATGAAGAACACTTCGTAAATGGTTCCAAAAGCATTGATCTCAAATTCGTAATAAGTATCCCGTCCCGCAATGAACAGCTCTACATCATTATCCTGGTAGATCTTGGCATCGCGTTCAGTTAAGGTAGCCTGTACATTAGGTTCTTCTACCCAATAGGCTACATATAAATATTCATTATCCCACAATACAGAAACCCTGGTATCATGGATGGTCTCTGTTCCCGAGATCAGGTCCCGGAAGGGGAGAGATTTCGGTGCAACTTTCCACATAGGTTCATCCAGCTTGCCATCAATATGTGGCGCTGTTTTAATCCTATAGGCGTTGTAGTGTGGTACCTCAAACTCACTGCAGGGTGGGTGACTGATAGAATCCGCCAAAGGAGAAACAGACTCCAGATGATTTAATGCGTGAGTTGGTT
>CAZXOJ010000473.1:0-1340 GCA_964642325.1 uncultured Bacteroides sp. | reverse complement strand
GAATTGTCCTGCCCAAATAGAAGCAGGACAGCCAGAAACAATAAATTATAATTCAACATACTATTAGGATGTATAATTATTCCATCATATCCGGTTTATGTCTGAATGCCCTTGAATTATCCAGGTATTCATCAAGCAGGGTGATCTCAAATTCCTTTGCCATTTCATCAATGCTTATGGTCTCATGCTCACTTGTCAGCAATACGGAACCTATCTCGCTGGGATCTGAAATGGTCACATCCTCTCCGTATTTCTCCTTCAATGCCCTTAGCTTGGCCCAGTTATAATCGAGATGTGCCAGGCAATAGTCCAGGTTAATTGTGCCTACGGTACGATGAAAATAATTCGTGGTCGTTGCGACAACTTTTCCCATGGGATTGCGAATTTCAGAACGAAGGCTGGCAATGGCTATAGAACTGACGAAATATGCCCTGCAGGTATATGCCCAGTTCTGCTGTACCAATCCCCCATGATACATGGAAGGGAACAAAATAATATCAGGTTTTTGTTCGGCATATCGCAGGCGCAATTCATCAAAATTAAGGTCGAAACAGATAGCACAGGCGACCCGTCCAAAATCACAATCAAATACAGGGGCTTCTTTGCCGGCTTTGATCCCGGCTTCCATTTCCCCAATGGTTGGGAAATTTTTATTGTAGATACCGGCAATATCACCTTGCCTGTCCACCAGTATGCAGGAATTACGCCAGGTTCCGTCATCCAGCTGGTGCTTCGTCCCAAAGGCAATATAACATTCATTGTCCTTTGCCACGGTTTTAAAATAATCCAATACCTGGTTCCCGCGTGCCTTGAAATAGCGGAACTGTAATTCCGTATTCATTCCGGCCGGTCTATCGCATGCCTCCGGCAATACGATCAGGTCAGGTTTGTCGGGAAGCACCGGGGCCAATTCATTTTGCCAGAATTCAATCATCTGGTCCACAAGTACCTGTGGTTCCTGGTCGAGGTCCAGCTGTGCGGCTGGTGCACCAATGGTGGCTATCTTCACGTAGTTGCTCCCCCAGGCCTTGTTAGGTAAAAGTAGCAGTAGAATAAGTCCGGAGAGAAGACAAAAGCCGAATAATTTTTGAATTGTTTTCATACTATTCATGGTTTAATTTATTTAAGCACTATTCAATGATCGAATCATACACGCATTGGAGTATAGCTGTTCTGATATTCATTTTGGCTATCAGATTGTTTTCCCGGGTCGGGTATACCCTGTTGGAGAGAAATACATAGCTTATTTCGTTCTCGGGATCTGCCCAGACCATGGTTCCTGTGAATCCCGAATGTCCAAAACTGGAAGGCGATGCACCCGGGCATGGATAATCTTTTGC
>CAZXOJ010000472.1:0-3043 GCA_964642325.1 uncultured Bacteroides sp. | reverse complement strand
ATCTGGGCCTGCCTGCTGCATATCAGCATGAATATGTGGAAGGAAAAATCCCCTGTCCTCCCGTTCGATGATTCCCTCTGGAACGATGCCCTTGAGAAAATGGCAGAAGCGGGTATGAACATGGTAGTAATGGACCTTGGGGATGCGATAGTATATAAGAGTCACCCGGAAATTGCAGTCAGGAATGCCTGGTCTATCGACAGGTTATACAAAGAGCTGGAAAAGATCCGGGCCATGGGACTTGAACCCATTCCCAAGCTGAATTTTTCTACCTGCCATGATGCATGGCTTGGGAAATATTCCCGCATGGTCTCAACGGATAAATACTATGATGTTTGCAGGGTATTAATTGCTGAGGTGATGGATATCTATGGAAAGCCACGCCTATTCCACCTTGGAATGGACGAGGAGAATTCACGCAACCAGCGCGAACATGAACAGATCGTTGTAAGGCAACAGGAATTATACTGGGGTGATATTTATTTCCTGATAGGAGAGGTGATGAAAAACGGGGCCCGTCCATGGGTATGGCAGGATTTTGTCAGACATAAGCCCGAAATATTTGCCAGGATGATGCCCAAATCAGTCCTTCAGAGCAACTGGTACAACAGGCTGGATTTTAATCCTGAAACAAATATCGAAGTAAAAGGCTACCAGACCCTGGAATCGCTCGGCTATGACCAGGTTCCCGGAGGAAGCAACTTCTACGAGGGAACAGATGAGAACTTCATGAAAAATGTAAGGTTTTGTGCAGAAAATATTGCAGACGAAAGGTTGTTGGGATTTATACAGTCACCCTGGATAAGCACTGAAGAGGAAAACAGGGATAAGCTGATAAAGGGAATTGAACTGGCGGGAGAGGCAAAAGCCTGGTATGAGAAGAATTATCAATAAGAAAGTATATGATTATGAAAAAAGTATTCATCAAAATTGCCAGTATGTTCACACTGGCCATTGTTGCTGGTAGTTTTTACCAGGCAAAAGATCCTGTAGTTAACAGCTCAGAAGATGGCTTGGAAAAAGCAACCGGACAGATTACCTTCAGTGATGTAACAGTTGATGTAGGATTGGATGAGCTACTGAAGGGGATGCATGGACATTCAGTGGCGTGGGGGGATATCAATAATGATAACTACCCTGACCTTTTTATCGGCACATTTGCCACACATGCCAATGAAAGGTATGCATTCCGTGGGCACGGGGACTTCCCTGAACCGGATAAGTTGCTGATCAACCATGGGGGGACCCACTTCACCGAAGTGACACCTTCTCCGACTCAAATCAAAGGAATGAGCAGTGGGGCAGCATTTGCCGACTTTGACAATGACGGTTACCTGGACCTGGTCACCTCACATATTGCCAACAGCAGTGAGGATAATAATCATGGCAGGAGCAATGGCCTCTATCGCAACGACGGACGGGGCGGTATGATTGATGTATCGGCCAAAAGCAATCTTATCTATAACATTGACACAGTGGTGGTTTCTGCGAGGAATACCTTTGTGCTGGATTATGATGGTGACGGCCGGATCGACCTGTTGATGCAGGACGATGATTGCTGGCCATGGTCAATCGGCAGATCCCATCTGATGCGGAACATGGGAAACATGGTTTTCAAGGAGGTTACGGTTGAGGTGGGACTTCCTGAAAACATGAATGGACTGGGAGGTTTTGTCGGCGATATCAACAATGATACCTGGCCAGATTTCTTCTTTGCTCACACCAATGTCATGTATCTTAATAACCAGGATGGTACTTTTCGCAAGCTTGATTACGAATTTTTCGATCCACAGTATTCGGCCAATGCAAGGGCGGGGAATCTTGTATGGACCTGCGGGGCAGAGATAGGTGATCTGAACGGGGACGGGCTGCTGGATATGGTTATGGGTGACCATTTCGGGAATACCTTGTCCCATAAGGCCCATGTTTACATCAATAAGGGGATTGGCAAAAATGGAGATCCCCACTTTGAAGAAGTTAGTGAGGAGGTAGGGATAGATACCGTATCCCAGAAGGAACCTTATGTTGCTATAGAGGATCTGGACAATGACGGGGACATGGATATACTAGTATCAACGCGGGAAAGTTTTATCTATACAAATACGGGGAATGCTCCGAATGGATTACCACAGTTTAGCGGTCCTACAGGTTCTGGTGGTCCTTCCGGGGGACTCCAATACTGGCCGGCGGGGGGGATGCCCGACTTTGACCGTGACGGAAGGCTGGATTACCTCGGTCCACAATGGTACGCTGAAGAGAGATCACCACTGCTCCGGAATATTACGGAAGGGGCAGACAATTACATCAGTATCCGGATGGATATCCCTGATGAAGATAACCGGAATGGCATCGGGGCTATGGTCAGGATCTATGAACCGGGTAGCTCAGGGAAGGAAGATGCCTTGCTAGGCATCAAATGCATAAGTGTTTCCAACGGTTACAGCGGAGGAAACCCGGCCGAGGCTCATTTTGGTACCCCTGGCTATGAAAATGTTGATATTAGCATTACCATGCCCTGCGACGGTAATGTATACTTCATAGAAGACGTCCAGACAAGACAACTTTTTACCTATACCGGCCAAAAACCATAGTCATCCATCCTGCACTAGTACTCCTTGATTTTTATTTCGTTGCCTTTCAGGCTTAAAAATCAGTAAAATCCCACTTACCCCGGTAGGGACGTGACAGCATCATGTCTGCCCAGGCATCTCCGATGAATTTCTCGTTCTCAGGATCCCAGAGCAGGGGGCGTTCCAATTCATAGCATATGTTGACCAGATTACAGACCGATGCAGTCCGGTGGCCGGTTTCCACATCTGAGACCGGTTTGTTCCGTTTTTTGATGGCATCGATCCAGTCCTGGTAATGGTTGTCGCTGAAATATACCCGTTGATCGTTCTTTTTTAGATCTGATGAAGCCAGCTTCTCATCGGGGAAAGTCCTTAGGAAGCTCCGGCTGACTTCAATTTTCCCTTCTGAGCCGATGAATTGGACGGCATTACCATCGCCTTCTCCGCCCCAGAGCTTATGGTTTAGACGTACA
>CAZXOJ010000471.1:0-3047 GCA_964642325.1 uncultured Bacteroides sp. | reverse complement strand
GAATAGAACCACATGGCTCCTCCCTCATGTTCAGGCAGAATGGGATAGGTAAACTCAGCCACCAGATACCCCTGGTAGCTGGCCTCGGCATCCTTATTGTACTTACTGGTGCTTGCATCCCCTATATGCCCGGGCTTTCCCAGTTCCCTCAGGGAGAGTCGGCCTGCAGGCTCTCCATGGTTGAATCCTACAAAGCAATCAGGCTGGAATCCGTGTACCCAGTCCGCAGTTTCCTTGTGGTTTAGTCCACCGTCCCCAATAGCATGATCCATCCAGAAGAATTCTATGGGTCCGTAATCAGTACATAATTCCTTCAATTGGGCTTTTTTCATTTCAGGATTTTTGCTTTCTCCGGCCTTCCAGTTTTCCCCATCAACGGCACCTTCCCAGTTCCAGTCCCCTTCCGAATAATAAAGAGCCAGCTTTATTCCGTACTTATCACAGGATTTCCTGAGTTGCTTCAGTACATCTGTAGCGAGTGGACTATTCGTTACTTTTTTGTCCGTGGTCTGTGTGTCCCAGAGGCAGAAGCCATCATGATGTTTTGAAAGGAAGAGAATGTAGTTCATGCCTGCATCCCTGGCTACTTTGCACCATTGGTCAGTATCACAGCCCGTGGCTTTAAAATACGAAGCATTCTTATCCAACGTTGGAGTCCACTCCATGCCGTAGAAAGTACTGAAAGACCAGCAGATAAACATTCCGAATTTTAATTCTTTGATTTGATCCGCACGCTCCTTATCATCCATTTTCTCCGGTTGATTCTGTGCCATAAGGTTTGTGGCAGGCTGCAAGAAAATTATTACAAGCAGCAAAAAGAGGATTTTTTTCATATTAAGGCAGTTTAATGGTTATATCAATATCTTCAATACTATAGGCAGAGAACTCTTTGATTTGAGGTTCTCCAAGGTTTTTGTTTATTACCAGCCTCAGTGATGAGACCTCGACACCCTCAAGCCTGGCAATGAATTTATGCCCTATGCAAGTCCCTTTGCACAAATCTTTCCAGCCTCCAGCTGTTTTTCCCTGAACGGTAAACTCCCGCACTTTTTCACCGTGTTCAATCTCTTCCATTAGGACTAGCTGGTTAACTGTATGCATGCCATCAAGGTTCACGATGATTTTTTTTACTTTTCCTGATTTGCTGGCGAGGGGATTTGAAAATCTCCTGTCAATTTCATCTCCGAATTCCTTCAGCCGTTTAACATCCGGTTCGGGCATTAATCCATCAGGACCGGGAGTCACTCCCAGGATCAATGTTGTATTATGACCGACTGAATGATAGTACATTTCAAGCAGTTTGTCCAGAGGATTTATGATATGTTCCCTGTTGGGCTCCCAGAACCAGTCATGTCCGCCATTTCCCCGCAGGGGAGCATCGCTCATGGCAGGGATATAATACTGGCCTTCGGGATCACCTGTTTTCAGCAGGGCAAAATTGTTCCTGCTGATCTCTTTTTTTGCACTTTCACCAGCCCCCGTTGAAACAAAGGGGAATGTCCCCCAGCAAGGGTAGGGAACCATACCTGACTCACTTCCTCCCCAACGCATATCCGCTCTCTGGAGGTTATGGTAAAACAGGCTGTTGGGTTGGTATTTCTCAAACACCGAAAGCACATCCGGACCGCCCTGTTCCGGGCCGTGTGCCCCTCCGTCGAACCATACCATGGCCCAGTCTCCATACCTGGAAAAGACCTCTTCTACAATCCTTTCAACCATATCGTTGTAGTTTTTTTGCCGGTTTACGGCAAAGGAACCCTCTCCCTGCACCTTGAAATCATAGATGCCGTAATAAGAATTCCACCGTATTCCGATATATACGCCAGGAAGGATACCATACTTCTCGCAGGATGCTTTGAAATCCTTCAGTACGTCTCCATTTCCATCTTTCCATTTGAGCGCCTTCATGCAGTAGGGAGTTGCATCACTCTGGTGGAGGTAAAAACCTGTCTCATGGCTGACAGTGAGTATAGCTATTTTGAATCCTGCATCCCTGAGGGATCGTATCCACTGGTCGGTATCATAATGCTGAGGGTTGAAAATATTATAATCTTCTACAGGGGTGATGCGTACATCCTTCTGAACATAAAATTTGCCGTCAAAAGAATGCAGGTCAAGACAGACCAGTGCTGCCAGCTCAGCATCCTGCCAGGATAGCTGTGCCTGTGTGGGAACCGGGATAACATACTGGCCCCAGACCGGGTACCAAATAACCAATAGGAGAAATGTCAGATAAGTTTTTATCATTGTCCGGAATCGAGTTCCTTGATCCTGATATTTCTGTACCAGAGTTCCGATCCATGGCCCAGAAATCCGATATGGCCTGTTTTTCGCTTCAACCCGGGATGATCCTTTCCATCAAGGGTGCCATTCCTGATGGAATCTGCTATATCTCCGTCGACGATGGTGGTTCCGTTCAGGACAATCTTGATTTTTGTGCCATCCACGATAACCTCCTGCTCATTCCATTCGCCAACAGGCCTGAGGAATCCCCTCTTAGCTGGAATAACCCCATATACAGAACCATGGTACTGATAGGGCTCAAGCTTTGCATAAACCTCAGCTGTGTTATCAATCACCTGGAATTCCATCCCAATGTAGGCGGCATCTCCTTCCGGGGGGGTACGGATCCCCAGTCCATTGTTGGCGCCCGGGGTTAATTTGAATTCAAGGCGGAGATTAAAGTTGGCGTACTCCTTTTCCGTATACAGGTTCCCATCGCCACCAAGTTTCGGCTGGATTGAAATGGTACCTTCTTCGACTACGTGGTTGATTTTGTTGCCGATCCAGCCATCCAGGTTCTTCCCATTAAACAACAGCGCAAAGCCGGCTGCTTTTTCCTCGGGACTTAATTCTGCGCTTTGAATTTCCCTGACATAAACATCACGGAAAGCACAATCATTCCCATGTGCCTGCAGTTCTATCGCACCTGAAGGAAAGATAGGTATGCTTCTATCCCAGTAATTCTCCAGGATAACATTGTCAACAACCAGGACCCCGTTCAGGTAAACACTTACCCGTTCACCTATCATGGTGACCCGGAATGT
>CAZXOJ010000470.1:0-3065 GCA_964642325.1 uncultured Bacteroides sp. | reverse complement strand
CGAGGATGCAATCAATAGTGAATTCAGGCGTCCTTGCACACTTGCCAAAGGAGGTGATTGCTGCCATTTTCATTTTTACCGCAAAGGAACGGCGCCAGATACAGTTCATCTGAATAAATAACTAGAATGTAAAGAATTGAGCCTTATCCTCTCCCGGTAAAAAAAGGGTTGACAGGATGAATTATGCGATGGGATCAATCAGAATTTCAGGGTCATGGCAAATCCGTTGAAGCGGCCTGTTGCAACAGGGACTATGGCCAGGTTGGCCATTTTATTTTTGTGGAGATGAGGGACCAGTATCCCGGTGGTTGTACCGACAATGAAGCCAGTTATGACATCAGTTGGAAAATGCTCCATCGCCTTGACCCTGTAGTATCAGATGATAATCGGGGGGATGGCAGCAGCTCCGTATAGCAGATATTTTTTATTTCCCCATTCCGGATGATATACATAGGGCCTTATGCGATCTACATGCATGGCCGCTCCCCAGCAATAAAGACTACCGACAATGGCCTCGGTCTCCAGGTATAGCAGGAACAGGGGCGCCCAGTCTTTCCGGGTTTCCTTATCGGCCAGGAAAAGCAGTGGCAGGGCAAAACATGCATACATACCATAATCAGAAATTTTCGCTGCTGTTTCGGCATATGCTGCATCCTGCTGCATGGCACGTCTGTCAAATGAATTGACATCATTGGGATCCAGGTTTACGATGGTCATTGAATCAAGGGGTGTTTTTTGTTGCAGTATTCTTAGTCCCCCATAATTCAAAGCAAAAGCTCCCGCCGTGATGGGTATATCAACGACTGCTCTTATATTGTAGACTTTCTGGTCAAGGCTGTCTATTTTCTGAGACCAGCTGCTCAGTGATAGTGCTACCAGTACTATCAGGGTGGTATATCTCTTCATAATATTGACCGGATATTAGAACAGGAACCTGAACTTGAAAGCGAACAATCCACTGGGTTCGTCTTTAGACCACTCCCATGTAGCATTCAGAACGGCTAGGCGGAATGGAGATAACCAGAGTCCACCGCCGGCTCCATGGTGCCATACCCGGGAATCCTCTCCATCAAGCCAGACCCTTCCGAAATCGTTAAAGCCCATGATCCCGGCTTCTCCCTTGGCAATATATGTGGAGAAATTAAAAAGTTTGAACCGCAGTTCTGTGTTTTGATATACATTTGCGTCACCTGAGTATCTGGTTGATCTGTGGCCCCGCAGGTTTATATTCCCGCCTACGCTGTTAGCCTGAAAGAACTCATAATCGCCAACGTTAAATGCTCCGCCCACCCTGAAAGCGATGACCGCCCGGTATGGTTTTCTGAAGCTCAGGAAGAAGCTGAAATCAGAGGCCAGCTGGTTGAAAGTATGGGCATTGCTTGAGAGGCTGTAATTAAATGTAGACCTGGTGTTCCAGTAAATACCCCGGGTAGGGAGCACTTTGTCATTCCTGGAATCCAGCTCATAGCGCAGGTTAATACCGGCAAATCGTTGGTCATCAAACACATCGGAGCTAAGTCCATTATTAGGAATGTCGGTAATAAACCTGTCCTCGGTGTCTTCAACTTCGAAAGCCTGGTAGAAGAGTCCGGCTGATAGCGTACTGTTCTTGATTGTTTTACTGATCTCAGGGTTCACATGCAGCTGGCCGATCCGAACCTGGTTATAATTTTTATCATCTGTGGTTTTCTTGGTTTCATTTCCCAGCCCGAAAAAATTCTCCGCATAGCGGGGATCCCTGAAAATAAAATGAAGTTGCAGGTCGAGTCCCCCTAAAACAGAAGTGAATTTCCCGTCATAGGTGAATTCCAGTGCATTGGTTGCAAAGGCATACCGGGCTCCAAATGTAGAATGGCTGGCATAAGGACTTTTCTGGAAACCTTGCGTCGTATAGAAAAATCCTGCTCCAAGGATAAATGCTTCATCTGCATTGTAACCGAAATAGGCCAGGGGGATAAACTTGTTATAATTAAATGCATTGTAGGTATAAGTGTTGCTTTCGGGCCTCTTGGACGTCCTGTTTCGCGCTTCAGTCCCAAATTCGATCTCATTCTTCCCCTTTGTATCGTAGATTATCGTTCGTTTGCCTGGTCCACTAACCTGTGATTTGTCCTTGATGTCATCCTTTCCGGGTCCACCGATTATCCTGACCTTCATGCCTTTGTCGACCAAACCTTCGACATCAAATTCATCCTTGCCTTTCAATCCATATAAGCGAATTTCACTGGTTTCATCATGCTGAAAGGTGCGGTCATAGATCTTATCCTTCTTATTGCCTTTGCTGCTTACCGACCAGACCTTTACCTCGGTTTCATTATCATTCAGCCTTTCGACAGAGAATTGTTCACGCTTATCACTCCCCACAATGTCAACCTTCTTAGAAATGATATCATAATGCCTTTCGGCAAATTCCGGCCATTGTTCACGCCGGGCCTTGAGCTTGGATAGGGTTATATCGCCTTTTACTTCAGCGATCTGGGGGGGCATATCGTGAATGGCTGCTTGCAGGATATCGTCGGTAAGATTAGCCTGCATCTTCTCTGCTGCCCTGATCCACTCCTTCTTTTCCAACCCATTCAGCCATCTCCTGTCAAGCCATTTACCCTGGGATACTAGTCCACCCATATCCTTGATCTCATGTTTAAATCCCTGGTTCATTCTCAGGGCAAATTTCCGGCTTGAGATCCAGGGGAAGAAACCCTCGTTCAGGAAGAATGTCTGGTCCCTGTCCCTCGGCACAGCCCTATAGATCATATGGTCTTTATCTTTGAATGATGCCCATCGCCACTGGTCCTCGTGCCGGTCCCAGTCTCCTATGAAAACATCAAAAAGTCTGCATTTGAGGAAATGCTCCTGGTCCATTATGTTATCATGGTCGTCAAGCATTTCATCCATCATGTCAGGTGTGCCAATGATATCTTTTGATCGCCCGAAGCTCTCCACATCTTTCCTGTTCCCATTCGGTCTTTCTTCAAAAAGGTACATTCCCTCCCATACATCATCCAGGTATTTCCCCAGCCTGGGGTCCTTGGTCAGGTATACTATCTTGGGATTGGTATGGAATA
>CAZXOJ010000469.1:0-3071 GCA_964642325.1 uncultured Bacteroides sp. | reverse complement strand
CGGCATTACCCGGATCAGGTTCTAAGGGTATGATCTCAGCCCGCAATTTTTAGGCACCCCCTTAGAGAAGTACAACAAAGATAAAGATAAATTCACAATTACTTAATAAGGTTGTTATTCCACCAAGCCAATGCCTAAGAATTACATCCTTCCTAAGGAATGATTTGAAATGTATAGGCTGATTTGGTCTGGCTATTAATTTTTAAAGGGGATGTTGGATAAGCTGCCTAGCGTGTTTCGCGTAGCGGAATATGCAGCAGTGTTCCAATATCCCCTAAAAATAACAAAGCCGCATCAGGATTGAACTGATACGGCTTCATTTAATATTTTCTTTGAAAGGATTTAATCCACTTTTAAAACATCTTTGAATGCCTTCTCCAGTGTATCTTTGGGCAATGCCCCCATAGCCATCTGCGGCTGCCCGTCCTTTGGGACAAACAGAAGAGACGGTATACTCTGTATTCCGAAGACAGCTGATAACTCTTTCTGTTCTTCGGTATTTACCTTATAGATATCAAGTTTGCCATCATACTCCTCTGATAGCTCCTCGAGGACTGGAGCAACCATCTTACACGGCCCGCACCAGTCTGCATAGAAATCAATGATACATGGCTTTTCACCCTCAAATTTCCATTCCTTGTTCTCTTCAAAATTGAATACCTTTTCTTTAAAAGTATCCACTGTAAGATGTTCTGTCATCACAAATTATTTTAATATGAATTAATATAAATATTTACAAAAGTACGAATTTAACATCATTGGTCAAATTATATGCCAGCTCCTAATGTGACGATTTTATTGTAATTTTGTCATGAAAAATACAATATTGTCATATCTATATATGAAGAAATGTCTCAATGATAAGATTTTCAGTGCAATCAGGGACATAGCCCAGGAGGAAAACATGCCAGCATTTGTGATCGGTGGTTTTGTGAGGGATTGCATCCTGGGACGTGATACGCATGATATTGACATAGTTGTACAGGGCAGCGGGATTGAGTTTGCCCGAAAATTTGCCCGCAGCCTGGGAGATAATATCCCTGTAAGTATCTTCCGGAATTTTGGCACTGCCATGGTAAAATTCCAGGAAGGAGAAATTGAATTCGTAGGTGCAAGAAAGGAATCCTACCGAAGAGATTCCAGGAAACCTGTAGTGGAAGATGGTACGCTTGAGGATGACCAGAACAGAAGGGATTTCACGATCAATGCCATGGCGATTTCCTTGAATAAAGATAATTACGGGGAATTGGTGGACCCTTTCAATGGACTGAATGATATTGAGAACAAAGTCCTTAAAACACCACTGGAACCTGCACAAACTTTTTCAGATGATCCGCTGAGAATGATGCGTGCCATCCGCTTCGCTTCTGAACTCGGATTTACCATTGATGAGGTAACACTCGAGGGTATTAAAAAATCAGCATTCCGGATAAGCATTGTATCAAAGGAGAGGATTACTGACGAGTTGAACAAGATCCTGCTTACAGCCAAGCCTTCTGTTGGATTGATCCTGCTTGATGAAACTGGACTGATGCCCATTATTTTTCCTGAATTCCATGATTTGAAAGGTGTTCATGAGGAAAATGGACAGCGGCATAAAGATAATTTTTATCATACCATAAAGGTGGTGGATAATCTTTCCAGCATATCTGATGATCTCTGGCTAAGATGGGCTGCCATGCTGCATGATATCGCCAAGCCTGTTACAAAAAGATATGATAGTAAATCCGGGTGGACTTTCCATGGGCATGATTTCATCGGTTCGAAGATGGTTCCCCGCATCTTCAGGACAATGAAACTCCCCTTGAATGAGAAGATGAAATTCGTCCAAAAGATGGTCCTCCTGCATCTCAGGCCAATTGCCCTGTCTCCCGAAGGGATATCAGACTCAGCCATCAGGCGCCTCGTTTTCGATGCAGGAGAAAACCTGGAAGATCTTATGAAACTTTGTGAAGCGGACATCACTTCGAAAAATGAAAAAACAGTAAGACGACACTTGAGGAATTTTCAAATTGTCAGGGAAAAAGTTGAACTGCTTGATGAAAAAGATTCTATCCGTAATTTTCAGCCCCCTATCAGCGGGGAAGAGATCATGGAGATATTCGGCCTTCCTCCCTCAAAACCTGTCGGCATTTTAAAAAGTATAATCAAGGAGGCCATCCTCGATGGGATCATCAGAAATGATTATAAGGAAGCTTATGATCTGATGATCGAGAAAGGGAAAGAACTTGGTTATGAGCCTGTCAAAAAGTAATTCTTCAGTCCTGCCCGCCTTTGGTATAAATATCAATATAAACCGGCAGGTGATCACTGAATCCACCATGGTACCTGTAACCCCTGTAGGTCCTGAAGGGACGGTGTCCCAGCCACTGTGGATCTTCTTCCAGGAGGAAGCCTGGTGAAAAAACCCTGTATCCTTTCTTGCTAACGCAAAGCCCTGTATTCTGTAGCATTGTGCCACTGACCAGGATGAGATCAAAACTGTACCACCTCCTACGGTATTTCAGGCTGCCTGACTGTCCTGGCATAGGACTGTCACAGGGGAAATACAAGCGATTGACCTGGCATTGATTTATGGGATGTTGAACCCCCAGGCTTTCCCTCAAACTGATATCCGTGACCTCATCGTTAAAATCCCCTGCTACAAGTATGCGGGACTGCTCATCGGCCAATATCAATGAATCAAAGATATGCTTCAAGACATCTGCGGCAGCCAGCCTCTCCGGTCTTGATTCCAAGATCCCTTCCCAGCGTGAAGGCCAGTGATTTATAAGCAGGTGCAGGCTGTCACCTCCATTGATGATCCCTTTTACATAGAGGATATCCCTTGTAGGATCCGGATGGGAATCCCCGACCGGTACAATGTAATAGCGAAACAGAACGGGTGTAAAAAAGTCCGGGCGATAGAGCAAGGCAACATCTATCCCCCTGGGGTCAGGTGAATCCTTGTGGATGACCCGGTATTCATGTTTTCGCATTGGCGTCTCATTGATTAGCCAGTGCAGGACAAAATAATTCTCAACCTCGCATAATGCTATGAGCTCAGGAGGTTCCCATCCACCCAGGGCCAG
>CAZXOJ010000468.1:0-3094 GCA_964642325.1 uncultured Bacteroides sp. | reverse complement strand
CGGATGTGGTAAGCGGCCCGTATCAGATGCCTTGAATCATCAAAGCTAAAAGTATGCTGGTCTGTTACTATGGGACTGTGGATCAGGTCTGAGGGGGTCCAGTCCCCATTGATCAACCAGGCCACTGCGGTCATGTCCCACAACACCTTGGACCAGGCATAATGGTCTTTTTCATACTCCTTGAAAATTTCCAGAAGATAATCTCCGATGGCACCCTTACCTTCGAGGTAAAACTTCATCTCAGGATATGTAGTGGCCAGGTGAGTAACTACAGGAGTGCAGGGTAATTGCATAAAGGGTACCCCGCAATCGAAGATCAGCCTTGATGCGTTCAGGTCCTGCGAAAAGTTAAATTCCCGGGTATTCTTCCAATTAATGGAATTTCCCCCCAGCCAAACGACTACTATATTATTGATGATGGAGGGCTCCATCAGGATGGCGCTGGCAACATTGGTAATGGCTCCGACAGCAACGACATAGAGGGGGGCATCCGGACTGGCGGTTTTGGCACGCTTAATAAGGTCAAGCGCGGCAGGGCTCTCCACTGGCTTTTCCAGGTCCTCCAGGTACTCCCTGCTCCCTTTGAAAACAAATCCCTCCGGATCAATATCCAACCTGTCCAACAAGCGCAGGATCTCCTCATAGCTCTTTTCCATCCCGTCACCGGGTCCATCTGACCTGTTGTTATTGAATGGAGCTGCATACAAGGCTTCAACATCCATTGATTCCTTTGACAGCAAGGCATAAACAACGGCAAACTGGTCATCGATCTCATTGTAGGTATCTGTGTCCAGTACCATGCGGACCTTTCCCTGTGGTGGGACCAGCCTCTCTATTCTTTCATTTTCAGAGATCTTGGGGAAGTCCTGGCCAGTAGCCTTCAGTCCGGCTAGCAGGAAAGGTAAAATTACCGGGATTATCATCCATTTTTTCATAATACAAGATTTATGGTTTACTATATGGTTATGTTTAAATAATATTTCTCATTTATTTACCTGATCCATGCTTACCATTTCAATCAGCCGCTTCTGTATCCGTCTGGCCTGCTTTTCATCAACACTCAGATAACGGTGTTTCCCCTGCGGATTGGATGTGAAATGGGTTACCACATGGTGTTCAAAGTTTGGTACAAATACCAGGGATACCTTACCGGGAGGAGAAATGGTAAAATAAGATGAATCTTTTTCCACCGCAAACAACACCGAGGTCAGGTCCCACGTCGGCCTGTCGTAAGGCATGGGCTGGTAAGACTTATAAGCCTCCACCAGCGGATGAAAATCTACCTTGGCAAAATCGCTTATCATGCTTTCTCCAGGATAGGGACAAGCCATTCCAACATGATAAGGGCTGAACCATATCTCCGTGGGCCAGGCCTCCAAAACCCTTGCTGCAGAAGCACTGTCATTGAATATATTTGTTTCAGGACGTCCTTCCAGGAAATTACCTGCCATAATGCTCAGGTAATCCACCTTGCGGGATACCAGTTCAAGGCCCGGCAAAGGCGAGTACTGATCCGGTTCCGAATCGACCAGCCGGGCGAGGTTGGTGGACTGGCCAACGGCAATGATGACAATAGAACTGTCAGGTGATTCAGAGAGAAGCTTTCGATAAAGGCTGACAGCCACCGGAAGTTCCTGGCCATCCTGCAGGCTGCGGTCGAATAATTTTTTACCATCCATCTTCATTTCAACTACGTGCCTGGTATAGGCTGATGTGTCATGTTTCACCCCGTCTATGACTATCCCGATTGGCAGGTCCGGATAACCATACCAGCTGTTCATAATATCAATATACCTGGGAGAATAGGGATTGTCTTTGCAGGACATGACAGCCATCATGTCTATCCATCCCAGGTCCATATAATTATACAGCATGGCAAGGGCCAGCGCATCATCTATATCTGCGCCGATATCGGTATCAAAGATAACCCGGATCTTTTCCCCGGATTCACTGTTTTCCATTGTATTGCAGGAGGACAGGATGGTCAATGGGGTAAAGACCAGGGCAATAATAATAAAGTACCAAACTGAACCAGGAGTTTTTGTCATTTTATCGGCTTGCTCTATCATGATTGCTCTACCAATAGATGCTATAAATTACTGATAAAATCGCAATGACAATGATGGAGCTGATATTAAATGCATGGCCCGTATGAAAAAGTGATTTCTCAAGCGGGATGGCCTTGCTGCTTATACCTTTTCTTTCCCACAGGCTAATCCCAATAATAACCACGCAAAGAATCAGGAAGGTAATACCAACCCGGTCCATGAATGCCATCTCCGGAAAAAGCAGATCGAAAACAAATGACAGGGGAATGGTCAGGATGGCTGCCACCAGGACTGCATTGGATGTTGCACGCTTCCAGAATAATCCCGCCAGGAAGATGGCCACTACTCCCGGTGTCACGTAACCTGTAAAATCCTGTATGAACTGAAATGCCTGGTCCAGGTTCCTCAGCTGCGGTGCAATGATCACGGCGACGGCCAGGACGACCAGGGCAGTGATCCTTCCGGTCCGGACCAGGATCTTTTCAGAAGCTTCTTTATTGATCAAAGTTTTGTATAAGTCCATCGTAAAAATTGTCGAGGAGCTGTTGGTCATGGAACTTAACGATGAAACGATGGCTGCGATCAGGGCTGCGAAGACCAGCCCTTTCAATCCTACACCGACATAATTACTCAGCAACCATGGATAGGCATCATCCGGCTTTTCAATATCGGCCCCGAGCACAAAGGCGGCTATCCCGGGGAGGACGACAAGCAGGGGCAATAAAAGTTTCAGGAAACTAGCAAAGGCCATACCGCGCTGAGCCTCCCGGATATTCTTGGCTGCCAGGGCGCGCTGTATGATGTACTGGTTGCACCCGAAATAATAGAGGTTGGCCATCCACATACCTCCCACAAGGACCCCGATGCCGGGCAGGTACTTGTAGTATTCATGCTCTTTATCCAGGATCATATCAAATTTTTCAGGGGCTGCCGCCACCATATTATTGAATCCGGCCACCAGTCCTTCACCAGCGCCAATCTCGCGGAGAACGAGGAAAGTCGTTACAAATCCACCGAAAATCAGAAAGGTCACCTGCACCACATCC
>CAZXOJ010000467.1:0-3107 GCA_964642325.1 uncultured Bacteroides sp. | reverse complement strand
ATAGAACAAAAATCAACCTCACGCAATCCCCGTTCAACGGTTGGAACAATCACAGAGATTTACGATTTTCTACGGCTTTTGTATGCCCGGGCCGCAGATGCCCATTCCCATGTTACCGGCGAGAAAATGGTAAAGTATACAGATGACCAGATCCTGCATCTTATACAGGAGAAATACAATGGAAAACGGGTCATGATGCTATCCCCAATGGTCAAAGGGCGTAAGGGACATTACCGGGAACTTTTTGAGCAATTCAGGAGAAAAGGATTTCTCTATGCCCGCATAGATGGTGAATTGACGGAGCTGACCCATGGATTGCGAGTGGATCGTTACAAGGCACATAATATTGAGGTGGTCGTTGATAAACTGGAGGTTGGGGACGACCGCAAACGACTTAAGGAATCCATTTCGACTGCCATGAACCAGGGAAAGGGCATCATGATGGTCCTGGATGTAGAGGAAAACACGGTAAAATTCTTCAGTCGCCAGTTGATGTGTCCGACGAGTGGCATTTCCTATAATGAACCTGCCCCGCATACCTTTTCCTTCAATTCTCCCCAGGGGGCTTGTAGTAGGTGTAGTGGCCTGGGGGAAATCAACGAAGTAGATATATCTAAAATTATCCCGGATGCAAGCAAAAGCATCAGGTCAGGCGGGATAGAGCCACTGGGGGCTTACCGGAATGCACTGATCTTCTGGCAACTTGAAGCAGTAGCTAAAAAATACGGGTTTACCCTTGAGACAGCAATCCGGGAAATCCCGGCAGAAGCTTTTGAGAAGATACTCTATGGTTCAGAAGAGAGTTTCAAGCTACAGAATACACCACTGGGAACATCATCGAATTACTTTTTGAGTTTTGATGGCATTGTAAATCATATCTACCTTAACCTAAGCACTGAAGGTAATGGCAAGCGTGCCCAGAAACAGGCAGATCAATATATCCGCAAGATTACCTGTCCGGTTTGCCAGGGTACCAGGCTAAACAAGGAAGCCCTTCATTATCGCCTGGATGGGGAAAACATTGCCGTCCTGGCTGGTATGGACATCATAGAACTATATAAATGGTTTGATGGTATTGAGGGACGGATGAGTAAGCGTCAGCTTACCATCGCCAGGGATATTCTGAAGGAATTAAGAGGTCGACTAAAATTCCTGCTGGATGTTGGTTTGGATTACCTTTCCCTCAACAGAAGTGCCAGGAGTTTATCGGGGGGAGAGAGCCAGCGGATCCGCCTTGCAACCCAGATTGGTTCCCAGCTGGTGAACGTCCTGTATATCCTTGATGAACCAAGCATTGGCTTGCATCAGAAAGACAATTTGAAGTTGATCCATGCCCTGAAGGAGCTCCGGGATACTGGTAATTCAATCATTGTAGTGGAGCACGACAGGGAAATGATCCTGGCTGCGGATTTTATACTTGACCTGGGACCGGGAGCAGGTCGTCATGGAGGAGAAGTGGTTGCGAGCGGAGCACCCGATAAGATCTGCCGGAGAACCACACTGACCACAGATTACCTGAATAACAAAAAAATGATCCCTCTTCCTGCCACCCGGCGAAATGGCAATGGTAAGAAACTGGTCATTACAGGTGCAAAGGGAAATAACCTGAAAAATATTTCTGTGCCTTTCCCACTGGGTTTATTTATTTGTGTAACAGGAGTCTCGGGCAGCGGTAAATCCTCCCTGGTAAATGAAACATTGCATCCAATTCTCAGCCAGCAGTTCTATCGTTCAGTGAAAGATCCCCTCCCATATGAAGTTATTCATGGTATAGAGCTGATTGACAAGGTGATAGAAGTGAATCAGTCTCCGCTTGGCAGAACACCCAGATCAAATCCAGCCACCTATACCGGTGTTTTTTCTGATATCAGGAAGTTGTTTGAACAGACACCGGAAGCCAGGATCCGGGGTTATAAGGCCGGAAGGTTTTCTTTCAATGTATCAGGAGGCAGATGTGATGAATGCAAGGGAGCCGGACTGCAGGCCATTGAGATGAACTTCCTGCCGGATGTTTATGTACAATGTAAGGAATGTGGAGGGCGAAGATATAACAGGGAAACCCTGGAAGTGAAGTACAAAGGTTATTCTATCAGCGAGGTCCTGGGATTTACGATCAATAAATCCGTTGAATTTTTCCAACATATCCCTGCCATTTCGAACAAGCTGAAAACATTGCAAGATGTCGGATTAGGGTATATTACCCTTGGACAGCCATCAACTACTTTATCCGGGGGTGAATCCCAACGGGTAAAACTGGCAGCGGAACTGGCCCGGAAAGACACCGGAAAAACCCTTTATATTCTTGATGAACCGACAACCGGACTTCATTTCGATGATATACGCATCCTTCTCGAGGTATTAAATAAGCTGGTTGACCGTGGAAATACAGTGATCGTAATTGAACATAATATGGATGTGATCAAGGTGGCTGACTATATTATTGATCTTGGCAAGGAAGGAGGTATACGGGGTGGCGAAGTAATGTGTACCGGAACACCTGAAGAGATTGCACAATGTGAAACAAGTTATACAGCGGGATTCCTGAAAGAAGAACTGAAACGGTCTTTCGGTGCCTTGACCGGGGAATATCCAAAAAAATCAAAATAATTAAATAAGCAAGCATGAGCAGCAACGAAGAAAAAGTTATCAAAGCCTTCGAAAACAAGGATTGGAATGAAATCCAGGCGGCAGATTCCTGGCGGATCTTTAAGATCATGTCTGAATTTGTTGAAGGATTTGAAAAACTGGCCAGGATTGGTCCTTGCGTCTCCATATTTGGTTCGGCCAGGACCGGTCCTGATAAAAAGTATTTTAAACTGGCCGAGGAGATCGCATTTCAGCTTACCCAGCGGGGGTATGGTGTGATTACAGGTGGCGGTCCGGGTATTATGGAAGCTGCAAATATGGGAGCCAAGCGAGGAAAGGGGAAATCAGTGGGGATAAATATTGACCTGCCCTTTGAACAGGAAGCCAACCTGTTTATCGATCCGGACAAGCTCATCACATTCGATCATTTTTTTGTCAGGAAAGTTATGTTCATGAGATATGCACAGGGCTTTATTGTCCTGCCAGGTGGATTTGGTACGCTGGATGAATTTTTTGAAGCC
>CAZXOJ010000466.1:0-3116 GCA_964642325.1 uncultured Bacteroides sp. | reverse complement strand
TATGGCTTATTCCAGACCGCAAAATTACCACCGGGCATCCTGTTTTTCCAAACCCGGAATGGACCATTTCCCAGGAACTGGACGCCCTGGATCTGTTCTTCAGGATAAAAAAAAGAGATACCGGCGAATGGCACTGTTGATCTATCCATGCCATAACGGGCTTTCAGGTCCAACAGACCATCTTCATGCAGGATCCATTCGAAATGGGATTGGTCTTCAAAGTTTACCTTCACATGCAGCTTATTCCCTACCTCGTAATGTTCCAGGTTTTTAACAGCGGGCGATTCTTTTCCCACAATAAACCCGCCGGCCAGAGGCAGCTCATTTCCCGCCGCTACTACCTTTTCAAGCCTGCCGGTTTCCTTGCTGATCTCGACCAGTGTCCCGGAGGCCTCCATGATGATCCTGTCCGGCATCTCGGTCAGCCTGGTTCCCTGGTTATCAATATTCTGGGCAGGGGGGGGACTGGCAGGTAAGAGCTCAGCGGTAATTACCTCAGGGGATTTGACCGGCCAGGTCCAGGTGTGTATCAGCCTGCCATGCGGATCGTGAGCTTCAAGGAGAAGGGCGTCTGAGGCCATCCACCCTTTCGGTTGCGGAACCCTTAAAATACCCCTTCTCATAGGTGTCAGGGGATCTACAGCAGGTACCCCTTTTGCCAGGACCTCGGAAGGCACAGGTTTCCCGGCTACCATGGCACCCTGCTCTCCAGGCCGGGGATATTTAATCCAACGATATATAAAGCTGCATTGGTCCAGGCTGGTATAGTGGAACCGGTTTTCAATATTGAAAATCCCGTTGAATTCGGGCGTGATATAGCGTTTTTCGATGAAGACGGGTGACCAGACCTCGCGGACGGTATAGAAGCTGCCTTCCTTTTCATGGTATGGCCCCAATATACCGTCAGGTGCATGGTTTCCATCGCTGTCAAGTTCTCCCGTATCAGTTCTTTTGATGGCCTCATCGGAAAATACCCATAGAAATCCGCCAGCACTCAGGGGATGATGCCACATCCTGAGCCAGAAATCCTCCAAGCCGGCCCCATGTCCTCCATCATACAAACCATGCAACAGTTCTGTCGGGAAAAAAATGCCGCGGGGGGCAAAATGATCAAGGGAGAGGTAATCATATTCAACATAATGGGCTGTATTGGTCTTTTCAAACAGTCCCCAGGGATGGTTAACTTCTCTTTGCTGTATGTCCAGTTCCTTGAAGTCGTGGTCATAGTTGGTGTTCCATCCACCTTCATTGCCATTATCCCACATTACAACACTGGGATGGTTCACGTCCCGGACTATCATTTCTTTGAGGAGTTTTCTACCCACCACAGAATCATATGAGGGCCTCTGCCATCCTGCCAGTTCATCCAGCACGAAGAGTCCCATGCTATCACAGACATCCAGGAAAAAGGGATCCGGTGGATAATGTGACATTCGTACTGCATTCATATTCATGTCTTTGAGCAGATTCACCACCTCTATACTGAATGATTTGGATGATGTACGTGCGTGATCAGGGTGGAAGGTATGCCGGTTCACTCCCTTGTACTTAATGCGTACGTCATTAACATAGATCCCGTCCTGTTCCCTTACTTCCACTGTACGGAATCCAATCCGCTCTGCTGTCTCATGAAGGGTATTGCCCTGGGCATCCAGCAGGTTGAAGCTGGCTGTATATAGATGTGGGAATTCAGGCGTCCATTGATGTACTCCCTCCACCTTGCCACTGATGCGGGCCACGCGGGAATTCCTCTCTACCGTTGAAGAAAAGCGGGCTTGTTCATTCCCATCTGCATCAAGGATCTTCACCTGGAGGGAAGATGCCTTCCTGTCCCCCGACAGGTTTATATCCGAATGAAAGGAACCATCCCCCCTGGCATCTATGGCTACCCTTTCAATGTGTTCCTTTGGCTTGATTTCCAGGTATACAGGGCGGAAGATGCCGCCAAAAGTCCAGTAATCCGCCTTCCGCTCTGCCTGGTTCACCGACTCGTTATCTGAGAACTTTTTTACATTGACCTCAAGGAGATTTTCCTGACCGTATTTCAGCAGCCGGCTGATATCATGGTCAAATCTGTAGAAGGCTCCCTGGTGGACAGGACCGGCTGTTTTACCGTTTACCAGGACAGCACAATCGGTCATTACACCCTCGAATACGATCCTGATATGTTTGCCTTTCCATTCAGCAGGAGCAGTGAAAGTATAGCGGTAATGCCCTTCTTCTTTGAGTCTATCCTCAAAGGGAACATGGCCGTAATTGTAAGCTCCAAATCCCTGTTGCTCCCAGCAGGATGGTACGTCGATCTTAGTCCAGGCACCACTGTTCATACCAGCAGTGCAGAAAAAATCCCATTCCACAGTATGGTCGAAACCGGTACCGGACAGGTAGAGGAGTTTTGTGGATTGGGCTCCAGCCATCAGGGACAGGATGAATGATATTGCTGCAAAGGCCAATGATTTCTTCATGATTTTATTATTGTATTAATTATATGGGTGCATCTAACTGACAGGCACCCGCCTCTAACAAAGATAGTGGTTCAAATCAAATAACATATCCATGGATCGCATGGAGTAATATGAATTAATTTGTAATTTTCCAGATACCTAAATAATAATAGTCAGTATGAAACCCAATCTCGTTATCCTGATCTCATTGATAGTTTGCTTTTCTGTACAGGCAGAGGTAAGACTGCCCGCCATTTTTACAGGCAATATGGTAATTCAGCGGGATAAACCGGTACAAATTTGGGGCTGGGCTGACCCTGGTGAGAAAATAAAAGTCAGTTTCAATGAGCAGGATGTGATGACAAAAGCCAAGGAAGACGGAACATGGATCGTTCAGCTCAAATCCATGCCTGCCAATGCCAATTCTCAAAGCCTGATGATCGAAAGCAAGGAGAATGATATCATACTCAAAAATGTGCTGGTCGGCGATGTCTGGATCTGTTCCGGCCAGTCGAATATGGTTTGGCCCCTGGGCAGGTTGAAGGCGGGTGAGGAGGAAAGCGACCAGGCAAACTATCGGTATCTGCGTATGTTCACTGTCACAAACGAAATGGCCCTGATCCCACAGGAAAACCTGGTGGGTAGCGGCTGGAAAGTGGCAAAAGGTCAGGT
>CAZXOJ010000465.1:0-3116 GCA_964642325.1 uncultured Bacteroides sp. | reverse complement strand
TGGAGCAGTTTTAAGGTTTTCAGGTAATTGAAATAAGCCGTTTTGATCTCTGCAACCAGTTGCCTCTTATAGGCCCCGGCATCCGCCATGACAGCCCTGCTCATTTCTTTATTTATCTTCTGGTTATAAATGATCTTTGTGTCTACAATGGGTTGTGCCAGGCGGATCTTTGTCTCATGCTCTGTAGGGCGGTAAAAGGCGAATTCCATGTTGGATATATCCGGAAAGAGATCCTGGTCCAGAAGGAAATTGAGACTCTGGTAAACCGGGTTCAGCATGGTTCCTACAGGAAAATCGATTACCCGTCCCCCTTCAGCAGCGGTGTACCTGGCGTTCAGGCTAATGTCAGGAAAAAACAGTGCCCTGGCCTGTTTAAGGACCTCAATGCTCTTCAGGTAATTAACCTCTTTCTGCTTGAGGGCCAGGTTGTTTACGAGTCCCTCATTTATATATTTATCAAGGGTTTCTTCCTGTCCGGCTACACCAAGGGTCAGACCGGACAATATCACTATTAAAAAATTCCTGCTTATATACATGACTATTTACTTTATTGGAATGCTTCCATTGGAGACCAGTTCAAGGTGGGTCTGCAGGATCTCATCGGCCTTCAGGTTAAAGATCTCGTAAAGATCTGCCTTGTTATTCAATACGATCAGCACACCCAGCATTTGAGACCAGAGAGTAGCCGAGAACACCTCTGCAGCAAGGTCATCTCTCAATGAACCATCCTGCATTCCCATGATGACCTGTTGAGTGACCAGCGCAAGCGGAGAGTCCTCTTTCAAATAGACCTGAAGTTGCACCTGGTCAATATTCAAAGCCCCCATCCGGTTGCTCTCATAATACATGAACAGGCTGAAATAATTACGGTTTTCCCTGGAAAACCGGATAAAGGATTCTGCCAGTTCCAGCAAACGCTGGTACCCTTTACTATCTGGGGACAAATTATTTTTCATCATTTTCATCAGGACATCAGATCCCCTCATAAATATGGCAAATTGAAGATCTTCTTTGCTTTTGAAGTACAGGTAAAGGGTTCCTTTGCTCAGCTCAGCCATCTCGGCTATTTCATCCATGGTGGTGGAATCAAACCCTCTTGAGAAGAGTACCTTCTCCGCAGCATCTATTATATCGTTGCGCCTTTGTAGTTTTTCCCTCTCCTTTCTTTCAGCTATTCCCATCAATATGACTTTCGGTTATTATTTGATTGCTCATATATTTCATGACTAGAAGTCATTTATTAATCAAAAGTATAAAATTTCGGATAAAGAATCCAAATTATCAGGGAAAATCTTGTAGGATACCAAAAAAAATCCGGGTATCTCCATAGTGGTGGTTTCCACAGGAGATACCCGGATCGGGAAATTATTTTATAAGGAAATTACTTTGCTGCTTTGTTAAATCTTTCGTTCACAAAGTCCCAATTGACCACATTCCAGAATGCCTCAATATATTCGGTTCGGCGGTTCTGGTATTTCAGGTAATAGGCATGCTCCCACACATCTATGGCCAATAGTGGGTATCCCTGCTGGTCTGCTACATCCATCAGTGGATTGTCCTGGTTAGGTGTCGATGTAACGACCAGCCCGCTATTGGTTTTTACCAGCCAGGCCCATCCTGAGCCAAATCGTGTCGCTGCCGCCTTGGAGAATAATTCCCGGAACTTATCAAAACTGCCAAAGTTTTTCTCAATGGCCTTTCCGACATCTCCTCCTGGGGTTCCGCCTCCCTTTGGAGATAAGCTTTTCCAGAATACTTCATGGTTATAAAAGCCACCCCCGTTATTACGGATAGCTGCAGGCTGCTTGCTTGCCTTTTTAAACAGGTCCTTGATTGAGGTTTCTTGCAATCCTCCGGATTCCAACGCTGCATTGAATTTCCGGGTATAACCTGCATGATGTTTACTGTGATGGATCTCCATGGTCATGGCATCAATATGTGGTTCCAGGGCGTCATAAGCATAATCCAGTTTGGGCAGGGTATATGTTTCACCGGCTGCTGAGCCTTTTGCCATTGCTGATACAAGGCTTCCTGGCAGGGATGTGGCCACTGTTCCGCCAAGAGCCAGGATTGCACTGTTTTTCAGGAAAGTACGTTTGTCCATTTTTAGGTTTTTTAATGTTACGTGAGCAAATATAGTACTTTATCGCCTTATTTAAAATCATTTTAAATAAGAAGCATGGATGGAGGGCATTTTTAACATATTATTAAAGAATTGTGGCCTTGGCAGAAACAAAAAATACCACATCTCCGTAATTATGACCAGGATGAAAAGGGGGTTCATCACCCTGGTTGGAACATTGATCAAATAATTTAACCACTTCGCCATCTGTTATGCAACCATTACAGCATGGCGCAGGTCTTACAGATAGTTGAAAATGCTGGATGAGAAAGAAATAATTGAAGGATGTTGCCGGCATGACAGAAAAGCCCAGAAAGCTTTATATGAGAAGTATGCTTCTATTCTTCTGGGTATTTGTATCCGTTATTCCGGGAGAAGGGATGAAGCAGAAGACATCTTGCAGGATGGATTGATCAAGGTATACTTTAAAATAAAGGATTTCACAGGTAAAGGATCATTTACTAACTGGATGAAAAAGATCATGGTAAATACAGCCATAACACATTATCACAAAAACCTCAAACACCATTATCACCAGGATATTGAAGATGTCCTTGAAATGGATATCGAAGGATCCCTGTTTGACACGGCTGAGTTTACACGCGAAGAGTTATTCGGGATAATCAAGGAATTGCCACAGGGATACCGGATGGTCTTCAACCTTTACGCCGTTGAAGGATATAAACATAAAGAAATAGCAACACTGCTGAAAATCGATGTTAACACATCCAAGTCACAATATTCAAGGGCCAGGAGTATGATCCGTAAAAAGCTAAATTCCCTGAAAAAAATCGCAGAAAAAGTAGATGGACAGGAACGATAGAAATATAGAGGATCTTTTCCGTACGCTGTTCGAACAATTCACAGTAAATCCTACACCCGGACTTTGGAATAAGATCCAGGCAAAGATTTCATGGAAACAATTCCTGTCCTTCGGACTTAACTCATTCAATGTATACTACCTGGCCCTGATTTTTGCGCTGGCAGGTGCAGG
>CAZXOJ010000464.1:0-3129 GCA_964642325.1 uncultured Bacteroides sp. | reverse complement strand
TTCATCTAATCCTGTTCCTCTGTTTTTGGTTTCTTCATGATGGCCCAGATTTCGAAGACAAATCCAAAGAGGACCACTATGGGAGCAAGAGTTATTCTTCGAAAGGAGAAAATTTCTGGATTGAAAACATTAGGATCGTCTGATTTCCCACCCATCATCAGGAGAAATCCGATCATGATGATGGCAAAGCCAATGATCAGTAATATGTAATTATCTTTTTGTAAGGGGAAGTCCGGTCCCTCTTGTTCGGGTTTCTTTTTTGCCATAGCATGTCAAATATTAATAATATAGATCGTCGGATTTCATCCGAAGGTATTTGTTAATTGCAAAATATGTGGATATCCAGTTTAATATGATACCAAGAAAAATAACGATAATAAATAGTATTGCGAGAATATCGATATCCCGGAAACTGATTACCTCCATGAATTCTTTTTGTATCAGGTAAATAACACCTATCAGCAAGAGGATAGCAACAACGGAGGCATATATCCCATGTTCTGCACTTTTAAACAGGAAAGGTTTCCGAATAAAAGGATGGGTGGCTCCAACGAGTTGCATGGTATTGATCAGGAATCTCCTGGCATAAACAGAAAGCCGTATGGTATTATTCACCAATGCAACAGCTATAAAGAATAATACTGCGCTGAATGCAAGGATGATCAGGCTGATCTTCCTGACATTTTCGTTAACCAGGTGGATAAGGGATTCGTGATACATGATCTCATCGACTTCTTCGAACCTCTGTAACTCTTTTTCTATGGTGGCTATGCTGTCGGGATTGGCATAATCAGCGTAGAATTTTACATCTATGGATGCCGGTAGTGGATTGTATCCGAGAAATTCAACAAAATCCTCTCCAAGTTCATCAGCTGTTTCCCTGGCGGCTTCTTCACGGGTGATGTAGTTAGTGGACTTAACATATTCCTTTGCATCGAGGTTTTTTTGCAGCCTGATGATATCAACCTCCTTTGCCTCATCTATCAGGATCACGGAAAAACCAATATTCTCCTTAATGTGGATTGACAAGCGTTTAGTATTAAGCAACAACAATCCCACAAGTCCCAGTAAAAAAAGCACAAGGGAGATACTTATGATGGAGGTAGCATAACTACTCCGCAGTTTTCTTTTTGTTATGGTATGTTGCTTTTTTTGCATGAAGCCAGTATGAAACTGCAAAAATACAATTATTTCCAGATAAATGGCTTACCTAGAATAACTTTGGCAGTTCAGGGATGAATGGTCTTAATTAATGACCTCAATCCAGCCGAATGGATCAGGTTGGTCACCGTACTGGATGGCC
The DNA here is from genome assembly GCA_964642325.1 of uncultured Bacteroides sp. GTDB lineage: Bacteria > Bacteroidota > Bacteroidia > Bacteroidales > SM23-62 > SM23-62. The sequence continues at coordinate 1,826 of CAZXOJ010000464.1, read as the reverse complement.
GTGAGTCTATCATAAAGTTTGACAGAAACCGGACCAGGATTCCCGTCAAGGCAATACGAATGGGTCGTATTGGTCTCATGATCCACAATCTTCTTAATAGGACTTATGACAGCGGCTGTACCACATGCACCAACTTCTTCGAATTCTCCTATCTCGTCTAAAGCTACCGGCCGTTTTTCAATTGACATGCCCATATCGATTGCAAGTTCCTGCAGGCTCAAATTGGTGATGGAAGGGAGGATGGTATGTGAGTCAGGAGTAATGTATTTATTGTGCTTGATGCCGAAGAAGTTAGCCGGACCACATTCATCAATATATTTTTTTTCCAGGGCATCAAGGTAGATTACCGATGCAAAACCCTGCTCATGTCCTTTCTCCATAGATGTTAAACTGGCAGCATAATTCCCGCCTACTTTAATGTTACCCGTCCCTAGTGGGGCAGCCCGGTCATGATCCCTGCAGATCATCATATCAACAGGCTTGAATCCTTCTTTGAAATATGGTCCCACAGGTGTAACAAATACCATAAACAGATATTCAGTGCTGGGTTTTACACCCACTTCAGCACCAGTTCCCACAAGCAGTGGACGGATATACAGGGAGGCACCGGTTCCATATGGGGGAATAAAACGTTTATTTATGCTGACAGCCTTAACGATCATTGAATGAAATAGTTCTTCCGGAACTACGGCCAGCTTAATTCCTTGAGCACTTCTCTGCATACGCCTGGCATTTTCTTGCCAGCGGAATAGACGGATCTTTCCATCCCTGCCCATATAGGCTTTCATCCCTTCAAAGCATTCCTGTCCGTAATGCAATCCGGTAGCTGCCATGTGGATGGGGATGTATTCTGAGGATGAGATCTCCATTTCACCCCATGCCCCGTTACGGTAATAAGTCCTTACATTATAATCGGTTGGCATGTAACCGAACGAAAGATTTTCCCAGTCAATCGTAAATGCCATATCTGTGATTTTTTTGGGATTAATAAAGGCTGATAAAATTAGTGATAAAAGAAGAAACAGCCAACATGGCTGTACTATTATTGAATATCAGGAAAACTGCTTGATGTTTTCGATTTGCTGTTCCAAGGATATCTCTTGTAATTTTTTTGCAGTTTCTGTATAAAATACATGATTTTCAAGCAGTTTAATCTGCATCAGGTTCCAGTCTTTTTTATTTTTTATTTTTTTATGAAGCAGGTATTCCTGAAATAATCTGTCAGATTGAATGAGGAAATCGGCTCGGCCAAAATGATCGAGATTTGCATCACAGATAATCTGCTCGAGGAGGTTGGAAGGTCCGGGAGGTAATTTCGTGGCCATGATCAGATCACAAATTGTATCGATTTGCCCTTCCTTAAACCTGTAAAGTGGCAAGATCTCACGGGCGTATTCAACGGATTTTTCCTCATGGTTATCAAAGGTATCAATGTATCCCAGATCATGAAGTAGGGCGGCAGATCTCAGCAGGAGCAAATCTTCCTGGCTAATCTCCTCTCCCCGGCCGAGCAATTCGACTTGCCGGTAAACATGTCCGGTATGATGAATGTTGTGATAGAGAAGCTTATCAGGTAGTTCTTTGCCCATCCTGTCCATAATGTATTCTTCCAGGTCCAGCAAACGCAACAACTGGATCTGTATCAGGAATTTTGAATTAGGTGTAAGGCCGTCCTCATCACTTAACTCAGGTTTTATTCTGTCAACGAAGTACATGGCGATATCACCTTTGTACTTGACGGGCATTTTCCCGCGGAATTCACAGTCAAAAAACTCTTTTACCAGCTGATATGTGGATGCCGATATATTGATTTTCTAGATTTGCCC
>CAZXOJ010000463.1:0-3147 GCA_964642325.1 uncultured Bacteroides sp. | reverse complement strand
TGGGACTTAGGCTTCAAGTCTGCTGGCTTCACTTCATCCATCATTGCCAACACCACCATGGGTGTGGAAGTTTATACCTATCCACATGCGGATACTTCGGCATGGTACGGTAACACTTCTACCGGTCCAGCATTGGAAGCTACCGCAGGCCTTAGCCTGTACCCAGTACCAGCCATGGACGATCTCTTTGTCAGGCATGAGCTGAAAACTTCACAACCGGTGAATATCAGAGTTATTGATATGACGGGCAAGCAGGTCATGCAAAGGGAAGCAGTAAGACTTGATGAGAGCGAACTAAGGCTTGATATCAGCTCACTTTCTCCTGGCATTTATATCCTGCAACTAAGGAACAGGGAAGTATTGGCAACAGGCAGGTTCACAAAACGACGGTAGGGCCGGATCGTACCAGGACCAGGACCAGCAACAGCAGGAGCTGTTTCTGGCAGATGATGATCAATGAATCAAAGGGGTTTGAGGGATTTGAAGGATGAGGGATTTAATAAAATTACTCCTTGCAGGCATGCTTCTCTGCATGACCGGGTTACCGCTCACTGGGCAGACCACTATAAAGTTGGTCGATAAAGAGACAGAGCAAGCGGTGCCCTTTGCTCATGTTTGTTTTGAAAGCCTCGATAAATCAATTCTCCAAAATAAGATCGCGGACGAGAAGGGGATCATTATTTTCGAGAATGCCCTTCCCTTTCAGCTTGCTGCGACTTCTGTAGGTTATGCAACCCTGATTGATACCCTGAATGCCAGTGGAACTTTTACCCTCTTTATGGAACCCTCTTTCACACAAATGGACGAGGTGGTTGTCACGGCCCAGTATTCCCCCCGGAGGATAGATCAGTCCATTTACAATGTCGGGGTCATAGATAACCGCAAAATAAGGGAAAAAGGTGCCACCAACCTTTCCGAGGCCCTCAACAATGAACTGGGTATCAGGATCAGCAATGATGCTGCACTGGGATCCAGCATGAGCATACAGGGATTATCAGGGGAACATGTAAAGATCCTGATAGACGGTGTTCCGGTCATCGGGAGGATGAACGGGAACATTGACCTGAGCCAGATCAATATGTATAATGTAGACCATATTGAAATGGTCGAAGGTCCCATGTCGGTAGTCTATGGATCAAATGCCCTGGCCGGAGCGGTCAATATCATTACCAAGGAGAATACAAGGGGATCATTTTCATCCTGGATCAACACCTATATTGAATCCGTGGGGGTTTATAATTTCGATGTAGGTGCAGGGGGAAATTTTGGGAGACATGCAGTTTCCTTTTCCGGGTCCCGTAATTTCTTTTCCGGCTTCTCAGAGGTGGATACATCCCGCTCCAAACAATGGAAACCGCGCCTTCAATACAACCTTGATGGATATTATAAATTCCAGGCGGATAAGCTGGGCATAAAAGTTGACCTCCGCTACTTTAATGAGACCATTGAAAATAAAGGCCCCCTGCTTCTACCCTACAGGGAAAAGGCGTTTGATACTTATTATTATACCCGCCGCTGGTCGAATAAGATTCAGGCAGACTACCGTATCTCAGAAGGCAAGGCGATTGATGCCGTATTTGCCTACTCAGCCTATTCCAGGATAAAACATACCTACTTCAAGGATCTTACCACCTTGGAGGAGATAATGTTATCAGGTGAATCGACCAACGATACCACCCAGTTTACTTCCTACTTGTTCAGGGCTAAATTCACCGATGAAAGCCTTTTTGAGAAACTAAGTTACCAGCTTGGGACAGATATAAATGTTGAAGATGGAGAAGGCAAGAGGATACAGGACGGGCACCAATCCATAGGTGATTATGCTGCGTTTTTAAGCTTGCAGTATGAACCATCTGAAAAATTCTCATTCCAGCCGGGAATAAGGGCCGGATACAACACCAACTACAAGTCCCCACTGGTGCCCTCGATCAACCTGAGGTTGGATCCCCAGGCGAATGGAAAGCATGTATTCAGGGCATCCTATGCAAGGGGATTCCGGGCCCCTTCATTGAAGGAACTCTACCTCTATTTTGTGGATATCAATCATAACCTTCGCGGCAACCCTGACCTGAAGGCTGAATACTCGCATAATTTTAACCTTACATGGGATATCGCATTGGCCCGGAAGGTAAACCGTTTTGGGATTAAGACCGGTTTGTTCTATAACAGCATCAACAACCGGATCACCCTGGCCCTTGATTCTGCAACCGTATATTCCTATATCAATGTGGACCAATACAGGACTGCAGGTGGAAAGATCAATTTCAAATACAGTATGCATCCCCGTTTTACCTTTGAAATTGGTGTCTTCCAGGTTGCGCGGCAGAGCAAGATATCGGAAGGGGAAGGATTTACAACCCCCTTCAGGCACAGCACAGATGTCTCCTCCAGTGCAACCTACAACTGGATGAGTAAACAACTCCGCTTTCTCATCACTTATAAGTATACTGGGCGGCAACCACAATTCTATTCGGATGCTGGCGGGAATATCCAGGAAGGCTTCATCGAGGGTTATCATATGCTTGATGCCTCAGCCAACAAATCTTTCTGGAATGAACGTCTTTTGCTTGGGATAGGAGCAAAAAACCTCTTTGATTACACCAACATTGAGTCCAGCGGGATCACATCAGGGACTCATTCTTCCGGATCAGGAAATTATCCGGTAGCCTGGGGGAGAACATTTTTCATAAGTCTCCGTTTATATTTCAATAAATATTAGCAGGGGATGAGCAGGAGAAGAAACATCATATATATTTTATTGGCAATGACGGCTTTGCTGGGCAGTTGTTTCGAAGAAGACAAGCCTGTCCCAGCACACGTGCCTGGTGACGAGCAAAGTTTTGAATTTGAGAAGTCCATATATTACAGCCAGTCCTTTTTTGACCTGGGAACCAACAGCATTGTAAGCGAAAATGGAAATTCCGAGTGGGTACTGCGGTTTGCTGCGCGGACAGGGGACTGGCATGTCGGGATTAATTCGGCTGATTACTGGGGTGTGTATCATACTGGTACCAGCGATCCTGATAGCATACCTGTTAACCCGGAATTGAGTGAATGGATATTCGATCATTCCAGCGGTGATCCTGATTCTTCTGCTTTTGCAGGATGGGTGGAATTTACGGAATTTGACACAAGCTATACTGAGGA
>CAZXOJ010000462.1:0-3184 GCA_964642325.1 uncultured Bacteroides sp. | reverse complement strand
TTGTAAAGGCTTTTGAGAAGTTGAAGATTCAGAAAAAGGAAATAGCTTCTCTCGAAAAAAATCGGGACAAACTTATGAAGGAGCTGATCACAGCCATAGAAAATAAGAAGAAAAGCAAGAAAATCAGAAGCCTGGCCCGTGATTTTAACCGGATTGAGAAAAGGGTAGAAAACAGAACCAGCAGCTACCTGCTGGAAAAAAAGAAGCTTACCAATAAAATGAAATAAGGCAGATCCCGATCACCCGGGCTATAGCTCGGCAGATTGAATGACCTTACCTGTTCCAAGTTTCAGGTACTGCTCCCCGAAAACTTCCTGGAAAACCTTTATGGTCGCATCCCCGCTGCAATGGGTAGGTGCAGCATATTTTACGGACTGGTCTTTGAATTCCCTGGCAGTGAGCTCCACGGCATCTGTACCTGTCCTGAACAAATGAAAACCGCCCATCACCAGCAATATATTTTCATCCTTAATCTCAACAGCCTTCTTCACTATATCTTCTATTCCCGGATGGGCACATCCGGTTATGATTACGAGTCCCCCGGGGGTCTGTATTACCAGTGATTGTTCGATGATCTCCTTACCCATCTCTCCTGTAGACCAGACATTTTCAGTTATCTTTTTGGCATCACTGACCAATACAGGATGAGCTCCCTGCTTCTCGATGCTATTTTTAAATGATGAAGGGAAAGACTGTGGCATATAAACATCGATTCCGGTCTTTTGCTCCAGGAATTCCGCTATACCACCGGTATGATCCGAGTGAATATGTGAAAGGATGATCATGTCTACCTCTTTTGGATCCTTACCGGCAGCCTTGAAATTGTGCATCAGGATTCCATCCTTGTTTCCCGTATCGAAGAGAATGGTAGGGCCTGCACCCTCTATCAGGCAGGAAAATCCCCAGTTGTTTTTGTAGCCCTCATCATATTTATAATTATCGTAGAGGATGGTCAGGGTGATCTCGTTGGAAAGTTTCATTTTTATCGGTGGATTAGGGGTGATATAAGATGTCATGGCAAAAACAATGACCAGCAACGCTGTTAATAAAAGGAAATGCTTCATAAGGATTGGATTTAGGGTTACTCTAATACGCTAATAAAGTTACTTGGAATAAATGTAATCCAAAAACCAAAAACTATTATTTTTTTCGATTCAACGGCAGTTTTATCCTGTTCATCGAAAAAAATAGCAAATCTCTCCAGGCTGGACTTATTTTGATCCCATAACCCATAAAAACGGCTGTTATGAAAATCAGGAATATCTTGTTTATTCTGGGACTCACAGGCATCGTAGTATCCTGTATTCCTTCGCTTTATCCACTGTACCGGGACAAAGACCTGCTTTTAGATAATAAACTGGAAGGTTTGTATGAAACAGGGGAAAATGAGTATTGGAAGATCCGGAGGCTGGACCCGGACTTTGAGAAGCTAAAAGGAAATTGGAGACAGTACAATAGTGGTTATACCTACAAGCTAAGTGTAAAGGAGGATGATAAACTGGAAGAATTTGCCCTCCACCTCCTGGAATTGGGGGATGACCTATACCTTGATTTTTTCCCTGTAGACTATGATATCAGTCATGGTTTCCTGGATATGCACCTGGTGCCTGCCCATATATTTGCGAAAGCAGAACTTACTGACCAGGCCCTCATCCTTCATTTCTTCGATATGGAATGGCTTGAGGAGCTGATTGAATCCAACAGGATTAAAATTTCCTATGTTGAGCTAAAAGACAGGAACCTGTTGACGGCAAAAACTGAGGAACTGCAAAAATTCATCACCAAGTTTGCCAATGACAGCACCACTTTCATTGAGGCGGATACCTTGATGCGAGAAGATCTTTCAGCGGATATCAAATATCTATCCTTATGAAGACAAGAACAGTTATATTAATTGGTATGCTTGCCCTGCTGGCAGGGTCCTGTATTCCTTCCCTATTCCCGCTCTATACTGATGAGGACCTGGTCAGTGATGACCGTATTGTTGGGACCTGGGGGGCAGGTGAAATGGGGACCTGGGTTATAGAACGCCTGGATTATACTCCTAATACTGATTTTTTTAGTTCGGACTGGTCTGAGACCGAAAAGAAAAATACCTATAAACTGGTTGTTATTGAAATAGATGGAGAAGATACCCTTAAGTCAGCGTTTGTTATGCATATGCTGGTGCTTGGTGGACAGCACTACCTGAATTATTACCCGGTGGACTATGAACTGGAGCATGATTTTCTTGCCTGGCATATGGTTGAGGCAAATAATTTTTCCAAGGTATGGATCACTGAAGACTCAATATCCCTGGGTTTTTTTGATCCGGCTTACCTGGAGGAGATGATTGATGAGAACAGGATCAAGATCTCCCATATCAGGCATGATAATGGCATCCTGTTAACTGCACGTACCAGGGAATTGCAGAAGTTTATATTAAAGTATGGAGAGGAAGAAGATGCCATACTGGAACCGGATGTTTTCAAACGAATTTGATATACAAGTGTCTTATTGCTAAATTAACCAGATAAATCCATACCAAGTTTGACCTGGATGATCATCACCAACATTAGAACGCTTTTCCTGAAGCTGGCCGGGAACAGGACATTGCAACATATCCTGTTCTGGACAGCTTCCTCTATTTTCCTGGTACATTTCTTTTCCACCTCCAACAGGGTGGAGAAGATCGATTATATCTATACTGCCATTTTTCATGTAAGCCTGGTCACTGCTGTATATCTGAATATCTGGATACTGATCCCCAGGGTCCTTCAGAAGGGGAGGTACCTGGTCTATTTCCTTAGCGTGGCGGTGCTTATCTATACCGGAGCACTGTTCAATCAAATCACATTCAATCATTTGGTCGACCTGGTCCTCCCGGGGTATTATTTCATTTCTTTTTATGATATAGGGGATATCCTGAAATTCGTCTTTGTTTATGTGGCGCTTACGAGCCTGCTGAAATTATCCAAAGGCTGGTTCCTGCTGACCCGCGCGGAGAAACAGATCATGCTTATCAATCAGAAGAAGGTGGAATCTGAATTGAAAGCCCTGAAATCACAAATCAATCCGCATTTCCTGTTCAACAGTTTAAATAATATCTATTCGCTGTCGATGGGTGAGTCCGGTAAAGCTCCTACTGCCATCCTGAAATTGTCCGACCTGATGAGATACATGCTATACGAGTCGAATGAAAAAG
>CAZXOJ010000461.1:0-3185 GCA_964642325.1 uncultured Bacteroides sp. | reverse complement strand
TTTCACCTGGTATATTTTACTGGCATTAATTTCCCTCAACTTAGTGGGGTGCACAAGCGAACAAAACAGCCATGATGGTAAAGACATCACCATTGAAAATGCTCAATTACGCCTTGTTATTGCTGATGACGGGACAGCCCGCAGCCTTATTCACAAAGCCAGCGGAGAGGAATGTTTGATACAGGGGGTCAGGGTTCCTGTTTTCTCCATCACACAGGACAGGCCGTACGACAACGAGATCATGCTTGCTTTTCCAGCCAAATCAAAGACGTTTGCTTCAGATACCGTATACCGCGAGGGTGAGGATCTGGTCATTGGTTTCGAACTCACAGATTACACAGCTACGGTTGGGTTGAAAATAACGGATGATTATATTGGCTTTGAGATGAAAAAACTGGAATATCGTATGGCCGATTTTGGTGTAAAGCGCGTTACGCGTATCGATGAAGTTATCCTTTTACAATTACCCGTTAAGGACAGGTCTCATTTTGGCGAATGGCTCAATGTATCGTGGGATGATGACATAGCAGTAAATTTGCTGGCTACGAATGAGTATACCCGTATAGATGCGGAAGACATGCCAGGGTATAAAAAAATGCAGGCAGGCGGGTCAGTTGAAGTTAAGCTGGAAGGTATTGGGGCGGCCCTGATTGTCACAGAGACTGGAAAATTACTGGATTGCATCGACCGGGTTGAAAGAGACTATGGCCTTCCTCTCGGTGTTGAAAGCAGGAGGAGTGAAGAATATAAGAATTCCTATTACGAACTCAGGGATGTTACGCCGCAGAATATTGATGAGAATATTGCATTCGCCAAACAAGCCGGGTTCAGGCAAATGGTCATTTATTACACGGATTTTGCCTTGTCTATGGGTCACATGCCCTGGCGGCCCGAGTATCCCAATGGCATGGATGATCTGAAGGAGATCACACGAAAGATAGAAGCAGCCGGAATGATCAGTGGATTTCATATACATTACAACAAGGCCCAAAAGAATGATGCCTATGTGACCCCGGTGCCTGATGCCCGCCTGAATCTCAGGGAGATTTTCACACTGCGGGAGGATCTTGATAAAGGACAAACCATAATTACGGTAGAGGAAAATCCTGCCGGAACCACCCTGGAGGAGGATCGGAGGTTTTTAAAGATCGGCAGGGAACTGATTACCTATGAAAATTATACAACAACGCCACCGTATCAATTTATGGATTGTGGCAGGGGTGCTCTGAATACATCAAGGGTAAGCCGTGAAGCCGGTGACCTGATCGGTGTACTGGATGTTGACACCTGGCCAATCTTTGTACGCTTTAACCCGAAAACAGACATACTGGTTGAGATGGCAGAAAGACTGTCAGAACTGATCAAAGAGGCGGGATTTAAATTTATTTATTACGATGGGGCAGAGGATGTGCCACCCCCGTACTGGTATTGGGTATCAAAGTCCCAGTTAATCGTGCATGAAGCTTTGGAGAATAAACCGATATTCTCAGAAGGTGCACTTAAATCACACTTCAGCTGGCATATAATCACCAGGGGCAATGCATATGATACTTTTCGACCGGAGGTGATAAAGGAAGCCACCCGTAAGCATCCACTTGCGGAATCCATGCACATTTCAAATGATTTTACATCGATCGATTTTGGCTGGATCGGTTATGTGGCTCCCGGGGAAGAAACGATAGGCATACAGCCTGATATGCTTGAATTTGTCACCAGCCGTGCTGCAGGATGGAATTCTATCATTTCCCTGCTTGGAAACCTTGACCATCTCAGGAACCATCCAAGGACTGCCGATAACCTTGAAGTCATCCGCAGGTGGGAGGAGGCAAGGGTAATGGGTATTCTCAGTGAGGAACAGAAGCAGGGCCTCCGGGATCCTGAGCAGGAGCATATATTGCTGGTAAATGAAGAAGGGAATTTCGAGCTGCATCCGTATCATCAGGTTGAAAATATAGCCGGTAAGAGCAGTGATATCCGTGCCTTTATTTTCGATCGCAATAATGAAACCTGGGTGGTGTACTGGCATATTTCCGGTGAGGGCAGTATTAAATTACCTGTAAATGCTGATAAGATAATTTTATATGAGGAACCGGGTATAGAAATACCGGTAGCCCCAAGCAATAATAGTATTACCCTACCCGCTGGCAATAGGCGCTATATTCAATTCAGCCTGACAGAGGAAGAAGTGTTAGATCTGTTTGCAAATTCAAGTATACTATAAAATGGCTGAAACATCTCAGAATAAAAATGGTCAGCGCACCATAAAGCCAGTTGCCGGCAGGATCGTCTCAATAGATGCCTTGCGGGGATTTACCATGTTGTTTATCATTGGAGGCGGTGGTTTCTTCTCCAGTTTTTATAAGGTATGGCCAAATTCATTCACGGAGAATCTGGCAAAAAATATGGATCATGCCGGATGGGAGGGATTTTATTTTCTGGATTTGATCTTTCCGCTTTTCTTGTTCCTGGTCGGATTAATTTTACCCATTGTGATTTTAGGACGCTTGGAAAAAGGGGATTCTCCACGCCGGATGTACCTTCATATTCTGAAACGTACACTTGTGCTGATCTTTCTGGGACTTGTAAACTATGGACTGCTCCGTTGTGACTGGGCGACCATGCGCTGGTCGAGTGTACTGGGCCGGATAGGGATATGTTATTTTATTGCATCCCTGTTGCTTATCCACACAAACTGGCGAACCCAGGCCTTGGTAGTTTTTGTCATCCTGGTTGGGTACTGGGCTGCAGTAATGTTTATTCCTGTTCCAGGTTACGGTCCGGGTGTACTTACACCGGAAGGATGTCTGACAACCTGGCTGGACCAGAAACTCATTCCTGGTACACTGGGACTGGGATTGTATGATCGACAGGGAGTACTTTCAACTTTCACCGCACTTGCCACCACATTAATCGGTGTTCTGGCAGGACATTGGTTGCGCTCTGAAAGATCAATGAATCAGAAGACCCTGGGATTCGTCATCGCAGGATTGGTAACTTTAACTGCTGGCTGGATCTGGGGAAAGTTTTTCTTTATCAGCAGAAATGTATGGACAAGTTCATTTGTCCTTTATTCGGCTGGCTGGTGTTTTTTGTTACTGGCTTTTTGTTACTGGATCATTGATGTAAAAAATTATAAAAAGTGGACATTCTTCCTGGTTGTGATCGGGATGAATGCCATCACCATC
>CAZXOJ010000460.1:0-3191 GCA_964642325.1 uncultured Bacteroides sp. | reverse complement strand
GCATCGATTTAGATTCTGGCAACGGAATCAATGCACAAGACAAATATACAAGCACAGGAACTGGGGTAGGTATTACCCTCCAAATTGTTGATGCTGGAAATCTCTGCATTCCCACGGGAAACTTCGATATTTGACCAGGCACTCATGGTTCAAGGATTCTGTCTATCTTATTTTCGCCTTTAAAATCTTGACTATGCGGATTACTTTATGCAGGATGAAATAAACACTACCAAAAATGAATGCTTCTTTCCCGCCATCTATAATGGTGTATTCTCCCGCATCACATAGGGTATGAATTTTGTCTGAAAAGCGGGTATCTGTATAAGGATCAATTACTTTAACCGGGATTTCTTCATACTCAGTTTCAGACAATTTGAGAACCTTATTTATGAAGATCCTGCCCTCGATTTTTTCTGCATAATCCATGCTTGGGCGATACCAGTTTCCCTGGTGTAGGAAAGGTGTCCCGGCTGGCCTGGCCGAGCGAATATCTGTCTTAACAGGATTCTTGGGATGAGGTACCCATTCTGAGAAGAGATCTTCGGCATAGAAGAGTTTCAGATTATGCCTGAAGCCGTCTCTTCTGTCAGTTGTAAACATCCAGTATTTACCTTCATGCTTAATGATTGTATTGTCAATACCTGCAAAGCCATCCATAAGAACATGTGACTTTTCCCAGGAAAGTGGGAAGTCAACAGCCTTATACATGAATACACTATTGGATTCAAATGCTTCAGGGACCAGGTAATAATTACCATTGTGTTTTATGGGATAAGGATAGGATAGATGAAACGGTTCCTTAATAAGCTTTTGTTCAGGTCCAAAAGATTGCTCATATAAAATATAGTCCAGTTTGCCCCTGGCTTTGTTATACGGGTATGTCTCATAAAAAATATGCAACCTGTGTTTGTTGGTTTCATCTACCAGGCAGAAAGGATCTGCCAGGAACCTGTTCCTGGAACGTAAAGGGTACCAGTCGGCTTCAGGTTTTTTTTCATCAAGGAATGATGAAATTGGTGCCTTCACAACGCCAATATTCCAATAGTCAGTAAAGAAGAAGCTTCTACTAGCCTCCCTCAGATTATAGTAGAATGATTTTAATAGAAAAGCCATTAGCTGCCAATTCCGCGGATGCTGATAAATGGGAGCCTTGGTTTCGTCAGGATTTGCATGGAACTGATCTGTATGGCCATTCAGGATATCCATACAAAGCAGGGCCGGCCACCTGCTGGTTTCTTTATAGATCTGGTCCCTGTTCCTGGCATAAGAATATTTGGTCTTAACAAAACCCTTTTTCAGCACAACAGTTGCATCCAGCTTATCTGTGAGCCTTTCTAATATTGCCCCGGTAACCTTATCATCCTTGTATATTTCCCAAAATGCTGGCGGTCCACCCCTGTATAACTGTTTATCATCATGATGAAAGGACCAGATCCCATAATTGGCAGCCTCCAGGATTTTACCCCCGATTTTTCCGAATCCAAATTTCAGGATGAAATCCAGTTTAGCTTCCTTAATTTTCTCAATATCCTGATCTTTGAAATGTTGAATTTTTTTCTCACTCGTATCAGTTTGGCAAATTAAGGTTGGTACTGTTTCAAGTACCTTGGACTTATCTGCCTGCCTGTTAGACCTGAACCGTTTGTTTGAAAAGCTGTTAAATGCATACCAGAGCAAGTACTTCAGTTTCTTTTTTTCGTTTGCCTGGAGATTTTCTCCAACCATTAAAAGTTTACATGATACATTCCCAAACGAAAGAAGCTTGTTTATTGAATCTGCCTGCCAGGCAGGAAAAACGGTGCCCCTGCACATGATGCCAAACCTGATCTCCTGATTATTGTCTTTTGCTGCCATACTTAAAACCCATCCATGTTTTCCAGTTCGGTGATTTCATCAAGATGCAATTTGAAGTGCCGTAGATAGTCCACAATCCCTTCCCTTAATGAAATGAGTGTGTTTTCATCAAAGTACCATTGGTTCTTCAGCTTTGAAAGGTCTACATTTCTTATTACATGCGCTATGTGCAGGTTGGTGTATTTCCACAAATTCACCAGGTTATGCCAATCTGCAGACTCATAATCCTGGATGGAGATCCACCTGTCATTGTTGCCCTGGGTAGCATAATTCGGAAAACGGAGCGGACTCTCCCTGTATTGCAAATGCACGATACGGTGTGTATTGTTGGAAGCTGAATCCACCATATGCCCGACAATTTGCTTTATGTTGCGGTCCTGGCTATTATGCCTTGTCAGGATCAGGTCCTGAGGCATTGATATTAGCTTTGGTCCCCATTCTTCGAGAAGTCTCTCTAATTCCTGGCATAGAGCCTCAAATTCGTTCATGGTTTTGGTTTAAAAAAATTATCAAGTCTCTCTGCACTGAAGATGGTCCACCCCACACTTTGACCATCATTTTCATCGCTGGAAGAGATGTGTAATTCCCAAACTACCCTGGCAGGTTTGGTATAGGTATATTCACGGATCATACTCCAGTTGCGTTCATATCCAAATTCTATGCTGGGACGTAAAGCTCCGTATGAAACCAGTATGTTGTTTGTTCTCTCCAGCCAGTCCACATCTCCCATGGCAAAGCTGGCCAGTCCCGTTTCACCAGGTATCCTGGATGTCCACAAGAGTTCTGCAGAGAGGGCTTCCTCATTGATTTTATATGCCGCGGCATAACTGAGTGTGGTTTCTGAGATCTTATCGAATGGCCAGGCTTTATAGTTATCATTGTTAAAAATAAACAAGGTCCCGTCGGGGGATAGACTGGGGGAATGCTGATGCCAGAACCAATCACCCTTTTCCATCCCGATTAGTTTTGACTTTAGCTTGTCAGCAATGCCTGAGGGCTCCCCGAATATCCATTTGATATCTCTGGTATTCCTGTCAATTTTTAAAATTGAACTGAGATATCTGAAGTTTACCAATATGGTGTTATCATCCTGATCATATAAGACAGTGTTTGCATGGCTCCAGTCTATAACATCAGGGAATCCTCTCCTGTTCCAGTAGCCGCTGAATGTTTCGTAGCCAATTCGCATGGGATCCAGGTGATCAAAAGCATGCCACTCCCATACGATCTCCCCATCCGGATTAAACTCATAGATTACATCTCCCATAACGCTCTGGGTCTTCCGGGGAGCAAATTCTTCGGTCTCGGATGTGTAGTAATTTTCTATTGCCTTGTTT
>CAZXOJ010000459.1:0-3192 GCA_964642325.1 uncultured Bacteroides sp. | reverse complement strand
TTTTCCTGGTTATTTTTGATCATTTCCGGGGATGATGGCGAGCCGTTTTCCATTTCCTGCAACAAGCGCGTAAGCTCATCCTTTGATTTAAAATATGGCGAATCTTCTTCAAGTATATACCGGTTAAATGGATTGTCATGCGCGATGATCCTTGCACCTGCTGCCATAGCTTCCAGCAGGGATGGATTTGTCCCGCCTACAGAATGTCCCTGAATGAGTGCTTTCGAAAAGTGACGAAGATTATCCAGCGATTCTTCATGATATATCCCTCCTGCAAAAATGATCTGCTGGCTGTCACTGAACTCACGCTTAATCTGCCTTCCATATTTTCCCTTGTAATCACCTACTACGATCAGGGGATCATCCAGTTCAGCAGACAGATAGCCCTGAATGATACTCCTGATATTGTTTTCCGGTTCCAAACGGGCAATTACCAGGTAATAATGACCGGCCACCAGTTTAAATGCTTCTAATACTGCCTTTTCTTCTGCTCCCATTATATCCGCTCCATACGGGATATAAATAGGTTGCAAACCATAGTTCATGGCATAGAACTTTAAGATCTCAGGGTGATCACAGACCAATGCATCTGAATACCGTATGGTTTTCACGATAGATTTCCTGATGATCCTCCGGGTATGTTTTCCCCATTTCACCCTTTTCCACTCCATCCCGTCCATTTGGGTTACAAGCCTGGTTCTTTTCAGGTTCAGAAATGGGTAGCATGGTGCAGCACTGGCAAATCCACATTCCAGAATTACATCTGCCTGACGATGGATAGCATCCCTGAGACAGGTAAAATCATACAAATAATTGGCTGAAGAACCCATCAGCCTTTCTGGTGATGGTTTTGACACGATCCTGACGCCCCGGTATTCCTGTTCCTTATATTGGTGAGATTCTGTATTATATACCCACACATCATGGCCTTTTGCTGCAAGCCCGACTGACAGTTTCTGTGCAAATTGTTCAAATCCCCCATATCTGTTCGGTATCCCACGGGTACCTGTGATCGCAATTTTCATTTGACGAAGATAGAAAAAAGCCTCTTGAGTTGCAGCCGAATTAGTTTTACTAAATTTGTTGATTGTTGAAATCTGATTGAAAGAAGAAAATAATAAATATCGCCTCTTATTAGTAGTTCCCTATACACTACCCGAGTATTCAGGAAGCGGGATCAATGCATTTCAATTTGCTCGTTTTCTGAGAAGGGAGGGAGAAATGCCTACCCTGTTGACATTTAATCGTAATCTCAAGCTGAAAGCGAAAGAGATTATCGACGGGGTACTGATCAAGCGAATAGCTTACTTCAACAGGAACATGTTGACAAAGATATTGTCTATGTTCATCATCTTTCCGGCATACCTGGTGAATATATTAAGACATGATATCATCCTGATCTATGGGGCACATGTAATAGGCTATCAGCTTATTATTTCATGCAGTAATTTTTTCGGAAAGAAAATTATTTTCCGTTCATTGATGATGAGAACGGACGATGTAGAAGCAATCCTGGCTTCCAAATCCAGGATTTTCAGTTCATTAAATCGTTCAGTTCTTAATCGAATCAGTCAGTACTTTGCCATTAATCCTGAATTCGCCAGGATATTTCATGAGAACATGCAAAAAAAAAGTAAAGTACTTGTGAGTCCCCAGGGATTCGATCCGGAATATTTTTATCCGGCCCGGAAGGATGAATATGATCACATCAAGAAGAGATGGAATATCGATAACTCCTGCCTGGTCATTTTGTCTGTCGGGTTTGTAATCACCCGGAAAGGCTATAATGAAATATTCGAAGCCCTGGCTGACCTGGATCTGGACTTCCAATATTACATTGTTGGAGAATATGAATTCGGTCCAGGTCATTTTCTTTCAAATGAGGCAAACAGGGCTCATAAGATCAAGAAATACGGAGAACAGTTACTGGGGGATAGACTGCATTTTGAAGGACCCCAAAGGCAAATGCTGGAGTATTACCAGATGAGCGATATAGTACTGTTCAATGCCAAGCAGGAAGGAACTCCAAATACGCTTCTTGAATCCATGGCATGTGGAAAACCTGTGTTGAGCAGGGATATCCCGGGACTGAGAGACTATATCATATTTCATGAGCAAAATGGCTTGCTGTTTACCAATGGCCGGGAAATGGTAACCTGGCTCGAAAAAATATACAGAGACCCCGTATTTGCTGAGGGACTTGGCAACAGGGCTGCTGATTTCATTCAAAGGGAAGCGAATTTTACACTAGTATGGCAACGACTGCTCGAAGGATTATATGGCAACCAGAAGAGATGAAGAGACAGATTAAAATATTGTATTTTATTCAATTGCCACCACCCGTTCATGGGGTATCCACCATTAATGAATTCATTTATAATAATGCATTAATTAATGAAAACGTTGATAAGCACCTGGTCGAGATCAAATTCTCAAACGAACTTACTGAACTGCGAAAAACAACTTTCCGAAAAATCATTCATTTTTTCAGGATCCGGAAGCAGTTAAGGGATGCTATCAGACAAACAGGGCCGGATTATATTTATTTCTCAATAATGCCTGTTGGAAAGGGTTTCTGGAGAGATTTACTATTTGTCAGACAAATCAAAAAGAAGGGGGTCAAATTAATATATCACCTGCATAACAGGGGTATAGAAAAACATGCAGGAAATCTGATATTTCGTAAACTGTATAAATATATCTATCAGGATTCCATCATTATTCATTTATCGGAATCCCTTATGCAACAGGAAATTGGCGGACTGAACCTGCAGAACTCCCTGACAAAGGTAATACCAAACGGAGTACCGTTGGTTGACCTGGCTGAGCAAGATAATCAGAGATCCATAACCACGATATTGTTCCTTTCAAATCTTTTTCCGGATAAAGGGATGTTTGATTTACTTCAAATTATGAAGATCCTTAAGGATAAGCGGACGGATGCACGGCTTCACATTGTGGGTGAATTCATGAGAAATGGCTATCGGAAGAGATTCATTAAAATGATTGATAGATACGGATTGAATGAATCTGTTTACCTGAAGGGACCAAAATTCGGTGATGAAAAGTGGAAAGTTTACCAGGAATCTGATATCTTCCTGTTTCCTTCCAGGTTTAAGCAGGAATGTTTTCCACTGGTGGTCCTCGAAGCCATGCAATTCGGATTACCGGTTATAGCAAGTCGGATTGGTG
>CAZXOJ010000458.1:0-3200 GCA_964642325.1 uncultured Bacteroides sp. | reverse complement strand
GCTGGTAAACAAAATATTCTACGCTATTGATGACCATGGCTATTATATTTTTGTATCTCTGACCAGTTCCTCCAGGTCATTTTCCTTACAGAATACCAGGAGTGCATGTTCCATTTTTTAAGGTTGTTTTTTCAAACCACACATAATCCATTGCATGTATCCTCTGATTTCACTCATGGCAACTGCAAATGATAAAAGTCCTATCTTTCAGGCAAACAATACCATAACGATAATGATCTTGCTTGCCAGATTAATGCATTTAATAAAGTTAATACATAATCAAATATAAAAGGCCGAAAACCGCCTGTCATCTCCAAAATTATCCTATGGGCTGTAGGTGTGAAATGTTGCCCAAAGCCTTGAAAATATAGCGCCCCAGCAGTTCAACGAGCTGCTGGGGCGCTATATCCTGTTTTGATTATGAAAGAACTATACAGATTATTTTAGTCCGGCAAACCGAAAGCGTAGAAGAGCTCTCCGGGATAATTTTCATAGATGCCTTCCATCATTACTCCACCCTTCTGATGTTTTAATGCTTTTCTCAGGTCATCAACGGTTGTAACTTTTTCATTGTTGATCCCGGTAATAATAAACCCTTCGGAAATTCCAGTTTGGTTTTTAAGGATCCCACCATTCAATTCTTTGACTACAACGCCTCCCTCAATTCCTAATTGTTCAGCCTGTTTTTTATCGAGCGTTTCAAAGGAAGCACCCAGGATATCCTGGATATCCTGCTGATTATCGGTAAGCAATTTCCTGATTCCTTTCTGGTTTGCAAGATTGACATCATAGGACAGTTCTTTCCCATTCCTGTTTACGGTTACGCTGACCTGGTCTCCCGGCCTGTGCCGGCCGATTTGTTCGAGCAGGTCAGCAGATTTCCGGATAGGAACATCATCTACACTGACTATAACGTCTCCTGCCTTTATACCTGCCTGGCCGGCCGAACTTTTATCAGTCAGGCTGTCCACAAAAGCTCCTTCACTGATTCTCATAGACTTGTCCTTTATCAGCTTCCCGTCAATATCCCGGATCATTATGCCCAGGTAGGCACGCTGAACCATTCCATATTTCATAAAATCCTCTACAACCTTGCTTACAATATTGACAGGAATGGCGAAACCATATCCTGCATATGAACCCGTGGGACTTGCAATGGCAGTGTTGATCCCGATCAGTTCCCCGTTCAGGTTCACCAGGGCGCCTCCACTGTTACCCGGATTGATGGCTGCATCTGTCTGAATGAAAGCTTCTATGGCCGATTTATCATCAATAATGTTGATATTCCTTCCTTTTGCGCTTACAATTCCGGCTGTTACCGTTGAGTTAAGGTTGAAGGGATTGCCTACTGCCATTACCCATTCACCAACTTCAACCTGATCAGAATTGCCAATATGCATGGCCGGTAAGCCATTCTTTTTAATTTGAAGCAGGGCAAGGTCGGTTGAGGGATCCGTTCCGATCACTTTGGCCTTATAGCTGTCGTTGTTACGCAGCGTAATCTCTATATCATCAGCCTGATCAACGACATGATTGTTCGTGACAATGTACCCGTTGCTGCTTATAATGACTCCTGAACCGGTACCTACCTGTTCAAATCGTTCAGGTTTTGAGGTGCCAGGATTTTGCGACTTTGGGTCGCCATAGAAATGCCGGAAGAATTCATCTCCGAACAGGTCTCCAAATGGATTTTGATCATTGAAAAAGTACTGGTTTGATCCCTGAATTTTACGTGTTGATTTGATATGCACAACGCTGTTCATAACCTCTTTCGAGACGCCTGTAAAGTCTAGCTGTACGAATTCCCCGTTTTCCTTTACGGTATAGATAGTTTTGTGCACTGGTACAGGATCCTGCCCGGCATGAAAAGCAGGTATATTATTTTGATTGAGGCCAGCTAACATAAAGACCGCAATCGTAAGGCCGCTTCCCAATATGGAAGGGACCAGCATTTTTATGAATTTTTTCATTTTAAATTCTTCCTTCCTTAATTAATTGTATTCTCTAAATTTTTTCTATCCTGATGAAAACTCAGGATTACTTTGAACAACCCTGGGTTAATCATCTGACATGATAGTACGGTGTACCTGTAGCCCTGCTTTAATTGCACTTCTGAAAACCCTATTGTAAGTATTCCCTTCCCCATCTCTAATAGGTACTGTTTATCAATCAGATGCGTTTTCAATGGTTTTTCATATTCCATCGACCGCAGAGCTTCTATGATCAGGTTACTTCCCTTCACTAATGCATTTACTTCCTGTTCAAAAAAAAGAGTACTTTCCAGGAAGATGACCAGTTGGCCCTTCTGTGTGTCCATTAAATAATCGATCCTACTTATCTCCAATTCATTACGTGATTTTATGACGTGGCAGAATTTTGAATCAAAAGGACTGTGATGATATGATTGCTGAATATTCATGGCTATATAATTTAGATGTTGATGAAAAATTAAATAAACGTTGATAATGAGATTATTAGAAAACTGCACGGAAACTAACACACCTGATTCTTTTCAGGAGTTGGTTAAACGTGGTTTGAGGGTGGAGGGAGATCGATTAGGATTGGGTTCGACAGGAATCTATCAAAAAACAATGTGGTGAGATTCATATCCTGATGGACCTGAGGCCCAGGGAACATGGTAGTTTTCGCTGATTGATTTTCTGTATTCCGGTGTTTATCATACAACACATCCTTCAGTATCCATTTCTCAGTGGTTAATTTCCTGTTTTCCAGTAATTGTTTCTCTGATTTGCCCGAGGAACATGGAATGGAATTCTTATTCAGAATAACCAGACTGACAAATAATATCAGTAAAAATGATGATATGTATAAATGTTGTTTCAATTTCTGGTGAAATTTGTATTCATGTACAAAGTTATCTCTAAAGGGAGGGGTGTGTTAGAAAATAGCGTTAAAAAACCTTAAAGGTCTGTTAAAAAACCATAATTAGGGAAGTAAAGCCAGCTCTCAACCAGGTTGAAACAAGTATACAAAACTGGCCCTTTAACCTATTCTCAGGGTAAGTGTAAGGTAATAATTCCTGGGCATGCCCGGGTAATAATAACGTGGGGGGGCTCCTCCAAAGGATGGTGCATTGATCAGGATCATGGAAGCATAGGACTGGTCAAGAATATTATTGATCCCCAGGGCCAAGGAAAACCCAAAGTTTGTAGAGAGATCACGGGCATATGAGATGTTCC
>CAZXOJ010000457.1:0-3207 GCA_964642325.1 uncultured Bacteroides sp. | reverse complement strand
GGGCAAAAGCAGGAACCCTGAGTCCTCCTTCCCAGCAGGTTACTCCTCCCTCCCGAAGTGGTTCATTAATGCCAATATCCACGGGCCTGCCCAACCTGAATGCTCCATTATCTGAATACAGAAAAACGAAAGTGTTATCCTGAATGCCAAGAGAATCCAGAACCTCCAGGACACTCCCTATGGCGTGATCCAGGGCCGTTAATACAGCATGATAGCGTTTCTGGGGATCAGGTTCATCAGGTGAAAGCCCGTAAGCCTTTGCAAAAGCCCAGTCAGGTGCCTGCCAAATGTTTGCTTGTCCGGGTGCCTTGTTCAAAGCACTTGGGAAATGCGGGGCATTAAAAGGCAGGTAAACAAACCATGGATCTGCATTTTTGGTCTTTTCCCTGATAAAATCAATGGCAGTATTGGCGAAAAGGTCAGAGCAGTATTCTCCAGTGCGATAGATTTCCTCAGTATTGTGATAGAGATCGTGCTTACCCTTATAAACATGGGAGTAATAATCCATATTGCCTGAAGCGTGACCCAGAAATTCATCGAATCCCCGTTCAGTTGGACGTGATCCGGCAGCAAATCCGATATTCCATTTTCCGAAGGCACCCGTGGCATAATGCGGGGAACTATTTTTGATGATCTGCGGGATAAGGATCTCCGAGTGAGGAAGGCCAATTCCATAATTACCTTCAATACCAGGCAGCTGGTAATCAAGACTGTTACGTTGCGGGATGCGGCCAGTTAAAAGAGCTGCCCGGGAAGCTGTACAGGTTGGAGATGCCGTATAAAAACTGGTCAAACGTGCCCCCTGACTTGCCAGGCGATCTATGTTGGGAGTTTTGGCAGGAGAATCACCATTGTAGATATGAAGATCTCCATACCCTAGATTGTCCACGGTAATGATAAGGATATTTGGTGGTTGATCTTTAATGCTATCCGAACCAGAAAAATTACATCCTGGCAAAATACTAACTGTGAATATGACCAATGCAATTTTGGTCAGAACATTACTAATTAAAGATTTACATGCAGTTATCCGGTGAACAATAATCATCCTACAATTTAATTAATTTTTGGTTTTTAAAATTACCAGAAATCGAGATCAAACAAAAATAAATACAGAACTGCCTCTTTTGAGACAGTCCCATTTATTCATCAGGAAATAAGTATATTGAGGAGTCCCTTTATACGAACAGAATATTGATTGAATATAAAATTCATAAGTCGATAATAATTGTACTGATCCTGATAAGTTCTTGTTCTTCAGATATGAGAGATATCGACAGGGGACTTATAGCCTGGTTTCCGTTTAATGGCAATGCAATGAACATGGTTGACAGTAATAGTTCCATAGTAGAAGAAGCCATTCTTACAACAGACCGGTTCGACCGGGAAAATTCAGCTTATTACTTTGACGGAATGGGCTCGGTTATTTGGACAACTCTGGAAAGTGCGCCTGAATACCAGTCCCCCCAGACTTTTTCATGGTGGTTTTATACTGATACTTTACAAACCTTTGCCGAGGATATGGGGGCAGGTAACATGATCGTTCTTGTTAACCCGGAGTGTGGAACAGGATTACAGTTCGGGTTCAGGGGACCCGGCTATGAGACTAAAGGATTCGATGTATGGAAATGGGGTGGAGGCACTATACTGGAGATTGAACAGCCTTCATCCCGGACCTGGCATCATTGTGCGTATACATTTGATGGAAATACTCATCGTTTTTATTTGGACGGCCAGGAAATGGGAACCTCCTGTGAATCACCACAATCTGGAAAACCTACTATACTGATGTTTGGAAATTATCCTTCAGGATATCAGTTTCTTAAGGGAAAGCTTGATGATATACGCATCTATAATCGGGCCCTGGCAAGCTCGGAAGTGATTCAATTGTACAAATAAATCTTGAATGCAATGAATAGATTCAATCTGCAAACCCTTATGTTTATTTTTCTAGTGTTGTTATCCTGCAAACAAAAGACCGGCAGCTCTGTATTGATCTCTGAAGATCAAAACCTGAACCAAAATAATAATGCTGAAATGATTATTACAAAATCCTTATTTGGCCATACTGAAGAAGGCACACCTGTCCACTGCTTTCTACTTCAGAATGTCTTTGGCATGAAAGTAGAAATAATTGAATTTGGAGCTATTGTTTCCAGTATTAAAGTGCCTGACAAGAAAGGTAAATTTGATGATGTTGTTTTGGGATATGATAACCTGGAAGGCTGGATGAAAGACTCATATTATTTTGGTGCTACCATTGGACGTGTGGCGAACCGTATGGGTGGGGCACAATTTACTTTGGGGAGTGAAACCTACGATCTTGCACCCAATACATTACCAGATTTTGGGAATAACCACCTGCATGGAGGTGTGAAAGGATTCAATAAGGTAGTGTGGACCGGGAAGGAATTCAGTAGAGACAAAGAAGTAGGGGTAAGACTAGAATACCTGAGTAAGGAGGGGGAGGAGGGATACCCAGGCAACCTTAAATGTTTCGTTGAATATAGCCTGAGCGAAGACAATTCCCTGTCCATCAGATTTGAAGCGACAACTGATATGACCACCATTGCTAATTTTACCCACCACAGTTATTTCAATCTTAACGGGGCGGGGAGCGGCAACATTCTTGGACATATGATTCAGATCAATGCAGATCGTTATACTCCTGCCGACAATGATCTTATCCCTGTTGGGGATATCGCAGAAGTAAAAGAGCTGCCGGTTGATTTTACTACAGAACGGAGCATAGGTTCAAGGTTCGAGGAGATGCGATCTGAGAAGTTCAAGGGATACGATCTCAATTACGTGTTGAATCATAGCAATGATGGAGCACTTGATCTTGCTGCTACTGTGAGGAGTAAATCCTCTGGACGAGTATTAGAGGTTTTTACTACACAACCATGTATGCATTTTTATACGAGTAACTTTCTTACTGGTGAAGAAGGCAAATCAGGGATATCTTATGACCAGTTTGGAGCTTTCTGTCTGGAACCCCAGGCATTCCCTGACGCCCCCAATCATGAGAATTTCCAGTCGATAGAATTGAACCCGGGGGATACCTATTTGCAACAGATCATCTACCGTTTTTCATTTCGAGATTGATGTAATCATCGGGTAGTTCATATTGTTTTTAACCGAAATTAATACCTGAAATCCTGATTCAATCCGGCGTATTTCTTTAAAACTTAAATTATATTTATGGGA
>CAZXOJ010000456.1:0-3212 GCA_964642325.1 uncultured Bacteroides sp. | reverse complement strand
ATCATGGATGAGAAATATGCAGGGATGGGACTTGACATGATAGAGGAATCCATAGCCGAGGTTGAAAAAGAATTTGGGTACAATTAACCAGTTTAACCATGTCCAGGAAAAGAATAAATTTTGGAATCATTGGCCTAGGCCTTATGGGAAAGGAATTTGCCAGTGCTGCAGCCCGCTGGTGCCATTTGTTGGATGATGGTCCAATGCCGGTTATCAAAGGGATATGCAATAAAAACAATGAAAAAGACAGGGAATGGTTTACCAGCAACTTTCCTGATATTGAGATTATTACCGGTGATTACAGAGAACTACTTGAAGATGACAGGATAGATGCCATCTATTGTGCCGTACCGCATAATCTCCATGAAGAATATTACATAAATATCCTGAAGGCAGGCAAGCACCTGCTTGGTGAAAAACCCTTCGGCATAGACCTGGAAGCCAACCAGAAGATTCTTGAATCAGTTCGTAACAACCCGGGCCTGATAGTACGCTGCAGTTCGGAATTTGCCTACTATCCGGGTGCAAAAAGAATGGTGGACTGGCTGAGAGAAGAAAAATACGGCAGACTGATGGAAGTCCGGTGCGGATTTCATCATTCCAGTGATATGGACCTGGAGAAACCGATCAACTGGAAAAGGATGGTTGATATCAATGGCGAATACGGATGTATGGGGGACCTGGGATTCCACATCCATTTCATCCCTTTGCGATTCGGATGGCATCCTGATTCTGTTTTCGCCAGCCTGCAAAACATAGCCACAGAGCGCCCATCCGGTGATGGGGGTCTTGTCCCCTGTGAAACCTGGGACAATGCCACGCTTATTACTGAATCCACTGATCCGCTGAACGGAAAACCTTTCAGCATACAATATGAAACCAAACGTATGGCACCGGGACAGACCAATACATGGTTCATTGAAATTTACGGTACAAAAAGATCGGCCAGGTATTCCACGCATGAGCCAAAGGCATTCTATACGCTCGAGACCAGGGGAAGGGAACAGGGCTGGACGAGGACGGATATCGGTCCGGATTCCTTTATGAAGAGCATTACCGGAGGCATTTTTGAATTTGGTTTCAGTGATTCCATGTTGCAAATGCTGGGAGCCTTCTTATGGGAGTTAAAAAACGACGGAAGTACTCACCCCTTTCCTGCAGGGCATCCGGAAGAGACACTGTGGAGCCATCAAATCATGACAGCAGCCCTCGAATCACAGAGGACAGGTAAAAAAATAATAATCAACAAACCATGAAACAAATGAAAAACTTATTGTTTCTCTCACTCATGATCTTCCTTTTCACCGGATCCTGCATTCAGAAAGAAACACCCGGCCAGGCCATATGGGACACCATCATCTCAGATACCATACAGTACCATCCTGTACGGCTTGACATCAACGGGAACATCCTCCCATGGTATTCCCCGGATCCCGGAACGTCATACGATACGGCCATTACGCTTGTATGGAACTTCTGGAAGAATATGGAGATTGACTCCAACGGCCTGAAGTATTATATGAATCACCAGGTATGGAAGCCGGATCACGACATGCGCGGATTGGGAGGTGACCAGATCAGCATGGCCCTTTCCTCCTGGGCTTTGTTCTACCAGTATACAGGTGACCAATCAATCATTGAGGATATGAAGTACATGGCGGATGAGTACCTTGACCGCTCCCTCTCCTCCCCTTCATCCTATTGGCCCCATCTGCCTTATCCGTACAATACCGATATCCATTCAGGCATTTATGATGGAGATATGATAAATGGTAAGGGAATTCTTCAACCAGACAAAGCAGGGAGTTTTGCATATGAGCTCGTGAACCTTTATAAAATCACCGCAGAGCATAAGTACCTGGATGCCGCTGTCAAGATCGCTAAGGTACTCGCAGAGAAGACTTCTCCCGGCAATAATGATGAATCCCCCCTGCCCTTCAGGGTAAATCCTGAAACAGGTGAATCCGGGGTAATTTACAGCAATAACGGAACTGAAGAAACCCTGACCAAGGCCTTGTATACGGCGAACTGGACAGGCACCCTGATGCTCTTCCAGGAGATACAAAGGTTTGATGTCACCAATGCAGAGCTATTTCAAAAATCATTTGACATCATCCTTAAGTGGATGAGGGAATATCCGTTGAAAACAAATAAATGGGGACCCTTCTTTGAAGATGTCTCGGGATGGAGCGATACCCAGATCAATGCAGTAACATTTGCCATGTTCATTATGCTGAACCGGGATCTTTTCCCCGATTGGAAAAAGGATGTCAAGGGAATCTTCGACTGGACCTACCAGGAACTGGGTAATAAGGAATATAGCCAGTATGGTGTAACCGTGATAAATGAACAGACCGTTTACAGGGTACCAGGGAACAGCCACTCTTCACGGCAGGCCTCCATGGAACTGTTATATGAGGTTCTTTCAGGAGATACAACTTTCAGGACCAATGCCATCAGAACACTGCACTGGGCTACCTATACAGTAGACTGGGACGGAAAGAACCAGTATATTAGGAATAATATCTGGCTGACCGATGGTTATGGGGATTATGTAAGGCATTACCTCAGGGCAATGGCCGCCCTGCCCGAGCTGGCTCCATCTCACAAGAATAAATTACTGGAATCATCATCAGTGGTCACGAATATTGAATATAGTCCGGAAAAAATTGCCTATAAAACATTTGATAATGAAGCCATCGAGATACTGCGCCTGACCACCAAACCGGTAAAAATCCTAGCAGCCGGTGAGGAACTACCCGAATCAGATCAACTATCCGGGGACAAATGGACATGGACGGCGTTGGCGAAAGGTGGTGTTCTCAGGATACACCATAAACAGTCAAATGAACTATCAATCCTGTTAAAATGAATAAATCATTCAGCTTTGTCCCTGGAAAAAGTTTTTTCTTAATACTGACAGCCTTATTTGTTATTGCAGTATTATTGAATCAATGCAAACCGCAGGGTCCGGCTGAAATTGAATATTACCGGCAGTCCATCGAGGAGTCATTGATTCCGATCAGGCCTGGTATTCCTGATGAATCTCCATTCTGGAATAAATATGCCATCAGGTTTATCAACGTTCCCTCTTTTGATTTCAAACCTATAGAAGGTGCTGTTAACTACCGGTTTATAGCTACATCTGAGAGTGATGGTATGGATTATGTTTTCACCGCTGAACAACCCTGGAGCCTCCTGCTGCCGATATG
>CAZXOJ010000455.1:0-3217 GCA_964642325.1 uncultured Bacteroides sp. | reverse complement strand
GGAACAAGGACATCGCTGCTGAGATCGCAAAAGAAGAAGGTATCGATCTGACTGGCAAGCACTTAGAAGTAATCGATTTTCTCAGAACAGAAAATGAAAAGGGAACCCAGCTGACCATCCGTAAGGTTGGAAAATCTGGCATAACAGACATCAAGGGATTGTATACTTTATTTCCAGCCGGACCGCTGAAGAAATCTTCACGCATTGCCGGTATACCCAAACCAACAAGTTGTGTTTAATTAAGTAAACCATAAAATTATGGCTGAAGTAAAAAAAGAAACACCTTTAAAGAAGGTGATGATCATTGTGGCCAAAGGTACCATTGAAGATATTTACGCGGGACTGGTTATGGCCAACGGAGCTGTTATGGAAGGCATTGAAACCAAGCTGTTTTTTACCTTCTTTGGCTTGGATGCCATCATAAAGAAACGGCAGAACAAATCCAAGACCGCAACCGTAGGCAATCCTGCCATGCGTATGCCGGGTGGCCTCCCCTTTCCAACTCTGCTAGGGATGCTTCCAGGTGTTGAAGCTGGCGTATCTGCCATGATGAAAAGCCAGATGGAAGCACTTGACGTTCCCCCGGTTGATGAATTTATCGAGATGATCGTAGCCGGCGGAGGCGAACTCTATGCCTGCAAACTGGCCTTCGATATGTTCAAACTGAAAAGGGAAGACCTGGATGATAACGTATCTGATGTCATTACCGTAGGTGAACTATATGAAATGGCAGGCGGAGAACCAGGTAGCCAGATCATCTTCACCTAATCAGTTATTATTAAGAATGAAATTGATCAGGCCAAATAATTGGCTTGATCACTTAAGGAGGATATTAAGTTAGGCACCTATATTTTGCGGTTATAGCCGCAAAATTAAGTGCCGATTTGATATCCTTTTTTATGTTTGCGGATTTGTTTGGCCTAATCAACTTCTTCGAAGTCAACGTAATCACCTTCCTTTGAATTGATCCCCTTATCTCGCTTCGTTAAATCTTTGATGGTTACGTCTCCCTGACTGGTAGATTTCCTGAATTCCTTCCCTTTTTTACCAGGAGGTGCCTTTTCTTTCTTTGGGGAGCCGAAGATGGCAGGTACGATATATTTATCCAGGAACCTGATCAGGTAATAGACCACTACAATGATCAATAAAATGCGAATGATGGCCATGCTTCAAAATGAAGGGTAATCTCCGCAAAGTAAATGGTTTTTTTTTAAATATACATTAGTCAATTAATGGACGGTCCTTTTTGCTACCACTTGGGTCACATCCGAACACCAGGTTGAATCCGAAACGGAAATTCAGTGAGGAAAATTCCTGTGGCCAAAAGTAGGCTAAAGGCGCCTGATCAGTAATAAAATAAATATTAAATGGTCCACCACGAATGGACAGTCCGAGTCCCAGGTTCATATAATTATTTCCCATTATTGAATAACTCAGGGTGCCACTAAGCATGTTAAAAGGCTGATAATTAGCAGATATAGTAAACTGGTTGTAGAATTTAAAATTATGAATTCGTGTCCGGAAAACACCCCCGAAACGTACCTTTTCGCTAAGCTCATAGGCAGCTCCAATGTAAACCCTGGAAGATAGAAAGGAGGTATATTTATTTTGACTGGTCTTGATTTTCGTTGCTTCTGACAGCGAATCCAACAAGTCCTCCCCGGGATCCCAATCATCATCCAACGTAAATTCGACCCCTTCAAAAGAATAATCCATTTCCTGCTTAAAATTATAGGTCGAGTTTCGCCAGCGGATAAAACCCAGGTCTAACACAGAGGCAGATACAATGACCCTTTCAACCGGCCTGTAATTGAATCCGAAATCCAGGGCAAAACCAGGATTTTTAACCCCGAAAACAGTCCCCAGATTGCTGGGTGCGATCAAGTCTCGGAGTCCTGTTGGAATACCGAATATCAGGTCCATCTGATCAAGTTCCCCAAGGCTTTGAAGGCTGTCAATATCCAGGTAGCCATCCTCATCTATGGGCAGGTCGATGTAAGGAAGTGAGGCATCTGCCATGATGGCTGATTTGACGTTCCATTCGTCTATGGAGGTCTTCATGTTGATATCACTCTGACGGACAGTCACATTGCCCATTCCAAGCAATAACTTTGCCCTGGCCCCTAACTGGAATTCATCGTCAAAATTATAAGATACGCCTATGGCTAGCTCATGATAAAAATTAATATTGTTTGCCAGGTCACTGAAATTAAACCGGGACTGATTCAGGTTCCCATTGATCATGAATTCAGCAAGGTCCTGGGAAAATGATAAATCCTGGTCAGCTCGCTGGCCGAAATCAACTGAGAAAAAAAATAAATCATTTCTCCATCCCACTGAGACGATGGTGGTTGCGAGCCCTGCCCTGACAACATTCACTGGTTCCAGGGCATTCAGAAATTTTTGTTTGTCCCCTTCCGGATGCATAAAGGTCATAAATTTTCCAGTCGTACTGTTCCAGGTAAATATATCACTGTACTTTAAGGAATTTGACTCAACCTCAAAACGTACAGGGGACAGCACCGGAAAACCGAAGTAAGACTGGCACTTTGGCTGGAATGCGGGATTCAGCTGGTTGGCCTGGGGAATCATGTGCATGTAATAATAGGTATTGCCATATTGAGCAGATACACCCGTCCCCGTCCAGGCCAAGACAGCCATGCAACACAATGCAGTTATAAATCGGATTCTTTCAGGCATGCTGATTTGTTTTAGCTTAATTGTTCTCATCCGAAGTAACGCTTACCTCGGCCCTTGCTCCAAGCTTAAAGCCAAGCGAGTTGGTTGAATAGAATTTTATATCCCGCGTACCCTGTTCAGAGGTTTCCACGAGTATCGTGATCATTATCTTTTCGGAAATAAAAACGTTGTCAATCTGGGTTTCCGTAAGAGGGACTTCCACCTTATTGTAGGTGGTCATGATAACCTTTCCGTCATCATCAATAACCCCAGAAGGTAGTATGTTCCAATTCTGTTCATTGAACAGTGAATCGAGATAATTTTCATCACTATCCATAAAATAAACCTGGGTACTTACTTCCAGGGGTAATCCGTTTTCAGTTTCCAGCTGGAACATGAATGATTTGATATTTTCCCGGCTGAAACCCTCATCACCACCCATTTCGAAATCAAAAGTTTCACCCATTTCGAGTCCCTCTGCCCTCAAATGCATAGGTATTACTACTTCAACATTAACATCCAGGTGGCTGGTATCCAG
>CAZXOJ010000454.1:0-3219 GCA_964642325.1 uncultured Bacteroides sp. | reverse complement strand
TCTTACATTTATAAACAGACACCTGGAATGGGGTAACGGGGATGGTGTATTGTTTTATCCGGGAAGGATGCCGCATCAGGCTGAAGAAAACCGGGGGATCAACCGGATCATGCCATCCATCAGGTTGAAAAATATTCGCCGGGGACAGCAGGATTATGAATTGCTTTGGCTGGCAGAAAAAAAGATTGGAGCTGATAAAACTAAATTGCTGGCGAGGGAACTGGTCGTAAAGGCAATGGATGAAATTGAGATGGATGACAAAGTTTACTGGCCCCAGCATGGAGATGCCTATGATGCAATGAGGGATAGATTGCTGGATATTATTGTTAAGTAAATCTTAAAATCAACTATATTCTAGTCTCAGGAGGCCGAGTTTTTGTTTTACTGGTTAAAATAAAATAAATTTAGTCATTCTTAATATCCCCTGGACCATAGAAATAAATTCACGTGAGAAAGAGCGTAACGATTAAATTTTAGAAGGATGAAACGGAGGAAATTTATTAAGTATGGGATAGGGTCTGTTTTAACAGCACCTCTAATTTATCATGGGTGTACCCAGTTATATGAATCGAATTATGCCTCTCCCATTGTAAGTGTGCTGGACAGGATGGCTACAACGCTGGAATTTACAACTGGGACAACCATTAATTCAGATGGAATTATCAACGATAAGATCATTTCATTTGATATGATCAATGCCCGCGTTGCCAGGATGGTTGATACGGCAGTCATGAATCTGACGGGGCAGGAAAGTGTAGGAAAGGCCTGGGAATCACTCTTCCCTTCAGGTCATCCTAACAAAACTACCAGTATCGGGATTAAACTTAATTTTTCGTATGGTGACTGGAGAAATGACAAGGAGAATGATTGGGCAAAAACATATTGCCCCTTTGGCCCGAAGACTGCTGTTACCAATGCCATTGTTTCCGGACTAAGCCAGATGCTTGATGGTACATTTCCCATCGAGAATATCACATTGGTGGAAAGGAACCGAACAGTTGGATATCGCAAAAACTTTCCTGTGGTACAGGGTTATCGCCCGGTAACTGCGAATAGCGATGGATTAGTGAAAGATACCCAGCCGGGAACATACGGAATTCACTGGATCGATTCGAGAAATGATTTGGAATTACCGTCTGATGCTCCTAAATTTATAGCAGCCCCGGATTATCCTAAAGAATATCGTGCACCCAACCGTATTTTTGCTGGCATATATAATAACGATTTTCTGATCAATTATGCCATAGCCAAAGACCACAGGGCTGCGGGCATAACAGGGGTCATGAAAAATAATTATGGAAGTGCAGACAATCCAATGGGAACCCATGGTTCTGCATGGACGGATGAAAACAGCCCATATCCAGGTACCCGCCTTTGTGTACCTGTATTTTACAAGAATGTTGATAAGCAGGCGCCATTTATACTGAATATTCTTGATGCCCTTACTGGCGTTTATGAAGGGGGACCTCTTTTTGGAAAAGTATTTCAGGCCAATACCATTGCGATGAGTAAAGATCCTGTAGCTATCGATACTTATTTGCTAAACATGATCAACCAGGCACGTGAGGATAAAGGGCTTTCGATTATGACAACAGCTGATGGCAAAAACGAGGGTGGACATAAAAATGCTTCTTTCTTACCCATTGCTTCTGAAAACCATGGATTGGGAAGTATGTCCATGGATGATTTGCGACAATATGATTTATCTTCCGAACCGGAACAAAGTGATATACCAGCACTTCAAAAAAGCCAGTCACGGATTAGCGAGGTGAGGAGGACAGCTGACAGGTATCAGCTTCAGGTATTTCACGATAATTCGAAAAGAAAACATACCATAGAATCAAGGATTGAAGACCTGGACGGCAATGTGGTCAAACATTTTAAATCACAATCCACCATTTCGTCACGATCCTTGCTCGAGTGGGACCATAGGAATAATGATAAGATATCCACAAAAGAAGGGATCTTTACCTGGTATGTCTCAGTTGATGGAATATTACATACAAACACAATAAATGATAAAACCCATGCTTAGAAAAAACTATTTTTTTATTTTAACAATTCTCACTCTTGTTGTTTTCCTGAATAAAGGGAACATCCTTTTTGCCCAGGAATATGATCTATTGATTAAAAACGCTCACCTGATTGATCCCAAGAATGACATCGATCAGAAAATGGATGTGGCTGTTGCCGAAGGTAAAATTGCCAAAGTATCAGACAAGATACCAGAAAGCAGTGCAAAAACCACCATAGATGCTACAGGATTGTATATTACCCCCGGAATAATCGATATGCATGCCCATCTGTTCTGGGGGACAGAGGATGGCGCCTATATCAGTAACAGCTATGCGAGCCTGCCTCCCGATGGATTCACATTCAGGACGGGGGTAACAACGGTAGTCGATGCAGGTAGTGCAGGTTGGAGGAATTTCAAGGATTTTAAGGAACAAACTATAGATAATTCCAGGACAAGGGTGTTTGCTTTTTTGAATATTGTAGGACCTGGAATGAAAGGTGGGGCTATCGAGCAAAACCTGGGGGATATGGATCCAAAACTTACTGCACTGGTGGCCAAGCAATATGCTGATGTCATTGTTGGGATAAAGCTCGCACATTATAGCGGTCCGGAATGGGATCCCTTGTTGCGGACTGTGGAAGCCGGGGAATTGGCAGATATGCCGGTGATGATTGATTTTGGTGGGCATAAGCCACATTTGTCCCTTGAAAGATTATTCATGGATGAATTGAGGCCCGGAGATATTTTTACGCATTGTTTTGCCAATGTTGGTGGCAGGACGGCCATTGTAGATGAAAACGGCAAAGTCAGGCCCTATGTATGGGAAGCACAGAAGAAGGGAATTGTGTTTGATGTTGGGCATGGTGGGGGAAGCTTTGTGTTTGACCAGGCCATACCGGCAATGGAACAGGGCTTCCTGCCAAATTCTATCAGCACGGATCTTCACACTGGCAGCATGAATGCTGGCATGAAAACCATGCTGAATGTAATGTCCAAATTATTGAATATGGGAATGTCCTTAAATGAAGTGATAGAAACCTCGACCTGGTATCCTGCGAAATACATAAATCATGAGGAGCTAGGTCATTTAAGTGTAGGGGCGGTAGCCGACATTGCAGTTTTAAATCTTGAGGAGGGGAATTTTGGTTTTGCTGATGTCAGGGGCAAGAAAATACAGGGAACCCAAAAACTGGAATGCGAGT
>CAZXOJ010000453.1:0-3243 GCA_964642325.1 uncultured Bacteroides sp. | reverse complement strand
CCGTATAATGAGCCTGTACAATGAAGGTCATCTCTATATGGAGTCCATGGTGCCAATAACTGCACCTCTACCCCGGTTTTCCAGGCAACCTCAGGATCGCAGCGTATGAGAACCCCGCTGTTGCCAACATCCGATAGCATATATTCCAGGCTAAGCACATAATTGCAATACCATTTTTTTGTGAACAGATCATTTCCCTCTTCACTTCCGGTATATAATTCACCTTTGATTATTTCAAAACCACCTTCCGGACCAAGGTTCCAGGCATTCAAATCCCTGCCATCAAACAAGGGGGTTAAACCGTCACCTTCCTGCGGCATACAGGAAGATAACAGAAGCATTGCTAATAAACCGAATAGAACAGTGTTTCTCATTTTCAACATTTTTATCCATTGTTAATTTATCCAGGAAGCGACCATGGGGTCCTGTATGCCCTTGACAATAAGTAATTGGCAGCGGGATCTCCTTCAAATTGCTCTGTAAGGCTATTCCACTTTAATTTCCTTTTAAGCCGGAATGATATCAGGGCCAGATACATGGGGAGAGCCATTTCCCTGGCATATGCAAGATTACTCTCAGGCTGATTTCGCGATTTGACAGCATCCAGGAAGTTGCGTTGATGACCCGGGGACCGGGGAATGGATTTAGGTATCTCTGCAATGTCATCCAGCGTTTCATTTCCTATGCGTATTTTTTTTGTATAGTAATCGCATGTTAATGTGCCTTCTGTTCCTTCAAAGTGCGCACCGATATTCATTTTCTCTGCTCCCGGAACCGGCGGCGGAGTAGTAGTCCAGTACAGGTCCAGATCTTTAAACTTAAAATCTGCCTCTATCCATCGGGGTGTGTCAGAAATTCCATCCCAGGGTCTCTCTCCACGGGTGTCAATGCTATATAATCCCTTGGGATTAAGCGACATGGATACAATATCCGCAATGTGACACCAGAAATCACCGAAAACACCCCCGGAATAATCAAAGAAATGGCGAAATGAGCCATGACATCGTACAGGTGTATAATCCTGGTAGGGAGCAGGGCCTGTCCACATATCCCAATCAAGGGTATCAGGTGGAGTCTCAGAAGCCGGGAAACCAAGTCCGGGTGAACCCCCGGTTTTCCATAAACGTACTGTGTGAATTTTACCCAGGGAACCGGATTGGATGATTTCGGCCACACGATGATAGTTATCCGTTGCATGTATCTGTGTACCCAATTGAAAAATAGCTTCATTTTCTTCCCATACTCTTTTCATAACCTGCCCTTCATGCACAGAATACGACAGGGGCTTTTCACCGTATACATCCTTGCCTGACTGAAACGCCATAATGGCAATCAGGGCATGCCAGTGATCAGGCGTTGCACAGGTAATTACATCAATATCATTTCTGTCAAGGACATGCCTGAAATCAGTATATGTATCAGTTTTT
Organism: uncultured Bacteroides sp.; assembly: GCA_964642325.1. Lineage (GTDB taxonomy): Bacteria > Bacteroidota > Bacteroidia > Bacteroidales > SM23-62 > SM23-62. The sequence continues at coordinate 1,816 of CAZXOJ010000453.1, read as the reverse complement.
GTTGCCGGATGTTTCTCCTGCAGCAATTTAAGCTTCTCCCTCAACCTGACTTCATCTACATCACAAAGGGCAACAGTCTCAACATCAGCAAAATCTGAGAACCAGTCTAAGTGTCCCCTCCCCATATTTCCCATACCAATATGGGCTACCCGAATTTTATCACTTGGTGCAATAAACGGGTAGGTACCTGAAAGCAAGGGTAGTCCGACAAGTCCGATGGCAGTATTTTTCAGGAAACTGCGACGCTTCATATTTGTTCCGGATTTCATATAACAATATTTATTTATTAGAATTTGATTCTTTAATGTATAACATATATGCGAGGATCTTTCTCAATCCTTATATTCCCATTTATATCTGCTGTTTCAATTTCAAGTGTATACAAACCGAATTTCTGCTCCGGGATCTTAATACTGAATACATGGTCCCCCGCTACCCTGTCCCCCTCCAATCCATCATCATTTAATTCAACCTCCAATAAAAGACCGGGATCATCTTTCATAGGATCATCGGTTGACCTGAGGATGGCTTTGGCATACTTGATCTTTCCCCCATCATGAATGCTTGCCTGCAGTGTATTACTACCAGGCAGTTGTACCCACCGCACCATAGGTGCAGTATGGTCTTCCCCTGATACGCTTATAGTTATTTTTCCCCGTTTAATAATATGATCCGGATAGTCCGGGAGCCAGTACTCGGCAAAAAATTCCACGGGGTGATCCTGGGGACAGTCAGATGATATTATGGGGACTGAATATTTTGCCGAACCTCCAACATGGTCATAACTGCCCCAGCTGTCAGACACCCTGGTGTTAATTCCACCAGGATTTACAAATGGATCTGAAGTATACAGGAATGTCCGCCGATAAAGATCCGGGTCCCCAGTCAAAATTACAATAGACTCTCCTGGATTCGCTATGCCATCTCCGTTTCCGGTACCCAGGAGAACAGAGACTGTATCATCTCCTGCTTCTGCAATCTGAAATGTTTTGCCATCGGCAATTTCAAAATCCCTGATCACAGGCTGGTCTGTTTTTATCGGGATATCAATAAATGCAGTCCATTCATGCAGATACTGGTCTGAAATGATCAATTTAAATCTTTCCACCTCGATACTATCCACCTGTACAGAAAAAGTAAATGCCTTCTCAGGCTCTATTGTTTCATTAACAGCAATACTGCCAAATCTGGAAACATTCTGAATTACCCTGGCACTCTTTCTCGTTTGCAACAATTTTGCCATCACACCTACTGCCGGACTGCCCCCCTTATTCAATAATTTTACAGAAACCTTTACCTCCTTCTCCGGGCTGGCCCATCCCATATTTTCAATCTCCCAGGAAGCGATACAGATATTTGGCGTATCCTCCAACAGGTTGATCCCGATTTCATGAAGTCCCCCGTCAATATCTATTTTAAGCCGTCCCTGCTCATCACTTTTAATAACTTTCTGTAAACTAATTCCCTGATGAAAATCTATATCATTGATCAAATACTCCTGGTTCTTTTCATAAACCGGGTCCGTCGTGATGGATAGATCAACAAATGGCATCAATTCGCCATCCGGCAGAAATTCCCGTACGAAAGATCTGAAACCCCTTGCATTTACGTTTTCAAGGCTGGTAAATCCAGGCACAATACGGTCAGAACCAACCTGATATCCCCAAACAGAGAATCCGGGGTAAACATCAATATGATGCCATTTCTCAGGGTTTCGGGAGGTGGGGAGCTGTCCTTCGGGACCGACGTCCTGCCTCTATTCGGGGCTCCCTCGGGCAAGGAGATCCACGCCGGGGTGACCTTCTTGGCCGGAGCC
>CAZXOJ010000452.1:0-3269 GCA_964642325.1 uncultured Bacteroides sp. | reverse complement strand
CAGCCAGTTTCGGATATCCACCTGAATTCAGTGGAGGAAGGCGAGTTTGAAAGTGGAACAGACAAGGTATACATTTACGTCTTTATCTTCATTGCCCTGCTGATCCTGGTCGTTGCCTGCGTCAACTTTATGAACCTTTCTACGGCAAAATCAGTTACTAGGGCAAAAGAGGTAGCTCTGAGAAAAGTCATGGGTGCCAGTCCCCGACAGATGATCCTACAGTTCCTGTCCGAATCGGTTCTCTTTAGTTTTATGGCATTATTCCTGTCCCTGGTGGTACTGGAATTATTACTCAGGCCATTGAATTTATACCTGGACAAGAACCTGGATATTTTTTACCTTGACAATTGGTACCTGGTACCCGGGTTTATTCTAGGGGCTTTTCTAATCGGTATCTTCTCAGGGAGCTATCCTGCATTCTATCTGTCGTCCTTTAAAGTAGTCCATATCCTCAAGGGAAGGAGTTTTAAGGGTATGCGGAGCACCCGCCTCAGGGGATTCCTGGTATTGTCACAGTTCTCCATCTCTATTATCCTCTTCATTTCAAGCATGATCATATATCAGCAGGTCATGTTCTTCAGAAATTCAAACCTGGGATTTAATCAGCAGAATCTCCTAGTCATACAACGGGCATACGCCATACAAAATCAACGGGATACCTTTAAGGAAATACTACTCAAACATCCTGATATTAATGCAGCATCTATTTCTACTGCCCTGCCGGGAACTCCACTTGAACCATTTCCTTTCTATATTGATACGCTAGATGTTGAACAGCTGGTATATTTAAGGCCGATAATGGCAGATTATGATTTTATGAGGACAATGCAAATGCATTTGCTGGAGGGGGATTTTTACCAGTCAAAAGATGAGGAATGCTATGGTTCAATGATGATCAATGAATCAGCAGCAAGCGAGATTGGTTTTGAAAATCCTGTTGGAATTCATCTGTCTGGCTATAGCATGTGGGGAGAGGAAATGGATTACACCATCATGGGGGTTGTAAAAGATTCCCATTTCGAATCACTTCATAATGAGATAAAACCACTCGCCTTCACCCTGCTGCCTGATAAATCCCATGCCCAGTATTTATCGCTTAGGATCTCAGGTGATAAAATGCAGGGATCACTGGCGTATATTGAGAAGGTATGGAGGAAATTTGTCCAGGATGAACCTTTTGATTATTACATTCTGAACAAGGACCTTGATGCCTTATATAATGAAGAAGAAACCACGGCCAATATTTTTGCCATCTTTTCCTTCCTTGCCATCTTTATTGCCATTCTGGGATTGATTGGTATGGCATCTCATACCGCTGAACAGAAAACCAGAGAGATAGGGATCAGAAAGGCAATGGGTGCCTCTATGCCGAAAATTACCGTGATGTTATCTGCCCAGTTCACCAAATGGGTAATATGGGCAAACCTGATTGCCTTCCCTATTGCTTATGCTGGCATGAAGCTTTGGCTCGGGAAATTTGCCCATCATATAAATATTGAAGCCTGGTTTTTCTTCCTGGCCGCTATCCTCGCTCTGGTAATTGCGTTTGCCACAGTCAGTTTTCAAGCCATACGGTCAGCCAGTGCTAATCCTGTGGAAGCCCTGCAATATGAATAAGGATATCAAATCCCCCAACCAATGTTTAAGAATTTTCTCAAAGTTGCCATACGAAACATAGTTCGGCAAAAGATCTATTCCCTGATCAATATTCTTGGCCTGGCCATAGGTTTGGCATGCAGCCTGCTGATTTTGGTTTTTATCATGCATGAACTGAGTTATGATCAGTTCCATGACAAGAAGGACCAGATTTTCAGGCTGTGCATAAAAGGAAAGCTGGGAGAAACAGAGATGAATATGGCCTATTCAGCTGTTCCCACGGCTTCTGCTTTTAATGATGAGTTTCCAGAAATTACAGAGGCAGTCAGACTGGAGTCCTGGAATGATATGCTTTTCAGATACGGTGAAAAATCTTTTGTTGAGGATGACCTGCTTTGGGCCGATTCCAGCTTCTTCAAGATATTCGATTTCCGTTTGATCAGCGGCCAGCCTGAGCAGGTTCTGACAGAACCAAATACAATTGTACTTACCGAGAAAATGGCCAGTAAATATTTCGGGGATGAGGACCCGGTTGGGAAATCCATAAATATGACTTCGGATACAACAGAGTACCGTATTACCGGGATCGTAGAGGATCCTCCTGAGAACAGCCATATCATGTTTAACTTTATTGCCTCTTTCCATAGCCTGGACAAGGCAAACAGCACTTTCTGGCTGAGCCATAACCTGAGCACATACTTCCTGCTCGAGGAGGGAGTCAGTAGCCAGCTCCTGGAAGAAAAGCTCCAGCCGGTTATGCTGAAGTATGTTGGTCCGGAAATAGAGCAATTCCTGGGTGTACAGGTAGACCAGTTCCTGGAGGTAGGCAATTCATACGGGATGTATTTGCAGCCTATCTCTGATATCCATCTTAATCCAGAGATACAACAAAGCATGAAACCCCCTCATGAAAAGAAGTATATATATATTTTTTCATTGATTGCTGTTTTCATCCTGGTCATCGCCTGTATCAATTTCATGAACCTGTCCACTGCCAGGTCTGCCAACAGGTCTCGCGAAGTCGGACTGCGGAAAGTATTAGGCTCATCAAAGAACTTACTCGTGGGACAATTCCTGATGGAGTCAATATTTCTCTCACTGGTCGCCCTGATCCTGGGCGTAGTGATCCTGGAACTGCTGCTTCCGGCTTTCAGCAACATGGTAAATCTTGATCTCAGGGTTAAGTATTTCGAGAACCCCCTGATCATTCCATCCCTGCTATTCCTGGTTATTTTTGTCGGTGTCCTCTCCGGCAGTTACCCGGCCTTCTACCTCTCAAGTTTCAGGCCTCTTGCCGTATTGTCAGGAAAACTTGCCACAGGCATGAAAACCGGCTGGCTGAGGAGCATACTGGTGGTGTTACAGTTTTCCATCTCCATAGGGATAGTGATTTCTACCATGGTGGTAACCCGTCAGGTCAAATACCTGCTGAATAAGGACCTCGGATATGAAACAGAGCAGGTGGTCATCATCCAACGTGCTGGGGCGGTGGGGAGAGAACATATACAGACATTCAAGCAGGAAATCGCAAAAATCCCAGGGGTGGAGGCCTCTACAAATTCAACCATGTTGATGGGAAACCCGAATAATTCAAACTCTTATTCTATCGAGGGACAACCATTCGAGAATTCTTATATACTGAACACAAACTGGGTCGATTTCGATTATGCTGA
>CAZXOJ010000451.1:0-3279 GCA_964642325.1 uncultured Bacteroides sp. | reverse complement strand
CGGCTGAACAGATCCATGGGGACAATGGGCATGGTGGGGAGAGACATTTTTAACAAATTAATCCGTTCATCAGGTAGGTCAGGAAGCCTGTCTGCAAAACTATAGGGTGTACCACTCAAGGCGGCATAGGTAACTATGGTCCTGGCCTCACTCATCGTGGTGCCTACGCTTGAAATATCGGTCTCACGGGTTGAAGCCACCCGGATAAATTCAGGGTTATAGACTGATCTGGCCTGCTCGATATCCATTTTCGGACTCACGCAGATCCCTTCACCCGGCATGAGGTAACAGGCAATGTGATTAAGGAACAGGTTGGCATTGAGGGACAGGAAGAAGGGGTACATGCCCAGCCAGCTATTATAGATATCATCACCATTAAAATATGAATTGAAATATCCTATACCCTGCAGAGGTGTACCTCCGGGACAACCCTCTAAGAATGTTTCCTCACCAACACTTCTCCGGATCACCTCAAGCCTGTTCTTGTAGGCTTCAATCTGTGAGGTATTCTTATCATACAGTTTGTCCCTGTCCACATAAGGTATGTATTCTGTCAATGCAAATTCAGCATCAAATTTATAGTATTCAAATCCCCAATCCTTAAGGGTTGTAAACATTTCTGCCAGAAAATCTAGCACCTCAGGATTGGTATAATCGAGCGAAGGTGTGTTGTAGACCATAATATGCTTTCCGTCATTATCCTGGAGATACCATTCCGGATGATCATTCAGCGCACGTGCATAGGTATTGGGGACAAGCCAGAGTCCGGGCCTCAATCCCTTTGACTTGATATACTTAGCCAGCCCTTTACCACCAAGTGGAAAAGTTTCCTCGTTCCAGTTGCTTATCCAATAATGCTCCCCATCCTTACCGCGTTCCGGTCCGTCGTCAATCACAACATATTCAAGCCCGTAATCATTAAAATTCTCTACAATCCAGTCTACGTTTTTGATAACTTCTTTTTCTGTTACCATATAATAGTAATTTGTCCAGCTATTCCACATAACAGGTGGTTTATTGAAATGGGTATCTTCCATTGGAGTATAGACCGGGAGTCCCAGGTGTTTGGTGTAATAATCCGAATACACAGTCAACATTTCTGTATTGATGGGTAGGGATACCTGTAATTGTTCTTCATTCTCACCACGTATCATTTGAGTCCCTTTATGATACTTAAGCATTATATCGTTGTGGCGGTCAAAGAGGCAGTGCATATTTAGGCTGGATACCAATCCCAGGGAGAGATAAAGCACCTCAGGGTTATCTGCAGGTAAAAAGCTTGGATTTTTTGTATGATTTCCCCCGTAACTAAACTCGATTTCATTTGTCCCATTCCAGGCCACAGGCGTTGCTCTTCCGCTGTAGTCTATCATGCGGGCAGGAAAGCGATTTTTATCTGCTGGTGCTTCCGCAGTGAGCAGTCCCTCACTTACGGATGTGGTCATACCCAGGACCCGGTTATGTACATCAATCGTCCAGTCTGTTGCTGGATCTTCTGTATGGATCAGCAAACGTTGATCTTCGACTGTGACCTGCCAATCCGACAATTTCTTCCAGCCATCTCCTTGTTTCAATAGCAGTTGAGCATTGTTTAAAACTGGACCAAGATGCTCATATTCAATGGTGAGTGCCGATTTCTCCAAGTCAGCTGTTACTGTCCAATTACCCATCTTAAGCTGCTGGCCCTGGCCCAAGGCAAAGGAGGCATACATAAAAAAATGTACTGTCACTGAAAAAATGATAAATATTTGATACTTTTTCATCCGTCTAAAATTTTTATGAGATCGATCATCTGCTGGATTGAACATCTTGCTCACTTACCTGACTGGCATGATTGCCGAAGTGTTGACGGATATAAGTCAAAACTATTGCCAATTCTTCATCACTTAGAAAACTGTAGGCTGGCATCAGACCGATGTAAGACTCACCGTTCACCTCAATGGCATCATTCATGCCGTGGAGTACAATATCAATCAATGGTTCTTTATTACCAAGAACCCATTCGGATGCAGCTAAAGGCGGAATATTACCTGCTGCTCCCTTACCATCTTGCTGATGGCAGGTGCTGCAGTATGTGCTATACAGTTGTTCGCTCTGGCTCATGCCCTTCTTCAAATTGTCTTCGTTGACATCAGGTGTTCTGATGTGAGGTAAGGTTTTTCTCTCCTCCATTGAGGCCAGCTGGTTTGCCTTGAAGTGGTTGCGGTTTTTACTGTACATCACGCGCCATACCTTTCCGTAGTTTGATTCTGTGATGTATAATGTACCGTCCGGTCCTTCTGCTAAACCTACGGGTCTATATAAGGCATCGCTGGTATTGATGATGGGGTATACACCTGCAAAGCCATCTGCAAATATTTCCCATTCTCCCGTGGCTCGGCCATTTGCAAAAGGCAAGAAGGCTACAAAATAACCAGCCTGAGGATATGGAGTCCTGTTGGTTGAGCCATGAAAAGCTATGAATGCTCCATACTTGTATCGCTCTGGGAACTGATCGCCCCGATAAAATAGAATATCATTTGGAGCCCAATGTCCCGGAAATCCAAATTCAGGAAGATCCATACTATCGCACCTGCCTGTTAGGATTCCATCTCCTCCGTATTCAGGAGCCAGTATCATTTTCTCTTTTATCTGGTCGTAATAACAGTAAGGCCATCCATAGTTGCCATTTTCAGTAATACGAATAAGCTCTTCTGCAGGTAACATCGCATTTTGCCATGCACTGAAACGATCAGGGAAGAGGCTATGTAAATTATCTCTTCCGTGCATCATAATGTACAGATGCCCGTCTACCGGGTGCCAATCCATGCCTACGACACTCCTGATTCCGGTGGCAATTTTGCATCCATCTTCCTGCCTTAAACCGACCTTTTCAGCATCAAATCTCCAAATACCTCCATGATGTTCCAATTCAGGACAGGGATCCAACCCAAGGCCACCGGGTGCCCCGTTTGGTGTTGCATGCAAAGGCTGACACGCATTTGACGGAGCACCGAACGGTACATACATATATCCATTGTCATCAAATGTAACTGGTTTTGTTATGTGCCAGTGTACACCATGCGGGTGATCATCGATCAACACTTCTTCAGGTAAAGTGGCTGGAATCAGTGAATTGGGAGTAAGCTTCTGACGATACAGGACCAGGGCCGAACTATAGTACAGGTACCCCTTATGTATGGTCATGGCATTCCCATAATTTTTACTTGCTGATGGGATGCCTCCGAATCTTACCTTGACATCCGCCCTTCCATCGCCATTTGTGTCTCTCATGGCCAC
>CAZXOJ010000450.1:0-3288 GCA_964642325.1 uncultured Bacteroides sp. | reverse complement strand
GAGAATGGCGTCCCGGACCTGCTGCTTGGAGCCGAAGATGGTTTATTTTATTACGGGCAGAGGTAAACTGTACGATTTCTTCATTATCTTGTATTGTTACAAGTAAAAAGTATGAGAACCAAATTCAAGCTTTTTGTTTTCTTTCTCTTGCTGTTTGGTATGTTCATTTCATGCTCTGATCAGGAGAACCCCAGGCCAGAGGATGGTTTGATCTACCATCCCTTCGGTCGTGAGATTATTTATCGAAGCAAAACTTGCAGGATAAGCTGGAACGCCCCTTCCTGGACATCGCTTGACATTGTACTGAACAATGATTCCGGCATATCCTGGCAGATATGTGAGGAACTGCCAAATACGGGTTTTTACAACTGGGATATCCCTAAGGAGATTCCTGATGGTACAGCCTACTCCCTCAGGGTGTCAAATTCAGAAAATCCACAATCTGCACCTGCGTATACTGAACCTTTTGAAATCCGTTCCCAGGGAGAATTTTCCACGCTCACTGACAGCCGGGACGGCCAGGTTTACAGGACAGTTAAGATAGGGAGTCAATGGTGGATGGCGGAAAATTTTAATCTGATCATTACCGGGAGAAGCCATTGTTACAGGGATATTGATTCTAACTGTTCAATATACGGCAGGTTATATACGCTGGATGCTGCCCTTGAGAATAGTCCCCCGGGCTGGCATCTGCCTACTGATGCTGAATGGATGCAGCTGGAAACCTACCTTGGGATCAGGACAGAGGAGGTTGATAATTTCGGTGAGCGGGGTGTATTTACAGGATTTTTATTAGGAAGAGACGGAGGCCCTGGATTTGATGCCCTGTATGGAGGTTATCACAATAATCGTGTGGGGAAAGATGGACATAAAAATTGGGAATCTCACTTCTGGACAGCCACTAAAGACAGGGAAGCAAAACCGATAATCCGGGTGATAACCCATACCTCCGGCCCTGTCGTACGGCTTGGGACCATGTATCATGGTGGATCTGCCGTTCGTTACATAAAGGATCCGGAATCAAACTAATGGTGCCAGCGTAATAGCAGGACTATCATTTCTTCCCAGGTAAAATCATACTTATACTTGTGCCTTTCCCGGATTCACTGTTTATTTGAGCAGTCCCCCCATGCTCTATCATACCTATCGTGCCTCCAGCCTGCAACCAGCTGAGAGCCTCCGTAATGAATAAAAGATTATGAACGGTTTAGATGATGAGAAATCTTATGCTAATCATCGAAAATAATACATTCATCCACTATTCAGATGAATCTATGTAATACTTGTATTTTTATTTTAGTACTTATATGTGAATTAGTACTATTGGGGGATATAAAATTATTAGTTTTACCATTTTTTACATTGCCAGGATTGTGCTTTTTCCTTTACCGAATGTCAATGTATTCACGTTAGCATTCAATCATATTACTTCCTGCATATGCATAACGGAGACTATTCATCCTGTAAGATCATCAGAATTGTGAAACGATAATTGCTTATCTCAATTTCTATTGAAGTTTAACGATAAATAAATACGAATATAAATGACAAAAACTGGTATTCTTGTTATAGCACTTTTGGTAGGTTTCCAGCTATCTGAAGTGCTAATCGCTCAGAGCTTTACTGGATCAGAACTTTTGGGTCGGCCAACCGATAATTCTGTAACAGTTAATGTCACAGCGAATACGGCATACTGGGTCTACTTTGAATTTGGAACTGTATCGGGCACCTATCCCGATCAGACAGCCATTGCATCAGCTGTGGCTGATGAACCCATCACAGTGCTGATTGATGGTCTCACGGCCAATACACGTTATTACTACAGAATGCGCTACAATGACGATGGCGGTTCTACCTGGGCAACTGGAAACGAGTATACTTTTCATACCCAGAGGGCTGAGGGAGAAACTTTTACCTTCACCATGACTTCGGATTCGCACCTGGGTGAGACTGTATCCGGAAGCACACCTGGAAGGTATGAACAAACAACATTAAATGTTGCTGCGGACCAGGCTGACTTCCATCTTGATCTTGGTGATGCATTTGTCACCTCGCTTGCAGATGATCAATCAGAAGTAAATGATCTCTACCTGGATCAGCGTCCTTACTTTGGGAATTTCAGCCATTCATCTCCTGTATTCCTGGTGACAGGCAATCAGGAGAACGAAGAGGGCTGGAATCTTGATGATACTCCTTTCAGTAGAGGTATTGCGAATTTAATTGCCCGGAAACAGTACTTCCCCAATCCTGTTCCGAACGGATTTTATTCTGGTAACACTGATCACCTAACAGGTATTGGTGGAGATGAGTTTCGTGAGGACTATTATGCCTGGGAATGGGGCGGTGTGCTGTTCATTGTACTGGATCCTTTTCAGTACAGCACTTATGAATCAACCAGGCCATATTCAGCCTTTCCAGGTTCAGGGGAAGAGGATGATGAGCTACACGATGGAGACCAGTGGCATTGGAGCCTGGGGTATGAACAATATGAATGGTTAAAAGTAACCCTTGAAAACAGTGATGCCAGATTCAAGTTTGTTTTCTCTCATCATATGGTTGGAGGGCAAGCAACTTTACCAGGAGCAGGTAGTGAGCGTGGCTATGTACATGGTGGTGCAATGGGGGTGCCATATTTCGAGTGGGGAGGTTATAATAACAATGATACATGGGGATTTGATCATAACCGGCCAGGTTGGGGAGATGGTGAGCCGATTCACCAAATATTGGTTAACAATGGTGTCAACGCCTTCTTCCACGGCCACGATCACCAGTTCGTCCATGAAGAGATTGATGGTATGGTCTTTCAGTTAGTTCCCTCGGCCAGTATGACTGGTTATGGATTCGATCAGTATGATGACAGTCCTTATGTTCAAAGTGGAGGAAATTTACCAAACGCAGGCCATGTACGGGTTACAATATCTCAGGATGAGGCCCTGGTCGAATATGTTCGTTCTGAAGAAGGTGGAGGAGGCATCAATGGAGATGTTGACTACGCATACACCATCGCAGTATCTTCAGCAAATACGGCACCAGTTGTGGAAGATATACCGGCTGAAAGTATAGCCGAGGGCAGTACTTTCAGCACCATCAATCTGGATGATTATGTTACTGATGCTGAGACAGCGGATGAGGATATTTCCTGGACCTATGCTGGCGACGTTGATCTTACCGTTGGTATTGTGGGGCAGGTGGCTACCATTTACGTACCCAGTGTGAACTGGAATGGCAGTGAGACAATTACCTTCACAGCAACAGATGATGATGCCACAGATCCCCTGTCTGATTCAG
>CAZXOJ010000449.1:0-3303 GCA_964642325.1 uncultured Bacteroides sp. | reverse complement strand
ACCCGGAAGAAATACCTCCCGGTCAGCAGGCCGTACCTGGACGGGATACAGACGGATCCGGCCGTATGTGCATCGGTAAAACTAATGCCCTGTCTGGCAAGTTCATCGATATTCGGTGTATGGGTCCTGGCGGTTGGATTGCAAAAAGATACATCCCCATAGCCCATGTCGTCGGCCAGTATGATGACTACGTTGGGTTTTTCAGATACCTGGCAATGGGTAGTTATCAAAGGAGTAACAATAATGCAGATCAGGAAAGCAATGATGGTCTTTTTCATGGTGATTCTTATATTGATAATTATGCAAATTATTGATTTTCCTGCGCCCATGCCCTGAGTGCATCGATGGCCTCCATTAACACACCTGCAGATCCCCTGAAGACACCTGCTCCCTTTGGTTCCCCTTCAATGGTGTACCATTCATAAAAACCATCATTCTCGATCACCCTGCTGATCATGGGTTGCAGGTCCTCATATGCTTCCTGGGCATACCCATGCTGGACAAGGGCCGTGATCATCCTGGCCCCGAACCAGGTCCAGTCCCCCCCGTTCTGATATTGATAGGGCCCCATCCCCGGGTTCAAAAAAGCACCCTCCGGGTAGGTTGGGTATATTGTCAGACCAATACTCTTAGCCCCGGCAGCTTTTACATTCTCCCTCATTTTATTTATCGAAGCAAGGATCTCATCGCTTTCCAGGAGTCCCGCCTGTATCGCCACAGCTGTTCCACCGTGATAATAGATCTGGTTCTCATCAATGTCTTCAAACTGCTTACATGTGAAATATAAGTGGGGGATGAATTTCTGATTTTCTTTATCCCACAAATGCTTCCTAATGCTTGTCCTGACCTTGTCATAGGTTTCCTTCCATTGTGCGATGATCTCAGGATTATGGTGAAGATCCAGGAAATTATCGAGGGCAATCAGAAACATCGCATTATCATAAATATCAACAGCCGGGACAGTAGATTCATCAAATTTTACTCCCCAGGGATGGTTGGGTTGCACATCTCCCCAGTCTGCCGTGGTGGCTCCCCATATCAGTCCAAATTCCTCGCTGTACCGGTTATTCATCAACCATGCCAGCATCATTTCCAGCCTTTCCAGTACAGTCATTCCATTGACTTCCTCCTGGAGGAAGGTGTTGTCCCCCGTTGTTTCTATATACTTGTATACAGCCTGTATGAGGGAAGTTTCATGGTCGGTTTCAACGGTATTCTTGTGAAATGCATAGCCAGGCATATCCTGTCTGACTGTGCGGTAATAATAATCCATCTCTTCATCCTCCGGAATTTCCATGTAGCCATCTATCATATTGCCATCAAATCCCTGGAAAAAGAAAAACCTGAGCAGTGATTCCCGGACATCCTCCCTGGGTGTCACCAACAGTGAATGCACTATAAAAGTATTAAAGTCCCGTATCCAGACCTCCGCGTAGACGGTACCCGCATTGAATCCTGTTCCGAGGATTTCCCGGCCTTTTTCATAAACCTCCTCAAGATCCTTATCGGCCAGGATTTCCCTGGCAAGTTCCTTGTTCTCAAGTTGGGCAAATCCCATTCCCGGAATGAGAACCATGGCAAACAGCAGTATACCAATCCTGGCAAGTTGAAAGCGAAACCTCTTAGAATTACTCATCTTTATTAATTGTTTAGGATTAGGTGTAATATATCAATTTTAAAGATATTCCCCCAACAAAAACGGTATCGGATATAATATTCTGAATCGTGGAATTTTGGTAAATAATTTTAATCGCATATCTTTATCCTGATCCTGGGTTATGATAACCCTCTTTCCTACAAGTGAGCCGAACCAGACTATCCGGAACAGGAGCAGGTTAGCAGGCCAGCTCTTTATCAATAAAAAATTCCATGAAAATCTTACTAGTTTCACCGGTCAGGGACGCTCACAAATTTACCAACAAAGGAATTTTGATACCACAATTGGCATTGTTTATACTTCAAGGCCTTACTCCGAAAAAGCATGAGGTGAAACTTGTTGAGGAGGAGTACATGGAATTGGACCTTGATGAAGAGTGCGACGTTGTTGCCATCAGTTGTTTGACCTCGAATGCATACAGGGGATATCGCATAGCCGATACATTCAGGGAAAAAGGAAAAATAGTAGTGATGGGAGGGATCCATCCTTCGCTTTTGCCTGATGAGGCACTTGAACATGCCGATGCTGTGGTGATCGGAGAGGCTGAAGGTGTTTGGGAAAAAATTCTGGAAGATATTGAAAGCGGTAACCTTCAGGAGAGATATCACGAACCCAATCCGGATCTGGACCGGTATATACCCAAAGATTTTTCAACCCTGTCTAAAAAACGGATGTATAACCTGGTACCCCTGCAAACATCACGGGGATGTCCGTATAATTGTGATTTCTGTTGTGTAACGAATATTTTTGGTAAAAAAATAACGCTGATACCCGTCAAGCATATAGTGAGGGATATTAAGGAATCCGGGGCCCGGAATTTTATTTTTCTTGATGACAATATTATCGGTAACCAGAAGTATGCCAGAGAACTTTTTACTGCACTTATTCCGTTGAAGATAAGGTGGGTAGGTCAATCTTCCATTTCATTTGCACGGAATATTGATATTATGGAACTTGCGAAAAAAAGCGGCTGTAAGGGATTGTTTATCGGGCTGGAGAGCGTGCTGGAAACCAATACTCATAAATACAAAAAACTGAAAAGCCTTGAAGACACCCAGCAAAGTATCAAGAAAATTTTAAAAATGGGTATTTTAATTCAGGCCTCAGTGATTTTCGGCTTTGACGAAGATACACATGAGACATTCGGAGAAACAATAAAATTCTTAATAAAAAATCGTATTAGCCTGGCATCCATTAATGCATTAACTCCCTATCCCGGTACCCGGGTATTTGAGAATTTTAAAGAGACTGGGAGGCTTTTGCATGAAAAATGGGAATACTACGATCACCATACCGTGGTGTTCCAGCCTAAGAATATGACACCACTGGAACTACAGATTGGTAAAATCAAAGCCAAGAGTGACTTCAGTAAAATTTTCAGTATCGCGAAAAGGATCCTGGGGAATTTACGGATGCCGGCTTTTTATCTTGCAGTTAACCTGGGCTACCGAAAACTTGCTATAGCGGAGAATAAAATAATGCAGAAATCTGGACCGCAAGAGCTGCCGGACAGTGGTAATACCACGGATTGGCAATAGATATAAGATTCAAATGAAAAGATTATTTGCATTTATAATTCCAGGCATCCTCCTGGCCTGGTTCCTTGCCTCAGGTCTCTCTGTGATAGCTCAAGATTATTATCCCCC
>CAZXOJ010000448.1:0-3307 GCA_964642325.1 uncultured Bacteroides sp. | reverse complement strand
GCAGGAGATACCTGGATACGGTCAACAATGTTGCCCATGTTGGCCACGAACATCCGGAAGTAGTGAAGGCTGGACAGCAACAAATGGCTGTATTAAATACCAATACCCGTTATTTGCATCCAGGTATCACCGATTTCACCAGGGAATTGCTTAGCACCTTCCCTGAGGAATTATCTGTTGTTCATGTTGTAAATTCAGGGAGTGAAGCCAATGAACTGGCACTGCGCATGGCCCGCACACTGACCCGGCAAAAAGATATGATTGTAGTTGAAGTCGGTTATCACGGGAGTACCGGAGCTTGTATCGATATCAGCTCTTATAAATTTGATGGCAAGGGAGGACATGGTGCTCCTGAACATATACATGTTGTTCCCCTTCCTGACCGGTACAGGGGTATGTACCAGGGAGATCATACCGGTCCCCTGTACGCCAGGCACATTGAAGAACAAATCCGCAGTATTCAGGCCAAAGGAAGAAATGTTGCCGGTTTTATCTGCGAGAGTATTATCAGTTGCGGGGGACAAATTGAGCTTCCTGATGATTACCTGAAGCTTGCCTATGAATCAGTAAGAAATGCAGGCGGCGTATGCATCGCAGACGAGGTTCAGACAGGATGCGGACGTGTAGGAAGTAAATTCTGGGGCTTTCAGCTCCATGATGTCATCCCCGATATTGTCACCATTGGCAAACCCATTGGTAATGGACACCCTTTGGCAGCCGTGGTTTGCACTCAAAAAGTAGCAGATGCCTTTGCCAATGGTATGGAATTCTTCAATACGTTTGGTGGCAACCCGGTTTCATGCGCCATTGGCAGTGAGGTTTTAAGTGTAATAAAGAAAGAAAAACTGCAGGAAAATGCTTTGATGGTTGGAGGTTATCTGAAATCAGAACTTGATAAAATGCGTGGGGATTTTCCCATCATCGGAGATATTCGAGGTCAAGGATTGTTTCTAGGAGTAGAATTGTGTGATCAAAATAAAAATCCACTTACTGAAATGTCAGCATACCTGGTAAACAGGATGAAGGATCTGGGCATATTAATGAGTACAGACGGCAAGGATAATAATGTGCTGAAAATAAAACCTCCGATGGTTTTTTCTAAGGACAATGCTGATGAGCTGCTCTCAGGCTTGAGAACAATCTTTTTTGAAGATTATATGAGACAAAATCTATAATCATGTTGCTTTAAACATCAGACGTTATTTCATATAACTTATTGACTGTCTTCCAGTTCCTTGTTGTGGCTTCTACCTTTAATGCTTTTTCAAAAGCATTGTTACCCATAACCGCCCGGCCAAAACCATCAGGATAATAAAGGAATATTATTTTTTTATCAAAGATAAAGTGTTCATTTGTCTGTTCCGGATCCATCATCTTTTTTACCAGGCCAGCCTGAGGCGTTTCAAACAAAAATGTAACAGCGAGCCTGTCTGTTACAGTTCTCGGATCCCGGGTAAATGGATTGTTGTTGATAATGTGGACCAATTCCCTGGGTTCCAAAACCAGGGAGGGGACATCAAATCCATATTTGTCATGCAATTTTTGTTTGATTTTCAGAGCGAGTTTTTCCGTATCAGTTTCATCGCTCTTAAAGATAATGTTCCCACTCTGGATATAAGTGTGGATACCCTCCCATCCCAATTCTGCCAGGTGGGCTTTCAGGTCTGCCATGAGGATCTTCTTCTGACCGCTAACGTTAATGCCTCTTAGTAGGGCAATATAGGTTTTCAATAGCTTCATGTTAATAAAAATACATTATTAAATGGGTTCCGCAACCATTATCTGCTTACTTGCATCTTATATTAAACGATCTTGTCATGCGTCCCCTAATAACGACACTTGCCATCCTTTTTACACTTACCTGTTCATGCGAGAAAAAAGCCACCCTTGAAAGTGAGATACATATTTTCCTGCTGTCCGATGCGACTACCCAGGATCCTTTGTGGGAAACCGAAGAAAGCAGCCTTATTAGGGAAATGGTTCCACTCATTGAATACAAGGATATACTGTCTTATGATTCAGTAGACCACATATTTAAGATCAGCGGCACTGCACAGGAAAACCTCGAAGGCCAGGAGTCAAATCTACATTCCAGGGCATTTGTGGTGGTGGCCAATGGCGAAAATATTTATACAGGCTATTTCTGGGCCTCATACTCTTCAGCTATCTGCCCCTGGCTGACCATTGATCCTATACATGCCCAATACGCCGGAGAACTCAGGACAGAGTTAGGCTATCCCTGGCTGATGGAAGATATGCGTATTCCTGATCGAAGGAATGATGGACGCATTCTCAGCATCCTGCGGCATGACCGGAAGCTTATCGATTAGTTGACGGTGGATTTTCCGTATATTTGCCAAAATTTTCTACATGTATAAAGGGATTATCCGTCCGCTGCTGTTCTTGCTGAATCCTGAAACCGTCCATCACCTGGTGGTTGCCCTTATCAAATTCTTTTTTGCTATTCCTTTAGTTAAACCACTTGTCAGAGCCCTCTATGCTACCAAAGATGAGAAGTTACGCAGAGAGGTATTCGGACTTACTTTTGAGAATCCTGTCGGACTCGCCGCAGGCTTCGATAAAAATGCCAGCTTCTACAGGCAGTTTGCAAGCTTTGGTTTTTCTTTTGTCGAGGTGGGAACAGCCACTCCTGTTGGACAGCCGGGCAATGTAAGACCACGCTCTTTTCGCCTGCCGGCAGACAAAGCACTGATCAACAGGATGGGATTTAATAACAATGGTGCCAGGGCGATTGCTGAAAGACTAGAAAAAGGTGAGACAAATATGATAGTTGGAGGTAACATCGGGAAAAACACCACCACCCCAAATGAATCAGCCGTTGAAGACTATGCAGATGCTTTTCTCGCCCTGTATGATAATGTGGATTATTTCGTGATCAACGTGAGTTGTCCAAATATAAGCGATTTAAGCCATTTACAGGACCGCGATCAGCTGGCAGGTATTCTCTCTCGCCTATCATCCATTCGTGCAGGGATGCTGCTAAAAAAGCCAATCCTGGTAAAGATCTCACCGGACCTCAACTGGGAACAGATAGATGATGTGCTTGAGCTGGTGGATGAATTCCATATGGATGGCATTGTAGCTACCAATACAACCATCACCCGGTTGGGACTCTCAACAGCTCCGGAAAACATAGAAAAAATCGGTCGTGGCGGATTGAGCGGAAAGCCAATCAGAGAACGCTCCACTGAGATTATCAGGTATATTTCTGAAAAGACTGGTGGCAAACTTCCCATCATCGGTGTAGGAGGAATAATGAGTGCTGATGATGCCATGGAGAAACTCA
>CAZXOJ010000447.1:0-3332 GCA_964642325.1 uncultured Bacteroides sp. | reverse complement strand
TGACCTCCAGGATAATGTGGATCTCCTTACCTGAAGCATTATCAGGGATATTGATGGAGGTTTTCTTGCCGGAGGCATTGGAGATTTCTTGTTCGCCCTTGTAGGTACCGGCTTCCTGGTAATACCACCAGGAAATGTCCAGTTCATCGCCATCCGGGTCTTCACTTGCAGAAGCATCCAGGCTTATTTCATCGCCCGGAGATACATCCATGAATAGAATATCATTGCTATTGTCCCCGTTCAAGACCGCCACAGGATGGTGGTTGGCGTTTTCATAGGGTTGCTCACACCAGTCCATCCGGCAGGTAAAATCATTGAAAAAGGCCTGCCTCCATCGCCAGACCGGTACATAAATGCCTTCATATTGCTTTCCGTTATCAGGATCTACCCATGTATCCGATTCTTCACCATACAGATAAAAGGGTGCCACATCTTTTTCGTCAGTTTTCACGCTGGCATGCCTCGACCAGTAGTTCTCTTTTTTTTCCCTGCTGAAACGCCCGCTCCAGCCTCCCCACCAAGGATTGTCAATATCATACAGTCCTTTGTTGACAAGTCCCAGCCATGGAACGGTACCACCCCCCTCGAGAAAGGCAATTCTCCCTCCATCAAATAGACGCAGGGGCCAGTACATCCCGAAGGGGCCATGATCAGAAATAATGTGCTCGAGTGCCCACTGGTGCTGACCTAATGGAGAGTAGTCATAAGGCTGCCAGGTATACGGTCCCAGGTCCATACTCCAGTCTGCCTTAATCCAGTCTGTCTGACCTGCGGCGCCATCATGGCTTGGTCCCCCGTAACAATACGTCTGGTAGTTACTGCGGGCCCAGTGGATATTGGGGAAATTGGCACAGATCCAGGCCCCCGCATTATCCTGAGCCCCGTTTTCAAAAACCCTAAGCTTGGAAATGGCATCTTCGAGTTCTCTTTTTGAATGATTGTCCCGGAAATCAATCAAAGCCTGGGCCAGGGTATTTGAACCTGCGTTCACCACAATGTACAGGGGACCGGGGTCCTTTGTCTTCAATGCTTTGATGATTAGTCTGCTGCCCTCGCTTGACTTTCCTTCTCCAGTATCCGAAATCCCGTAGCCTGTCTGTCCGGAAGCCACTATGCTCCTCAGGTAATCCGGTTCATGATAGCCGGCCGCATGCTGAAGCAGGTTCTCATAAACCTTTTCATATCCTTCGATCAGGTGATGGAATAGCTCCGGGTGGATCTTTTGTTTATAAGGATTTTTGGATGCCGGTTGCAGGTATTTTCCGGTGACAGCTATGAGTCCCACGAGCTCAAGTTCATTGCAACACATCAGCATATGCATCATCTGTTGTTCTTCATCAGGTTCGTTGCCCATATCGGCCAGAATGATCAGGCGAGGGCCCCTTTCATCGTACTGGCAGGAAACAGATGCCACCAGGCTTACTAGCATAAGCAGGATAAGAAAATTTTTCATCGTGAATGTTATTTTTTTGTTCTTATGATCATGTAATTACTTGATTTCCATCCTTTTCTGTATCTCTTCCAGGCTCAGCCCCTTGGTTTCAGGCATGACCAGCAGTACCCAGATCAATTGCCCTACCATGCATATCGCATAGAAGGCGAATGTATGTCCACCCGATATATCTGCAATAACAGGAAAGGTCCAGGAGATGGCGGCAGCCATAATCCAGTGGGTGAAACTCCCCAGGGCCTGTCCTTTGGCTCTTACGCGGTTCGGGAAGACCTCGCTGATGAAAACCCATATGACAGTTCCCTGTCCGAAAGAATGCGATGCAACAAATATCAAGATGCTTATGAGGACAACTTTACCTCCAGCCTGGCTGAATTCAGTACCATAGGTATAAAAAGCCCAGGCAGTCACGGCAAGGCTGATGATATATCCCAGGGAACCGATGATCATCAATTTCTTTCTGCCGAATCGGTCTATTACGGTAAGTGCGAGTACCGTAAAGATGACAAATGTGCCGCCGATAGCAACTGATTGCAACAAGGCTGAATTGCTTCCGGACCCGGCCATCCTGAAGATATGTGGAGCGTAATAAAGGACGGCATTGATCCCCGATAGCTGGTTAAATACAGCAATGGTCATGGCCAACATGATGGGTTTCGAGTACTTTTTACTGAAGAACCACTCCTTTTTGTGATCGGTTTCTATGTCAAAGGAAGCCCTGATCTCTGATATTTCTTCTTCAACACTCCCGCCATCTGTGCCGCATTTTTCCAACACCAGTGCTGCCTGGCTTTCTCTACCTTTGGCCATGAGCCAGCGTGGACTCAGCGGAATGAAAAATAACAAGGCAAAAAAGAGAAAAGCAGGGATGGCTTCCACCCCGAACATCCAGCGCCATTCTACCTGGCCCAGTTCCAGGGATGCAATAAAGTAATTTGACAGGTATGCTATCAACATACCCGTAACAATGTTGGCCTGTACAATGGCGACCATCCTTCCCCTTAACCTGGCAGGTGTGATTTCCGCAATGTACATGGGTGCTACAACGGAGGAGCCTCCCACTGCTATTCCTCCAAGGAACCGGTAGATCAGGAACATGGTCCAGTTATTGGCCATGGCAGAGCCCAATGCTGAAAGAAGGTACAGCAATGCCAGTAAAAACAGGACATTCCTGCGGCCAATCAGATCTGCTGGCTTTCCAACAATCACTGACCCGGCTACAGTTCCGATAATGGCACTGGCCACAGTAAAACCCAGGGTTGCTTTACTTAACTGGAAGAAGTCTTCCAGCCAATGTGTAGTTCCTGAGATCACCGCAGTATCAAATCCGAATAAGAATCCACCGAGGGCTGCAACAATTGCTGATAAAATGAGGGTAGTTCTGCTTTTCATAAAGGAGGGTTTGAAACACAACATGAATATAAGCAATCCCCTCCATATCCGGCAAACCTCCATGCTGAAATCAACAATTTTTCGCGGATCATTTGGATTTATAAATCATTTTGTTTAAAATATAGACATTAATATTGATTAGAATTTAATCAAAACGATTTAATTATGGGAGCATATGACAAATTTTGCCAGAGTTGCGGAATGCCAATGGACAAGGATCCCGTCAGGGGAGGTACCATGGAAGATGGAACCAGAACACAGCTATATTGCAGCCTGTGTTACGAAAAGGGGGCCTTCAAGGATGATTTTACCCAGGCTGATGAGATGGTTGGTTTTGTTAAAGATAAATTGAAGGAAATGGGCTACAGTTCCCTCAAACGTTGGTTCTTCACTTCCCACATACCCGGACTGGAACGCTGGCAGACCTGACAAAGGCCTGGACATGGGCTCGTCATTAAAAAGAATTATCTTTAATAAAACCAACCATCTC
>CAZXOJ010000446.1:1812-3338 GCA_964642325.1 uncultured Bacteroides sp. | reverse complement strand
GGTTTAACTCTGTCTTACACACCCTGGTTATCAGAACTTATCAGCAAGGTTAACCTATTCAACTTTGCTGGCTTTTATAAAATTGATAATTATCAGGTGATTAGTGCAAGCTTTAGGCGTTATTCTGCTGACCATATTTTTTTCACCAACCATACTGGTACGCCTCAGGGAATTCTAGTGCCTGGTGAATTTGCCATTGATGCAGGATATTCGAGGAAATTATCCGAAAGCTTTTCAGGAGGGATTGTACTCCGCTTTTTATATTCTGACCTGACCGGTGGACAATCTCCAGGAGGTGGTGAATCAAAAGCTGCCATGGCACTTGCGGGAGACCTGGGATTTTTCTACCGGAAACCCGTCCTCAGGCTGAACAATCTCAATGGTATCCTTGGATTGGGTGTCCAGGTTTCCAATGTGGGAAATAAAATCTCCTATACGGCGGACCAGGAGAAAGCCTTCCTACCCATGAACCTGAGACTGGGAATAGCATTTACCATCAAGAAAGGTGTGCGCCACTCAATTTCGATTATGTCCGACATCAATAAGTTACTCGTCCCCACCCCGCCGATATGGCTTACCTCTCCTGCAGGTGCCATCGTTTTGAATCCGAAGGGCCAACCGATTGTTCAGTATGGTAAAGATCCTTTCGTATCTGTGCCTTTGGGAATGTTTCAGTCTTTCTGGGATGCCCCGGGTGTTTTGCAGGAAGATGGTTCACGAAGCCGGTTCCAGGAGGAATTAAATGAAATTGCCATTGGGGTGGGACTTGAATACTTGTATAATGGGGCCATAGCCATTAGAGGGGGTTACTTTCATGAACATGAAAGCAAAGGATCAAGAAGATATTTTACTGTTGGTGCCGGAATAAACTACAAAGTCATTTCACTTGACGGATCCTATTTGATTCCCACAAAGTCCCAGCACCCTCTAGCGGAAACCTACAGGTTGACACTTTCTCTGGCATTTGGAAACATGCCGGAAAGTTAAGTCAGGTAACCTTCTCTTCCCAGTAACACACCGTCTTGAAATCTCCTGCATTTTTGTTAAATTTAGGTGTAAATGCAAGGCCTTCTCAGAACCCATATTTTTATAACTATTGAAGTATTCTAACGAATGAAATTTCGTACTGCATGCATAATTATTTTCATGCTGGTCACATATACCCTCCCGGCCCAGCAAACGGATAAGCTTTTCCTGGAAAAGATCCATGAACCAAATGAAAAAGCCTTTACCATTCTTAAACCAAAAGGCTGGCTGGTTGAGGGAGGGATTGTCAGGTGGGATCCAAACACCATGGGTGGTGCAACCAATGCCATTGAGGCGAAAATAGATTTTGCCCTAAAGTTGGATAATCCAGGCTCTGTAAAAATACACTGGCTCCCGGATATCTATTTCGCGGATCTCACCGGGCAAGCAGTTGCAGGAATGTTTCCCGAAGGCAGTTTTTACAATGGGATGCCAGTCCTTCATAAAATGAGTGCGCCTGAATTTTTAAAACAACATGTGATATCTTATGTACACAAGGA
>CAZXOJ010000446.1:0-1712 GCA_964642325.1 uncultured Bacteroides sp. | reverse complement strand
GGCAATACAATGATCAAGACCATGCAGGATGTGGCACGTATCGGTGAAGAAATTCAAAAGGGCCATGCTGAAACCAATGCAAAAATACATCACCAGGTCTACCTGACCCTTACCGAGCAGGAAGACTATATTAATCCTTATACCAACGAAGTTGAAATGGGGACCAACCAGTGGGATTACAGGTGGGTAGATGACCTGGGTAATGTCCTGTACACAGATAATGAAGACTATAATCCGAACATTGATATTGAACTACAGATGGATGGCTTTAAAAGAAGCAGTGTGAAAAGATAAAATCGAAAAAACCATTATTCATGTGAAATAAACCCACCTGTTTTACATTTTTTTTGTAACTTATTATTTTCCAAAAAACCTCTGAAAATCATTTGATTTCAGTCACATTACCAAAAGATTAAATTGATAGATGTATAGAATGACATCTCTCTTTTCAAGGCCCTATTCTCATAGATTATACATTATTCTATCAGGCCTTGCTATATTCATCGGTGGACTGATCTACATTTTCCTCCGGCCATCAGAACATTTATTTTTTGGGTGGATCCGGCTGGCGGGACTTGACCAATGGATAAGCCCTGCCAGATCACTCTCCCCTTGGCTTGGCCAGCTTTTCCCGGATTGGATCATATTCTCCCTGCCCAATGCGTTATGGGCCTTTGCATATACAATGCTTATTACCAGTATATGGTCTGGGAGTAAATCCTGGCTAAAATATTTCTGGATGGCCAGCATACCCTTGCTGGTGCTGGGATTTGAAATATTGCAATATCCCGGACTCATTCCCGGAACCTTTTGTATACAAGACATAGTCTTTGGTGTATTAGGACTAGTTCTTGGAATTTTTATCGGAACCATAAAAACCAAAAAAAATAACTACCATGAAAAAGCATTTGAGTAAAAAAACATTATGGCAATCCCTGCTTTCTATCATTGCCTTAGGCATTATTTTCATATTAGCTGTGGGATCACTCGATTTTATACTCGGATCCTCCGCTAGACAGACCAAGACGGATGTTGGTGGCGGAATGGTTCAGACATACATTGTATATACACATTGGCCCGGTGGATCAGATACTTATATAGGGAAGGAAGATGAATACGGTAGAAGGCAAGGGATCTGGACCATATCAGGTGAAAATTGGGATGGAACATATCTCGGTACAGAAGAAGTAACTTATGTAGATGGAATTCGAACCGGGAGTACCCAGACTTTTAAAGGAGTTACCACAACCCAGTGCTACAAGAACGGTAGAGTCTATCCATGCACCAAAGGGGAACAGAATATCGCCGAGGATGCCAGTGCATTCCAGGTGCTTGCTCAGCATTACCCATGGTTTGTTGACAAATTTTTAATATTTGGACTTGATAATGAGCATGTTAAAGCATACGTGGATACCCTGGAAACCATTCTTGATGAATTGGGTGATGATCCCCTGGAGTTCGATGAGTATTATGCTGATGCTGTAGATTCTTTGACATATACGCCGTATGATAGTATAATTCAACGACATAGTACATTCTCAAGCGTTCGAGGTCAGGAGGAAGTGAAGAATGATGAATTCAGGATGGCGACAATCGATCGTCACAGGTCCAATGGCAAAACAACTTACAGCGTTTTAGAAAGTGTCTATCCCGGATATTTACAATCCCTCAGCGAGCTAGAGGTTAGTTCTCCGGATTTTGAAAGGTTTTGT
>CAZXOJ010000445.1:0-3343 GCA_964642325.1 uncultured Bacteroides sp. | reverse complement strand
ATGAGAAAAGGAAGAACAGCACCGGTAACAAAGGAAATAATTTCATGGTTCAGGGTGGTTTGAAATCAGGATCGTTCAGATCCCCGTACCGGGAGACATAACCGCTTTCCAGCACATCCAGGATTTCTACCTTTTCTTCTTCTCCATATAAATATAAACCGGGACCGGGCATAATGATTTAGTTTTGTTTGTAGATAGGTAACAAAAATAGGCCTTGATACATATCCAAACTTAATCAAACTTTTCCTCTGTTAATACTATTTTATCGCATGGCTAATCTGCAGGGATCTGCTGGTACGGGCCAGACAAGGCAATCTTTCCCGGGCATGAGACAGTGAAAGATCGATCAAATTAGTTATTTTTAAAATCACAATGATAAATAAGCAGCTTCTTCTAGCCTCAATCTGTTTTGTACTCCTTTGTGGGATTATTGCAAATCTATACAGTCAATCACCTGATTATTATTCTGTTAAACAGGGTGGACTCTCGGCAAATGACGATTTTAATAATAGTCCTTACACAGGCTATACCAGGGAGCATTGGGTAGAAATTACTGAAAAGATCATAGCAGGAGCTCTATTGCATTTTGACAAAGAAACCGGAATACCAGAGTTTCCCGTTCAGGAGGGTTTTATGGCTTATGAAAAGCTTAGAGGAAAGCTAAGCATGAAGAGGGTAGAAGAAAACAAAAGATCGTTGGAACGCATCATGATGGCTGTGATCATTTACACAAAGGCTACTGGCAAAGATGAGGTTCCAGGCTATGAAGGATCAATTTCCCAACCTTTCATCAACGCTATTATTGCTGGAACTGATCCGGAGAATCCGAATTATTGGGGCGATCCTCCCATGTATGATCAGGTAGGATCAGTCTTTGCCATGGCAGTCTATATTGAACCCGAACGATATTGGAACCCACTATCAGACAAGCAAAAAAAGAACCTGCTGAATTTCCTGCAGAAACAAGTTCATACCAAGGCGTATGATAATAATCACTATTATTTTCATACTGTCCCTGTTGAACTGTTAGAACAAAATGGATTTGAATCGAACCGGGATTCCCTGACTCGCATGAATGAGCGGTTACTGGGATGGTACAGGGGAGATGGCTGGTTTCTTGATGGCCTCAACCGGGGATTTGATTATTACAATCTCTGGGGCTTTCAACTTTTCAACCAGGTATTGTACAAATATAATCTCAAATGGCGGGAACATTTTGGAGGAAAGATAGAATTTACCACTGCAAGATTTTTGGAGACTTTACCCTTATTGTTCGGACGGGACGGAGGTCCAATTCCCTGGGGGCGTTCCCTGAGCTATCGTTTTGCAGGAAATGCAGCCATAGCATGGGCTGTTGTTAATGATATGAGTACGCTGCCTCCGGGGCAGGCACGACGGATAGCATCAGGAAGCCTGAAATATTTCTGGGATCACGGTTGTCTTGACAACAACAATCTGTTAACAATTGGTTACTGGGGGGCAAATGCATCGATAGCAGAACCATATCTCTATTACGGGGATCCATATTGGGCTACGCATGGGCTTGCTTGTTTACTTATCCCGGAATCCGACGCTTTCTGGACTTCAAAAGAGGAAGCCATACCTGCTGACGAAGCGGGTGGTAAAATGGCTGTGCAAGGTGCACAATTCAGTCTGCGCGTTAGTGATATAGATGGTGAAGCAAGGATGTTTCCTGTGGGACAACCATGGGCAAAAAGCCGTGAAAGTTGGCAGAGTACTGCCAAATACGACCAGCATGCCTACTCGAGTTATCTGGGATTTTGTGTTATGGGCGAAGGAGGCGGAACACTTGGTGCAGGACGAACCGGTTATTCTTACGATGGTGTAAACTGGTTCTACCGTGAAAGGGCAAAAGCAATGCTTGTATCGGATGACCATCAGGTAAGCACCTACACACTTAAGCCTGAAATAAATGACAGGGAGGTTATTGCAGAAAATCGGGAAGAGATCATTACACATACGATCGTCGGCAATGATGGTGAAATCCACATTTTCTGGCATAATAATCCGGATCCAATATTCTTATACCTCGGGGGATACGGATTGAGTTTTGGAGATAGCAATGATCTGGCAGAGAAGAAAACCGGCACCTTAATTCAAATGGATGGTGGAGAATATCATTCTGTAATTCAGGCAATCAAGGCAGATGATGGAGGATTTGAGTCAAACATACTCACCCCCCGCGAAGGTTGGAAGCATACCCACCTGTTCGGAGGCATCGGGGCTTTTCCATATTGGAGCAGTAATTACCCTGTTCCACCTAATATACCACAGGTGTTTTATGTTAATGGTACCAGAAATAGAAATGCTCATCCAGTTGATGCAAAAATTCATGTGGATCAGGGAGTTTTGAAGCTTCAATTTGAAGGGGATACCTTTTTAATACGAATACCTTATTAATGAACTATGAACCGAAAAACTTTTCTTAGACTTTCAGCAAGCACGGGACTAATGGCATCAACATTGCCAGGTTTCTCTTTGCATAATTTCAGCTTACCTGATTTGAAGAAGATTCCTCCCAAATTCAAAGCTGTTATTGATCATGTGGTTGCCAAAGAACCTGGTTTTTGGAATACTGACTGGGATGGCACGATGGCAATGGAATCATTACTGGGTTGGAGTATTAGAGGGGTCGAGGGTACATTGGAATATACCCGGAAATGGTTGGATTTTCATATTGAAAACGATAATAAATTATCGGACGAGGAATTTTACGATACTTTTTCCGGTACAAGTACGTGCAGGATAATGCGTGGAAAATATCTGCCTTTTACCATGTACAGCGGTTTTTTCGGTATTCCTTTTCCTTGTTATGAGTTATATAAAATAAATGGAGATAAAAGGGCAAAACATATTTGTTTGGATGTTGCATCTGCCATCCTGCACAAATCTGCCCGGAATAGATATGGTTTGGTTTTGCATGATGACCCGGTAAGGTCACGCGAAGGATACGAAACATTCACCATCCCTGACTCTATCTATTTTGTTACGAAAGCATTGATGATTGCCTCAGTGCTGGACGAGGTACACGGAGAGGTATATCGGGACCAGGCCCTCTACCAGATAAAAACCTGCACCTCGATTTTTCTGGATAAGGAAAAAGGGCTTGCCAGGACAGTACTCTTCCCAGAAGGTTTGGGTAAAACCTTCTGGTGCAGGGCATCTGGATGGTTAGCCTATGCTTTAGCGGGTGTTTTGAGATTTTTGCCCCGGGAGCATCCTGATTTTGAAAATTTAACACTGGATTTAAAAATGCTTGCTGATGGTGTTGCAGCGTACCAGGGGCCAACCGGGGGATTACGTGTGTTAATAGATCAGTCTG
>CAZXOJ010000444.1:0-3359 GCA_964642325.1 uncultured Bacteroides sp. | reverse complement strand
AACAGTCCCTCATGCAAATTATTAGATGACATGTATCACCAGCAGATCACAGAAGGGAATATTATTCCGAATATTGACCGGGCCTGGAGCGAGATAGCAGCTTTTCATATTGGTGATAATCCCGGCAGGAAAGAACCTGGTACCGGTGAAATGAACTACCTGAATATCTTTAAGCATATCTACCAAAAGGGATATGAAGGTGTACTCTGTATGGAACATGGCAGAAGCATTGAAGGGATAGAGGGAGAAAAAGCATTGATAGAAGCCTATAGAAAAGCAGACAATTTCATCGACTGATTTTAATTAACACCTTAGCTAATCCTGATCCAATGAATTTACTCAGATCTGCAGTCTTCTTCGTATTATGTTTTGCCATATTGCAAATCCATACATCATCTGCCATCGCTTCAGCTCCGGACAGGCCTAATATCCTGCTTATTTTCTCTGATGACCATAGTGTTCCATATCTCGGTTGTTATGGCAACCCGGATCTGAAGACCCCTAACCTTGATAAAATGGCATCAGAAGGAGCATTGTTCCATCGGGCTTATACCACCGCACCACAATGTGTCCCTTCAAGGGCAGGAATACTGACTGGCCGCTCAACGGTTGACATCCGGATGACACGTTTTTCAGCTCCGTTAGCCGGAGACATCAAAACCTTCCCTGAAGTATTGAGAGAAAATGGATATTACACCGGCATTTGCGGAAGATCGTACCATCTGGACGGTTCTGGTCGAAAACCGGAGATCACCATTGAAACTTTTGATAAATACAATCTACAAACATTCAGGCATCGTGTTGATTATTTGCACCAGGGCCGGGATAATGATGTTATCAAACTATTTCAGGAATTTTTGACGCAGGTACCTGCCGGCAAACCTTTTTTTATGTGGGCCAATTTCTCTGATCCCCATCGCATTTTCGATGCGACCGATTATGAGCCTGACCCTGATCAAATAACATTACCCAGTGGATTTCCTGATACAAAAAAAGTACGGGAAGACCTCGCCGGGCATTATGGCGAATTGCAACGGCTCGATTACCATGTAGGCCTGCTCTTAGATGAATTGGAGAAAAGAGGAGAACTTGACAATACCGTTATTGTTTTCATGGGCGATAATGGAGCGGCACTATTCAGAGGAAAAGGGACATTATATGAAGCCGGGCTGAATGTTCCACTCATCGTGCGTTTTCCAGATAAAGTAAAGGCTGGTTCCGTCTACCAGGAATTGATATCAGGCGAAGACATTGCACCGACGCTCATGGATTTTGCCAGCCTAAATCCTTTGCCTGAAATGACGGGGAAAACATTTAAGCCATTATTGGAAGGTAAAAAGTATGAAGGGCACAAATATGTTTTTGCTGAGAGGGGGCCTCATGGATCAGGTCTACCAACATCCACAGGAGCTTTTGATTTGAGCAGGTGTATCATTGGAGATCGTTATAAACTGATTTACCGGACCATATGGCAATTGCCCTACCATCCGGTTGATTTTGCAGGTCTGCCAATGTGGAAAGAATTGCAGCAAATGGCATTGGATGGCGAACTGGAAGAACCCTGGAGGACTCTCTATTTTTCACCAGAGCGACCGATGTTTGGTTTGTATGATCTTGAGAAAGATCCCCATGAACTGGATAACCTGGCTGGCAGTGTGGAGTTTGCAAAAATCGAGGAGGGATTAAAAGAGGCGCTTCAGGAATGGATGATCCTGAACCAGGATTATCTTCCATTGCCAGTTCCACCATCATACATAAGGAAAGAGTAAACACTCACTAATCTTAACCAATAAACCCAAGACAAATGAAAACAATCGGTTATCCTTTTCTACTGATGTTATTATTGGCCACTGTCAATGTAGCTGCACAGGAGCTGTATACGCCAGAAGGGGTCAAAATGCTTGAGAACAAAAGTTACGATAATTCCCATGAGGCCAGGCAGGAGATCCTGGAACTTTACAAAGACCTTAGGGTCACAGATGTACTGGACGGTATGGACCTGATAGGGTTGCAGGACATAGGCCTGATGCACAAAGACATCCGGCCCCTATGGAGAAATGTGGATGATTTCAGCCACCGGGTCCTCGGATTTGCCGTTACGGTACGTTACGTGCCTACAGATGTGAGGGTGGGACAAAACTCATTCGACAACACGGATGATGCGAAAAAATGGAAAGGTGAACAGTATGGGAGGGCCAGTGACAGGGGCTGGGTAAAATCCGGCAAACCGGGAGATGTTGTGGTGATGGATGTAAATGGGGTTGACGAGACTGGGAACATTGGTTCCAATAACAGCATGGGATGGGCAAAGGCCGGCTTTGTCGGGGTCATCACCAATGGAGGCGCCCGGGATACAGATGAGATCATTAAGACAAAGAGTATCCCTGTGTATTGCCGGGATGCATACAGCACCAGGGGGATAAGGCCGGGAAGGCTGATTATAGAATCTTACAATTTCCCCATGAATTGTGGAGGTGTCCTGGTCTACCCGGGAGATCTTGTTGTGGCTGATGGTGACGGGGTCATCGTGGTTCCCCGTGAACATGCTTTGCAGGTAGGAGAACTGGCCAGGGAGGTGATGGAAGGTGACCAGAAAGGACGTGCCAAACATTATGAGAATCTTGGCATACCTCTGGATGAGACCGTAGAACCTTATAAGGAGAAGAAATAAAATCATGAGTATAAGCAATTACAACAGATTTATTAAAAGTATTAAGGCCGGAAAATTGTGCAAAGGAATCGTTATAACACTTAACGATCTTACTGTAAGTGAACTCGCAGGTGAAATTGGATATGATTTTACATGGATAGACATGGAGCATGCTCCACTCACTATAGAATCAACCATGCAGCATATTATCGCTTTAAAAGGGACTGATTGTGCCCCTCTGGTGAGAGTCCCCTGGAACAAGGCAGAAGTTATTAAACCCATACTGGATCTTGCTCCGGCAGGTATTATTATACCCATGGTGAATACTGCAAAAGAAGCTGAAGCAGCAGTACAAGCATGTCGTTATCCCTTATCAGGAATACGTGGTTGTGGAGTGAGGCGGGCAAATAGATATGGCCAAACACCTTTTCCGGAATATCTTAAAACTTCGGAATCAGAACCTATGGTAATAATTCAAATTGAGCACGTAGAAGCAGTAAGAAATTTGAATGAGATATTACAAGTGCCGGGAATTGATAGTATTTGTGTTGGACCTGTTGATTTATCAGGTTCAATGGGTAAGTTAAACCAGTTGGATGATCCGGAAGTGAACGAAGTGATAGATGAAGTTTGTGAAAAAGTATGTGATTCAGGAATTCCTTTAGGTACTGCAGGAAGCCCACTGGAAGTATGGAAAAGAAGAGGTGTA
>CAZXOJ010000443.1:0-3367 GCA_964642325.1 uncultured Bacteroides sp. | reverse complement strand
CAATTCCTTAACATGGCATACTTCAGCCCAGCCATCTCTCAGTGTATCACTCTTACCCATGTAGATAAAAGACATGATATGCTTGGTCTCTGCCTGCGATGATAATGGCAACTCCTTTTTGATATAATAGGAAGGATCTTTTGATTGCTTGATAAGTGCCGGGATGATTTCCGTGTAGGCGTCGATGATGCTTCTCTTTGGTTTTGGTAAATCATCCTTTATTAACTGGTGTAGCTTCGGTAGGGCATGATAGGGTACCAGAGGGAACATATGGTGTTCAATATGGAAGTTCATATTCCAGTATAAATACCTGTGCAGGCGGTTCATGTAGACTGTCCTGCTGTTCAAGCGGTGGTCCAGTACGTTTTCTTCAAGGCCTGCATGCTGGGTAGTTCCATAAATGACCATTAGCCAGGAACCAAGAATATTGGGTAATCCGATAAAAAACAGGGGGATTAATGTCCAGAAATAAATCGACAGGCCTATTACCGAGGCATAAATAAATAAATATATCCTTGCACGGAGAAATACTTTCCTGTATTCACTCTCTGGAAGAAAGGTGGCTACCTGGGGATGTATCCTGCCGGTAGCATGTAAAAAGATCTTCCCAAACTCCCTGGGGGTACTAATGATGGCAAAATGTTGCAGGATCCTGTTGAATAGTTTGGGGGGTCGTGGAACTGCGATTTCAGGATCCCTGCCCCGGATTATGGTATCGCTGTGATGCCGTGTATGGCTCCAGCGCCAGACTGTTGACTGTCGAAAAACCATAAAAGAAGCAATCTCATACAGGACATTATTCATCCAGTCGGTTTTGAATGCAGTACCATGTCCTGATTCATGCCAGCGTGAATCTGAAGTTGAGCCATATAATACACTGTAAAGGATATAAGGAAAAATAGCCCACCAGTTTCCCCAGGTTATGAAAAATAACATCCCACTGCCAAGGATCAAAAAAAACCAGAGGACGGTATCCCGAATCGCAGGGCCATCTTTTCTTACCAGCAATTTTAACATATCTTCCCTTGCTACAGGAGAAGTATACCAGATTGCCTCAGCCAGACCTTTCTCAACAGCCAGTTTACTCTCAACACCGGTTAAGCTGTAATCCCTGGTAGTTACTTTTGGGGTTTTCTCCTGGGTCAAAACATCTGTATCCATTGGCTGAATAATATTAAAACCCTTGAAATCTCTCCTTCAACATATTCATCATAAAAACATTTACATCCCATTGATCAGCAATCGGCTCTTTCGTATAGGGAAGAATAGTCATATAGGGATAGGGGCCGAATTCGGGACTGATGGTAAAATATTCCCGGTTCTCATTCCTGGCCCTTTGCAATATTTTTTCCCACCATGAGATATGCTTTTCCACAACTTCCTTCCATTCAGGGGCTCTTGGATCTGGGATTTGAGGTCCTTCCTGGAAACCTACCCTTGCATGAATATGATCAGCCCTTGCAATCGCAAGATTCAAAGTCTCCTCCTGGTTTTCAAGCAAGCTTTCTGCAACATTGCACCAATGGCTGAAATCGGCACCAATCCGCAGATCAGGATTTGCTTCCAAAAATTGTCTTGTGATATGTGCAGCAAAAGAAAATTTTCCCCTATGCGTTTCATGTACTACCGGGATCCCCGTTTCACTTGTAAAGCCTGATGCAGCATTAACAAGTTCCATATTCTGCTCAAATGGAAAGAAGTCTATGCCTGTCTGGGAATCAATGAGTATAGGATTGCCCCTTGCGAGATTAAACAAACGATCAATATAGGCTTTCTTATGCTCCTCAAAGTTTAGGGCCACTGTTTCCCAATGTTGACCTATGTATAACAGATCAGCGTGCTGTACGGCAGAAATCACTTTTTCCCTTTCAATATTATCCAGGGGAAGGCTTAGCTCCACTCCGTCGTAACCTGCTTTTTTAACTTTTGAAACAAAGTCCGCTATGGAAAGATCCATGTTTCCCCATATAGGACAGAAAAAGAGGATTTTCATTTTTACTATTTTACTTCTTTAATATTGTGGTAAAATAATACTTATTTAGAACAAATCCACGTAAGAGAAGTGTTTAATCAATCAGTGCGCCTTGGAAGGACCTGAATAAATCATCAGGAAGGGGATTAATGATCAATTATCTGTTTATGGAATGGATGAAAGTAGCGTGATGCCGGGTTGAAGCCTGGATTTCATTCGACCTCTCACCCAGTATCAGTCCCCGATTCATTATCAAAAACGACACAAATAGCACCAGCAAGCCGGTAAAAAGTATGATATAAGTTTTCCGGGTAACTGTTCGCCATTCCTTCATGATTACGCCAATGATGTAGCTGAAGAAAATTAGCATGGACATATGGATCACCCAGCTTGCAAATTCAAAAACTCCCATTCTTACATGAGCCAGCCCGTAAAAGAAAAATTGAAAATACCAGAGAGTACCGCTCAGGGCCGCCAGCAAATAATTCAGCAGGTTTGTTTTAACTCCACCACCGCTCTTTAGCCGGAGTTCTTTAAGGGTTTTATTCCGTATACTCAAAGGGATAAACCATGCCAGATTGGTTACCAGGCATCCCATTGTGGAAAGGATGATCTTTGAGTTACCCTCAAAATGGCCCGCACCATAATCCGCGGCTAAATCCGAAACAGGCTGCCCGATATCCAGAGAAAGTCCGAAAACAGCCGACAATACACCGGCAATGATGGTCAGGGTTAGTCCCCTTCTCATATTAAATGTAAGTTTCTCACCAGCCGCTGATTTTTTTTGCAGGTCCCGTTCCTTGTTAAACCCGGCCCAACCACAGATGGCTACGCCGAAAACGGCAACGA
The DNA here is from genome assembly GCA_964642325.1 of uncultured Bacteroides sp. Taxonomy (GTDB): domain Bacteria; phylum Bacteroidota; class Bacteroidia; order Bacteroidales; family SM23-62; genus SM23-62. Next base: position 546 of record CAZXOJ010000443.1, on the reverse strand, counting down.
TCATACCAATCAGCAGAACCTCTCCTCCTTCTTTCTGGAAAAGCTGTATCAGCTCACCATCAAGCATGGGTTTTGCCAGTGTACCCAGTATGGCAGATATACCAATTGAGATGGTATATGTAAGGGAAAAACCAATATGCCTTATGGCATACCCGAATGACATCCCTCCGAATCCATAAGCAGCACCCAGGAGAACTGCTTTGATCATTACCTCCCTCGGGGATTCTTTAAATACTGCAATAAGATCGGGTACGGTAATAAATCCGAGGATAAAAGGCAAAATCATCCAGGCAAATAGAGCCTGTATGATCCAGTAAGATTCCCAGGACCAGTTACGCACTTTCTGAAATGGGACATAACAGGAGGAGGCAGATAATCCACCTATGGCATGGATAGCAGTCCCAAGGACCGGGTTCGGTGTTGGTGCAATCATGGCTGTTCACTCATATCCAGGAGTATTTTCATCACCTTGCCAGGATCGTCTGCCCATTGCTTCAGGGCCTCCCCGGCTTCCTCCATTTGAACCTGTCGAGTGATCATTTGTTC
>CAZXOJ010000442.1:2313-3410 GCA_964642325.1 uncultured Bacteroides sp. | reverse complement strand
GACCTGCTGCTGCCTCCTGATGACCTGCTGACACTGCCGGATGAGCGACTGCCTCCACTTGATGAAGAGCGGCTCACGCTCCCGGATGATCTGCTGGGAGAAGAAGAACGGTAACTGCTACCGGATGACCTCGAAGAAGATCCGGAAGAGCGGTAATTGCTGCTCGACCTGGAAGGTGAAGACCTATAGGTGGAACTGCTTCTGCGAGGCTGGGAATAAGTGGACCGACCGGATGTTCCAGATTTTAATGCGCTGCTACTCCGGGTAGGGGTGCTGCGATTATAGCTGGGTTTATAAGTAGTCCGTGGCTTGCTGTATGTTGGGGTATAACTCTGCCTCGTAGTGGTATTATATCTGCTGCTGGTAGTTCTATTGGCACTTGACCGGGTAGTGGCACTGCCACTCTTTGTCCTATTGGCTATAGGATTATTCGGATTCCTGCTGGTATACCGGGTGTTGGCAGAACGGGATTGCGCAGCATTGGTTCTGGTGGCTGAAGTGTTTTGCAGATTGCTCCTGGAACGATTTGCGGAACTTGCAGCCGTAATAGAGTTGCTCCGGCGTGTTGCAGATGAATTTGTTTTTGTCAGAGCGGCGCTTCGGTCGCTTTTGGCAGCAGCATTTCTGGTACCTGCCGTGGTTGCTCCAACAGCTGCAGCACCTGTTCCATAACGGCTTCTTCCACTGGTCATGCTGGCCTTGTTCGCCTTCGAGGGATCTACGCTCCTGGCTCCATATCTCGAATATCCTGACCTGGACTCACGGTAACCATACTGGCCACCACGTCCACCTTCAGAATAGGAGTAATAAGGCGTGGGATAATAGTATCCATATCCGCCGCCGCCATAATAACCATCGTAGTATCCACGATTATAACCTGACCAGTATGATCCATATCCGTAATGAGGGTAACCCCAACCACCATATCCACCATAACCTCCATATCCACCATAACCTCCATATCCACCATAACCTCCATATCCATAGCCCATGCCAAAGCCAAGGCTTAATGAGATCCTTGGGCCCCATGAATTATATGGATCATAATATGCATCGGAATAATAGGGATCATAATAACCGGAACCACCATATCCTGA
>CAZXOJ010000442.1:0-2213 GCA_964642325.1 uncultured Bacteroides sp. | reverse complement strand
TGCAGCGGGCTGTACATAATCAGTTTGTACTTGCGCCTGCATCTTTGCATCTTGTGGTGTATAATATAAATCATCATATTCTGCAACCCCGGCCTTGTAGGACGAAGAACAGGAACCTAAGATCAGGCTGACGACGATTAGTAAATAGATTGGTGTTTTCATGGCTCTTTCCTCCAGATATTGTCTTTTATCAGAATGATGCAAATACCATACCAAAAACGTAGGTTGGACAAATTCATTATTGAGAATAATACAAAATTTCAGGGAAAAATAAAAATATCATTGGACTTTAAATTCTAGCCGATATTTGCTTATTTTGCAAATCCTTAATTAAACTGTTACATTTCAATTAGATATCAAGAACCTGATGGCGAAAGACCTTACCCCCAGAGAAGAGAATTATTCACAATGGTACAATGACCTGGTCGTTAAAGCAGACCTTGCAGAGAATTCGGCAGTCCGTGGTTGCATGGTGATCAAACCATACGGCTATGCCATCTGGGAAAAAATGCAATCCATCCTTGACGGGATGTTCAAGAAGACTGGCCATTCCAATGCTTATTTTCCGCTGTTTATCCCCAAATCCTTTTTCAGTAAGGAAGCCGCACATGTGGAAGGTTTTGCAAAGGAATGTGCTGTGGTTACACATTACCGGCTGAAGTATGATGAGAACACCAAAGAGATAGTTGTAGATGAAACTGCCAAGCTGGAAGAAGAGCTGATTATCCGTCCGACTTCAGAAACCATCATATGGAATACCTATAAAAACTGGATACAGTCCTATCGTGACCTCCCCATCCTGGTAAATCAATGGGCCAATGTGGTAAGATGGGAAATGCGCACAAGGCTTTTTCTCAGGACTACAGAGTTCCTTTGGCAGGAAGGCCATACTGCCCATGCCACGAAAACCGAAGCCCTGGAGGAAACCAACAAGATCATTGACCTTTATGCTGATTTTGCCGAAAATCACATGGCCATGCCCGTTATCAAAGGCAGAAAGACCGAATCCGAAAGATTTGCAGGCGCCCTGGATACCTATGCCATTGAGGCCCTGATGCAGGATGGCAAGGCCCTGCAGTCAGGTACCAGTCATTTCCTGGGACAAAATTTCGCGAAGGCTTTCGATGTTCAATTCACCAGCAAGGAAGGAATTCTTGAATATGTTTGGGCCACATCCTGGGGAGTCTCAACCCGTTTGATGGGAGCCCTGATCATGGCCCACTCTGATGACAATGGTCTTGTGCTCCCCCCCAGGCTCGCACCATTGCAGGTAGTAATTGTACCCATTTATAAGAATCAGGAAGACTTCACCCGCATAAGCAAAGCTGCAGAAAAGATCAAATCGGACCTGGAAAAGGCTGGATTATCAGTAAAGTATGATGACAGGGACACATACAAACCTGGATGGAAATTCAGTGAGTATGAGATGAAGGGAGTACCTGTCAGGATCGCCATAGGGCCAAGAGACATTGAAAACAATACTGTTGAAGTCGCCCGGCGTGACACCCTGGAGAAAAAGATTATCTCAAGGGATATGGTGAATGACATTGTCATTGGGTTAATGGAAGAGATTCAGCAAAGTATTTACAGAAAATCCATGGAATTCAGGCGTGAAAATACGCGCAAAGTGGATGATTGGGATGAATTCCGGGAGATCATGGTTAAAAAACCAGGATTTGTGCTGGCCCACTGGGATGGTACTGCTGAAACTGAATTAAAGATCAAAGAAGAAACCAAGGCAACCATTCGTTGTTTACCCTTTGATGCAGAAGTTGAAGAAGGGAAATGTATATATTCAGGAAAACCCTCAGAAAAAAGGGTCCTGTTCGCCATTGCATATTAAATATAGAGGATATGAGCAATACAGATACCAAATCAAACATCCTTAACAACCTGAAGGATAAATCTGCCGTAAAGCAACTGGTATTTGACAATACCCTGAATGTATTGTCTGACATAAAAAAAATTCTGAAGGAACTTGAGGTGGATTTTAATCAAAAGCTCGGGGATCCAGATGATAGAATACAACTGGACTTCCAGGACAATGGCATATTCAGTGCCCAGCTGAAGATAGCAGGTGATATGATCATCGTTGCCATGCATTCAAATATCTTTGAATTTGACAGGAGTCATGGCATTTGGAAAACCTCATATGTGCAATCGGATAAAACGGCTTCCTATTGCGGGATCATCAACATTTATAATTTCCTTTC
>CAZXOJ010000441.1:0-3413 GCA_964642325.1 uncultured Bacteroides sp. | reverse complement strand
TCTCCCTGGATAAACAGAAAGATTTCTCCGGCAAGAGGGTGGAACAGATCATACAAAATGCTTGTTTCAACATCCGGGAAAATGTGGACCAGGAAATCGACTTCAAATGTTTTGCAGAGAAGAACAACATTGGTTATTCCTACTTCAGGAAAATGTTTAAGAAATATACCGGCGTACCGCCTGTACAGTATCACCTGGACCTGAAAATATTACGGGCCAAGGAAATGTTATTGTCCACAGATAAGATCATCAAGGAAATAAGCTATGAGCTTGGTTTCCAGTCTATCTACTATTTCAGCCGTGTCTTCAAGAAGAAACTGGGAGTATCCCCGTCCGAGATCCGTAAAACGGTCAATGAATCTCCCAATATTAATTAGTCCGGATTCGAGCGGGTGGTTTTTTTATGTATATTCATTTTCTAAAACACTAATAACCTTCAAATCATGTTCATCGTCAATTCCTATGGCCTCGCTATCATATTGTTGTTTATTACAATGTTATGCTGGGGATCCTGGGCAAATACCCAGAAACTTGCCTCTGGCAAGTGGTCTTTCCAGCATTTTTATTGGGATTATGTAATTGGTATTTTGATCTTTTCCGTGATCATAGCCTTCACCCTTGGTAGTATCGGTGACCAGGGCAGGTCATTTATCCCTGACCTGAAGCAGGCTGAAACATCTGCATTGGGTTCTGCCTTTATAGGTGGTATCGTTTTTAACCTTGCCAATATCATGGTTGTCATCGCGATTGAAATTGCCGGAATGGCCGTGGCTTTCCCTGTTGGGATTGGACTGGCCCTTGTCATCGGGGTGGTGATAAATTACCTGGCGGCTCCAGATGGAAATCCGGTATACCTGTTTGTGGGAGTGGCCCTGGTTGCCGTCGCCATCATTGTGGATGCCATTGCCTACAAACAAATGCCTTCGGAAAAGACCAATGATTCAAAATGGAAAGGTTTGCTGCTTGCCGTCCTGGGCGGCATATTCATGGGCATGTTTTATCGTTTTGTGGCAGCATCTATGAGTCTTGATTTTGTTAATCCGGCCGCCGGCATGCTGACACCATACACCGCCCTGGTTTTCTTTGCGCTGGGGTTATTTGTATCCAACTTTCTATGGAACTCCATAGTAATGTATAAACCGGTAACAGGATCCAGGGCAACTTATCGGGAGTATTTTCAGACAGGAACTCCAAAGCTTCATCTCATTGGGATTGTCGGGGGACTGATATGGTGTCTGGGGATGCTATTCAGCATACTTCCGGCCAACAAGGCGAGTTTTGCCGTCTCTTATGGCCTGGGACAGGGAGCCACAATGGTTGCAGCGGCATGGGGAGTTTTTATCTGGAAGGAATTCAAGGATTCCCCCAACAAGACAAAGACCAATACCTTGCTGACCGTGATGTTTATCTCCTTTATTGTGGGATTGGGATTTATCATCCTGGCTAAATTGTAAATTGTTAATCAATGGGAAAAATACTTGTAATCGGTAGCACCAACATGGACATCATCGCCATGGTGGACCACCTGCCTGTACCCGGTGAAACCATCGGGAACGGAAAACTTGCCCGTGCCCACGGAGGAAAGGGAGCAAACCAGGCAGTGGCAGCAGCGAGGGCGGGGGGTGAGGTTACCTTCATCACCTGCATTGGAGAAGATGATGACGGGAAAAAGATGCTTGATGGTTTCAGGGTGGACGGGATTAATACCGACCAGGTATCCCTGATTCCTGAGGTTCCCACCGGGACAGCCCTCATTTTTGTAGACAGGAACGGGGAAAACTGTATTGCTGTGGCACCTGGCGCCAATAATTATCTTTCAAAAAACATCATTGACCAGGCTGAGGAATTAATAAAGGATACTGATTTGATACTGTTGCAGCTGGAGATCCCTTACGAAAGTATACAACACATTTGCAAACTGGCTGCGAGGTATCAAAAAAGGATCATCCTGAATCCTGCGCCTGCACGAGAGCTTGATCAGGATGTACTGGGTTCCCTTGAATACCTGGTGCTGAATGAGACCGAGGCAGAAATAATAGCCGGGCAAAAAGTCAGGGACGAAAACATGGAAGAGGTGTGCAGGGCCATTAAGGACATGGGACCGGAACACATCATTTTTACCCTGGGTAGCAGGGGCTCGTATGTCTTTGATAACCAGGTTCAGCAATACGTGGAAAGTTTTGCAGTTAAACCGGTTGATTCCACAGCAGCGGGAGATACCTTTTGTGGGGCTTTTGCAGTATCTCTTGTGGGCAAAGACCAGGATATTATTGAGTCAGTACGGTTCGCCAATGCTGCCGGAGCCTTATCGGTAACCAGGCAGGGAGCACAGACTTCTATCCCTGGTCTTGAAGATATTGAGGAATTGCTGGCATAGGGATCATCATTGTCTGAAAAGGTAAGCCAACACTGGTGTTAGAAAAAAAAGAGCTTTCTCTGATAAGTAGAGAAAGCCCTGAATTATTATGGTGTATTCTGTTTGTACTGCAGGTATTATCTAACGTAGAAATAATAGCTATAAGTCTTGCTTCCTACCTCGATGTTTGCATAGTAATCACCCGGATGCATCTTGCTGATACTCATTTTTTTCTGAAAAGAGATATCACTTCCCTCAGCGCTTTCATAAAGTATACCTTGCTCGCCTTCAATGGAAAACTTGATGTCTTCAGCATTAATATTGAGATAATTGACCATAATGGAACTTTCTTTGGTTGAAAATATTGGCTTGTATTCAAATTCGTTGTTTAATACCTCAACATTAGACCTGCCTACTTTTACCTCCGTTGTGGTTGTGATATAATCATCATCGGAAATGATGGTGTATTTTCCATCCTTTAAATTTGTAAAATCATACATCCTCCCATAAGATCTCTGGGATTGCAAAGTTTCTTCATGAACAACTTTGCCTTCCTCATTGGTTACAAAAACAGAAACATCAATGGATTTCGGGTTTTTAAGTTCAACCCTTGCTTTCTTTTCAGAGGTAATAGGGGTTATTTCCATTCCATCGCCTGCATAGGCGTCTACTGTAGATATCAAGGCGCTAACGCCAATTGTAATTGTTGCTAGAATTGTTTTCATTGTTTTCATCGTCATGGTTTTTTGAATAAAGAATATTATCTTATTATTTAAATAAGTATATAATACATGAATAAATTTAAGATAAATAGACCTGTATATCCTAATAATGCATAAATAAATAAGAATGAAATAGCATAGCAATACAAGTACTTAAATATGAATTGATTACCAAGTCCGGTCTAGATGAAACATACACGAGAGTAATTTCAAAAACCTGTATAAGGAAGATTATTGGTCTCTTTTACTTAAAACTTGAATATCTAATTTGAAAAATTTCTACCGAATATAGTTCGGTCATAGTGCAAGAACTATTCAATTCCGGTCAAATTAGT
>CAZXOJ010000440.1:0-3421 GCA_964642325.1 uncultured Bacteroides sp. | reverse complement strand
TATTAATTCCCTTAACATGGGATCTCTGATAACAGGCAAGGCTGATGTTTTCAATTACCGTCAGGTAAGGCATCAGGTTGAACTGCTGGAACATAAATCCAACATCCCGTTTTCGGTAGGAATTCAGGTACTTCCCGCTTTGCTTATAGATGCTTTCGCCCTTAAAAAATATTTCACCTGAATCAGGATGGATCAATCCACCAATGGTATTGAGCAGGGTTGATTTCCCTGATCCACTCGGCCCGGTAATAGAAACATAGTCCCCTTTTCCAATTTTCAAAGTCACATCGGTAAGCGCAGTAAATTCCTCGGTACCCCTTTTATATTTTTTTGAAATGTTATTGATCTCAATCATCACTCAGAATTTTTGCAGCATCTATCCTGGTGGCGAGCAAAGCAGGTATCCAGCTGCTGAGCATCCATAAAAGGGGGAAAATAACGATGGTATAATAGAAGATAGACCAGACAGGTTTTATGCTGAGGGCGGTGAAGCTGAAAATCTCTTTCCCAAAATATTCTGCAATCCAACTGCCCAGGAAAAACCCGATAATTCCTCCTGCCAATCCCAATATAAATGCTTTAAAGAGGATCATAAACCCAATGGTGAACGAACTGTTCCCCATGGCTTTCAAAAGGCCAATTTCCTTCTTCCTGGCGCTCACATTCTGATGGAAAAGGAGAGCTGTGATAAGCAGGCAGGAGATGATAATAAAGGGGATGATAAAAGCACCATATTTATTCATCATGGCACGCTGGTTCTCACGGGCATCAGCAATGCTGCTTATTTCGGTAACCTCAAGATCCGAAAATATGGCCTCAACCTGGCTCCTGGCATTATTGATCCTGCCATCATGACAAACACAGCCCAATGCCTCTATCTTGTTTATTAACCCTTCCATTCCAAGGACCTCCTGCAGGTCTTCCAGGTGGAATGATACTCCCTGGTCTCTCATCCCTTTGCCCTCTTCCAGCCTTTTGTCAACTTCAAAACTGTATTGTTCCCCATCCACACCCTCAATAATAAAAGGGGCTCCCGGTGCTACATTCTTTGCTACCAGTGCACCTAACTGGACGGTACCTTTTTTCACGTCAAATCCCATGAGTTCCTGTTTGTTGAGGTATATCTGCTGGGCTTCATCCTTATACCCGAACAGGACTATCTGGTGGGTTGATCCATTGGCGTCTTTCCAGTCCGGGTACTTGATCTGCAAGATGCCTGTAAGGTGCCTGACTGCATCGAATGTTTTTGATTCTGCCAGCACATCCACGTAATTATCAGGAAAGGTCCCGGTATTGTTGATTGAATAGAAATCTATGAGGTTTGTGCCTTTTGGGAAAATGTAAAGATTCAGTCCCTGTTCACGCATGATCTTCCTGGTCTCATTTTCACTGGCTTTGCTCAGGGTATAGATGGCCACAGAAACTGAGCTTGCGACAATCACCGTGAAAAGGATCACCAGGGAAGAGATCCTCCGGTAATTCATTTCTTTTATAACCATTCTCAGCGGATTCATCAGGCCTGCTTCTTATGTTTTCGTATAAAATAGATTGTTAAAAAGGTGATGAACGCAAGTATAAAAATGCCTGTTACAAAAAAAGAAATTTTCAGTGAATTATCCTCCCTCATTACAAGTTCCTCAGCTTGAACGGTCGTGAGGCCCGATTTCTGGTCGACCAGCCATTTCGGTAATGGCCGGCTGTCAAGGGAGTCGTTTGACAGTGTATCATATGCCAGTGTGTCGGGTTGCATTTAATAGCCAAGCTGGGGATTATCATCAATGATCTTGTTCAGCAGTGCAATCTTTGGGTTCACCCATTTATCGGTGAAAAGGATATCTGTCCCCGGAAGATCATCCTTAATCAGGCAGCTGCACTCAGCCGTAAAATAATCTATCATCAGGTTGATGTTTTCTTCGGTAATACCTTTGCCAAGGAGAGGTTCAAGGGCTTTAAACCGGCCAAAAATACCATACAGCATTGGCTGCTGGATGTCTTTGAGGTCATCTTCAACATTCAGCAACATGGAGGCGAAATGGTGCTCTTCCCTGCTGTTCCTGCTTAACTCAACTACCGTGATGATCTCGCTGAATGGAGAGGATGCTATGGCCTGGCGCAGGGTACTCAGGCCTTTTTCATCCTTTTCTTTATTGTCCGTCTTCAGGTAAAGCATCACACAGAGCTTTCCTGCCATCAGCTCGGCAGCTATTTTCTCGCGTAAGGGAGAGATGCTCAGACCTGCCAGTTCATCGGCAGTCTCAAACTTTGAGAAGAGCCTGTTCTGATAATAGAGTCCGTAATATGGCCCGGCAATTTCCGGCCTGTTTACCGATTGAAACTGAATATTGGCAGGTTTAATTTTTTCAGACAGTGCCTGGTTTTGTTTTTTCGAAAATTCAGACAGGGGAGTCTTATGAAAATATACCAGGGTATAGGCATGCGGCAGGGAATTCAGCAAGACCCATTCAGAAACCCTGGTGGTACATGCCAGGCTCATTATGCCTGCCAGGAGAATGATGCTAAATTTTTTCCGTATCATCTGCCACTGATTTAATTTACGGGCTGCTTTCCTGGATAAGTTCTATCCCTGACAGGATAGTATTTCCCTGCTTCGGAACCATCTCAAGGGTCAGGGTCTTCCCGGCCCGTATCCCTGAAAATGATTTAACAAGTTCCATATTTTCCTTCCCGGTTTCGCTGATAATGTCAAAATCTTCCAGAACCTTCTTTCCCTGGATGATTACCTCAAAAATCCTTTCACCTTTTGCAGTATTCTCCGGTTCACAAAAATAAAGATTAACGCTGTAAGTTGCCTCCTGGTCTGTTGGTTCATTTGATAAGGTAATTTCCAATGAACGTATCCCTGCAATAGAACTTGCACTGATCCAGGGAGTTTTCTCTGAATGGATGGAGGTAGGATCTTTCCTTATCTCGTAATAGTCGATGGTATCCATTTTTACAGGCATTTCAGCAGAATCCATGGCTACAAATGGAAACTCGAGCCATAGCGTATTTCTGTCAGAAGTCCTGTCCCCAGGGGCATTCAGGTTCAGTCCCAATTGCTTGACCTGCTTTCCGCTCCACAAATAATTACTATTGGTCCAGTAGGTCATCCAGGGCATATTTACCATGGCCAGGGATGTTTGGTTCTGATAGGGGCACTGGCATGTACGGGTATAATCCGGTGAATTAAGTACACCGTTTGCGATGATGAGATTGGCCGAACAACCGGCTTTAAAGCCCCCGAGAGAACCAGTTCCTTCAAAAACATCGAGGTTGATAAAGGCGGCGGAGGCTGACCGGAAAGTCAACAGGTGTTCGCTGGCCACCACATATCCACAGCCGTATTCCCGCTTGAAGCGCCATTTTACCTTCTCGCCGGTTACCAGGTCCTTTTCATAAAGGGGTTCTCCGGTAAGCAGGG
>CAZXOJ010000439.1:0-3423 GCA_964642325.1 uncultured Bacteroides sp. | reverse complement strand
GGTCCCATACTGCCAATCCCGGGAAGGTCTGCCAGCAAAACGGGATAACCTTCAGCAAGCAGGTCATGTGCCAGCTTATCCTGATTGACAGCATGCTCCATACCTTCCGAATCCAGGATCAAAATGATCTCGTTCGTTGTTCGATCCGACGGCAAAAGTAAAACTACGGGAAGTACGTAATCACCACTGCCTTCAAGCAGGTATTTTTCCAAGTGGTATTCCGCATTGACATATCGTCCTGAAAATACTGCATCTCCGAAATTGTTCGGGTATTCAAACCCCGAATGCCTTGCAGCAACAGATTTCAATTTTTCAAGATGCCTTACATGATTTGCCCTTTTTATTTCAAGTGATTCCACTTGATTTTGCACTTCTGACCTGTTTAGTGAAAATACTGATTGTCCCTCCAGGGATGTTACTACCTGTCCCGTTTGGGTTACCCATAATTTCTCCTGGGGAAGCAACTCCACATCCAGGTCTTCCGGACTGCCGGGATTCTTCAGGTATTTCTGGAAAAAAGCATACATCGCTTCCCTGTTTTGTCTGGTTGATCTGTGCACGGTATCATCTTCCACCATGATCAGCTTATCTTCCGCACCGAGGGACTGGTATATTCGGCTTGCCTCCGCATAAGATTCCCTGGCACCCTGTATGCTGAAGAAGTCCCTCGTGGTTGTGACCATCATGGTGGGTTTTGGTGCCCTCACTTCAATGAAATCTGCATGATCGAGCCCCGCAGATATCATATTGTAAAGATTCTGTTCGGCGCACTGGGGACCTATGGATTTGTAGATATGCTCATAACCAGTGATGTAACACTCAGGAGCAGTTGCGAGGATGCGATCGTCCAGGGCGCCCAGGTAGGCCGTTAGGTTCCCCCCTCCTGACCTGCCGGTCATGCCAATACGGTCAGGATCTACTTCTTCACGTGTCAGGAGGTAATCAATACCCCGGATGACATCCCAGATAAAATACCTTGCCGTGGAATACCCAGAGATCATGCACTGGGCCCCTGCATAGGAATGCTCATGATCCGGGATGGGAAATCTTGGCTCATCTTTCTCGGGATCCCAGTACTCAAACCGTTCTCCCTGTCCCATTGGATCAATGGTGAATACCACAAAACCTTTTTTTACAAGGTTGATGCAGATATACTGATACACGTCAGCCCTGAACCCGCCTATACTGTGACCGCAGGCATAAAAAACAGCCGGGGCTTTTTCCCTAATCCCATCAGGAATATACATTGCGGCCGTAACATAATATCCCGGGATGGGTTCATAGATAATTTTTTCAATGCTATACCCATCCTGTTTCAGGATCCCGGTAACGCTGGCATTCAATGGAGTCTTCTCAGGAAAGGGACCAATAATTTCTGACAATTTTTCCCTGACGAGGGATTGCCTTTCCAGCCAGTCCGATTTCGTTTTCAGGCTGTTTATTTCTCTTTTTCTTGATTCCAGCTGTTCAAATGCTTCAGAGCAAAAATGCTTGTAAAGAGAGTTTTCAACATCAGCATGATATTGCCAGTAATTAAAGAATGTAACATCATCCTGTGCCTGTCCCGGGATTAAGGGGATAAAAATGACCAGCAATAATGCCCGGGTAATGCATATACGGAGTTTCATATTTTACAGCAGATCTGTATTGATCATTCCGAGAATTTTCAAGGCATTTTTATTGTACAACTTTTCCAATACTTCATCAGGAAGATGGACACCATAAATCATCCATCGGGCCTGGAGATGATGGCCTCCCGAAGGATCAATATACTCATCATCGGTTTCAAGAAACCGGTAATAGATCCTGTAGGATTCAGCATTAGGAGGAGTATCTGTCCCAAACAGTACCCGGTCCTGGTACTTTATTAAAAACTTCCTTGCAGTATATGGCTGTCGTCCCAGATCACTGATCCTGGCATCAATATCCACGTAAAAATTTGGGTAAATATCCAGCCAATTTGCCACGATGTGCAATTCTTCGGGCAGGGTGCCCATATGTGCTCCAATAAAAATAGTATTGGGATGCCTGGCAATCATCCTGTTACGCTGTGCCAGTATCTCTTCTTTAGAGGGAAATTCATCACCATAAAATGACCATCGTGGATGTGCACCCAGTTCATCATATCTCTCATTGAACTCATCAATTGGAGTGAAAAAAGCCTTGGGATCCGAGACATGGATAGCTACCGGGATCCCTAATTCTCCACATTTTTCCCAGATAGGATCAATCCGGGGATCATCCACCGGGACAAGCTTGCCGGTCTTATCTCTGTGAGAAAGTCCAAGTTCTTTGGCAATCTTTAATCCCCTGGCACCCATTTTTACTGCCTTTTCAAGCTTTTCAGCCTCTTTTACTCCAAAATCCGGATCATCAATCTTACTAAAATCAGGGCGGAAAAAAATAAGAAATCTCTCTTTTGAAACGGAATGTGAAACCTTAAGGTGTTCTTTATAATAATCATCCTCTGACCTTCCGTCCAGGCTCACACATTTCCACACACCAGCCTTGTCCATTTCTTCAAGATACTTCTCTGCATTTTCAAGATTTCCAAGGTGGTTGTGGATGTCAATCACAGGATATCTGGGCTTTAGTACTTTTGTTTCTTTTACGACCAGCTGGCTTTGCGGACGCCAGTCCAGCAACTTGAGATCTCCGGACTGGGCCTTTATCATTCCAGGTGCAATAAGCAGCAAACAGCTTGCATACAGTTTAAATATTCGTTTCATATTTGTTTGATATTGAATGTAACAATCATCTTAATTCATAGATATTTTTTATCAGCCGAAACTTATGGGCGGCTGCTCTTCCCATTTACCTTTGGTAAAATCCGGGAAGCTTACTGATTGGCCCTTATTGGCCACCGACATTTCAGATAATGGAGAAACAGCGCTGCTTGTCACAGAATCATAAACATCAAAGAATGGCATTTTATCTTCACGAAGGGCTTTCACAAGCAAATGCCAGGTCAGTGGTGTTGCTCTCCCCTGCCCACCATGTCCCCGGATAGCACTTTCTCTTGGGGCAGGATTGTAATTCTTTACCAGCGGGTGCTGGTATTCCTCCAACCACTTTTCAGCATCTTCCCATTGGTGTGATTCTGGACTTATACCGTCCACATATATATTGGATCCTACTCCACTGCCCTGCATAAATACGCCCTTGGTTCCCTGTACCCTGTAAATTCCTCTTGGATGAGGTGTGTTGGTGTCAAAATTCAAAGTTATGAGTTTACCCTTTACCGTTCTCAGGAGGCTGACATTGGTATCACCCTGTGCCATCTTCTGGGTAGCATAAGGATGGGCAGAACCAAATTGTTCTTTGGTATATTCGTTGAGCATGGCAGCGCCAGAGCTTACGGACACAAGATAATCCAGCCTGTCACCATGATTTATATCCATCATGGCCATGATCCTGTTCATG
>CAZXOJ010000438.1:0-3443 GCA_964642325.1 uncultured Bacteroides sp. | reverse complement strand
ACCATCCGGGCCGCCCAGTCCAACCCGGCTGAATCACTGAGGTATGAATAGGAAAGCCTTGGTGTGGGTGTGATATGTAACAGATTCATAGAAAAATCGTCTAATTATTATATTTTTATTATGAGTAAAAAGTATTAGAGCTATTCCACATGTTTCGTAATTTTATTAAGACCACCCTGCGGAGTCTTGTCAAGGACAGGTATTACTCTGCCATAAACATTCTTGGCCTTGCTGCAGGCCTGACCGTCACCATCCTGATCATCCTGTTTATCCAGGATGAACTGACCTACGATAAACATCATGAACTGCATGAGCGTGTTTACCGGCTGGAATCAGATTTTACCCTTGATAACAAGGACCATAAATTTGGGGCTACTCAGATCCCCCTGGGACCCACACTGATGGATGAGTATCCTGAAATCATCAACTATGCCAGGAGCGCCCCTGTCGGGACCCTGTACTTTGTGGACGAGGATCGAGAATTCCAGGAGGATAGTATCTGGTTTGCAGATTCCACATTCTTCCAGCTGTTTACCCACGAATTTACCCATGGTGATCCGGTTTCGGCACTGAACCGACCAAATACCATGGTGATCACCGAAAATTTTGCCAGCCGGCATTTCAGAAAAGAAAATCCCATTGGTGAAAATCTTACCGATATTGATAACAATATTTATGAGATCACGGGGGTCATCCGGAACCTTCCGGGCAATTCACATCTGAAATTCAACGGGCTGATGTCTTCACTCACACTGGCCGAGCGTATCGGGTTGGAACGGTTCAATGACCGCAGTGCAGAATCTTTCTGGAATATTGGCATATACAACTACGTATTATTGGCAGAGAACGGCAGCATGCAAGACGTCCTGGATAAGTTCCCCGGTTTCTACGAAAAATACATGAAAGAGCTAGGAGACCAGATCAAAGGTAGCTTTGACCTGATGGCCACACCACTGGCGGACATCCACCTTAGTCCAACGGATCTGGAATACGACCTGCCCAAAGGCAATCGCTCCTATGTATATATTTTTATGTTTGCTGCCCTGTTCATTCTGGTTATCGCCAGCATTAATTATATGAATATGGCCACTGCCCGGTCTGCCCGTCGTTCCAGGGAGGTAGGTATGCGAAAGGTATCCGGTTCTTCGCGAGGTATGCTCATCAGGCAATTCCTGGGAGAATCTGTATTCATCACATTGATCTCATTTATATTATCCCTTATCCTGGTGAAATTACTGCTGGCTGGCTTCAACGACATGTCAGGCAAATCTTTGCAATTCGGGTTACTGAGCATGAAAGAAGTGGTACTGTCAGGCCTGCTTACTGCCCTGTTTGTTGGTGTTATATCGGGACTGTATCCTGCCCTGTACCTTTCGCGTTTCAAACCGGTGGTCGTCCTGAAGGGACTTGCGACAGGTGGCAAAGGCGGTGGATCAATCAGAAAAGCACTGGTCCTTATTCAATTTACCATATCGGTGTTAATGATCATTGGGACACTGATCGTTTCAGGTCAGCTGGAATTTATGAAAACCACTGACCTGGGATTTGACAAGGAGAACATTATGGTCATGACCGTAAGGGATACCACATTACGAAAAAGCTTTGAATCTTTCCGTGAAGAGATCCTGACACATCCCGAGATCTTGGGGGCAGCACAATCCAATTCAAATCCCGGCAGCAATGTCGGCATCCAGGTACAGCGTATCGAAGGAGATGGAGGTGAACTTCTTGACAAGGCGGTGAACAGGTACTCGGTTGATTACCATTATGCGGATCTCATGGGGATAGAAATCATGCAGGGCCGCAACTATAACAGGTCCATGGGTACAGATATTTCCAAGGCTTTTATCGTCAATGAGGTTGCTGCCAAAGAATTTGGCTGGGGAGAGGATGCATTGGGAAAGCGTTGGCAGTTCGGTATAAATCTGGAAGGGCCTCCACAGAGGGATGGTGAGGTCATAGGTGTATTCAAAGATTTTCATTATGCTTCCCTGCATAACAAGATTGAACCAATTGTCCTCCTCCTGCAGGATAGACCCATTCGTATGCCCCTGTTCAATATCCGGACTACCGGGAATAATACAGAAGAGGTGATCGCATTCGTTGACGGAAAAAGAAAGGAATTCGGTGATCATTATCCGTTTGATTATCAGTTTCTTACAGAAAACCTTGATGAATATTATAAGGAAGAAGCCGTGATAGGTACGATCTTCAGGTATTTTACCATACTCACGATATTTATAGCTGCATTGGGTCTCCTGGGACTTTCAGCATTTATGGCACAGCGCAGGACTCGTGAAGTAGGCATACGCAAGGTCATGGGTTCCAGTGTAAACGGCATTGTTTACCTGTTCATCAGGGAATTTTCCAAATGGGTCATCATCTCCAACCTTGTTGCCTGGCCCCTTGCCTGGTTTGGTATGGACAAATGGTTGCAAAACTTCCAGTACCGCATTGACATGACTGTTTGGATATTTGCCCTGGCATTCGGATTATCCCTGGCCATTGCTTTGATCACCGTTTCATGGCAATCTGTCCGGGCTGCCATTAGTAATCCGGCAGATACACTCAGATATGAGTAAGAAAATTCTTATTTTTGCGGGCGCACATGATAGAATGCGCCCGGCCATATTATCTGTTTGATGGGGTAGTAAGGGAATGCCCATCCTTCGATGAGAACTTTGTCCATAAAGGAACCTCATTGTATGAAGTGGTCAGGCTCATGGATGGCAGATTCCTGTTCCTGGAAGATCATCTTGACCGTCTCTTTACAACCTTGAATATATCAGGGCTACAGTCCTGGATCTCTGAGGCTGGCATACGTGAAACACTGCAGACCCTCCTGGAAAAGAACATGATCAGCGAGGGTAATGTCAAAATTGTCATGAACATCCAGGAAGACGGGACAAGACATTTCCTGGCTTATTTTGTATACCACAGGTACCCTTCATCAAGGGATTACAACCAGGGTGTGAGGGTAATCACCTACCCTTTCGAACGCATAGATCCCAACAAGAAGATCTGGAGGCCTGAATTTCGCAGGCATGTGTCAGATACACTGTACGAGGCAGGAGCCTTTGAGGCATTATTAATGGACTCCGGAAAATGTATCACCGAGGCCAGTAAGGCGAATGTATTTGCCATTCAAGGCGGCCAGGTCATCACACCACCAGAGGCTTTCATCCTACCAGGTATAACCAGGCATTACGTGCTGGAGATCTGCCATGAATTGTCTATCAAGGTGGCCAGGAGAAAACTACCCTTCGATGAACTACCTGACCTTGAAGGACTATTTCTTACAGGTACCTCCCTGCATGTACTTCCGGCTTCTACGGTGAACGATCACACGTTGCCGGTCAACCATCCACATATAACAGGCATAATGAATAGTTTTAATCGGGTAATAATTAAGCATCTCAAATAAGAATAACTTTACGATATTT
>CAZXOJ010000437.1:1880-3443 GCA_964642325.1 uncultured Bacteroides sp. | reverse complement strand
GAAACATCCTCTGTGCTGGGAACAGTTGAAGAAGCAGCTGACCGAGGCGCAAAAGTTTTCCTCTTATTCAATAATCCAGTGTCTGTCCTGGCAGAAAATATTGAGCGCTCAAGGCATGCCATCGAGGATCCCCGGGTAACAGTTCTTGAACTATATTGCGGGCCAATGGCGATAGCCGGTTCTACAAGAATGCAGGCAACAACGGCGGAACTTCTGATTTCCGGGGCTGCACTGGAGATTATTTTAAGCCGTTCAATCGGGCAGGATATCCCTGCAGATCTGCAGGAGAAGCTGAACATACGGGAGATTGATTATGCCATGGCATTCAGTTCCCTTTTGGATGAGCTGCTCACAGACATAAATAAAGAAACAATAGCAGCTTATATTATCCTTGAGAAAGAGATCTATCAGGAAAAAGGACTGGTTACCTATTTCGCGGATGATTTCTTGCTGGATATTTTTACCGATACCACAGAGCGGGCTCCCACTTTTGGGTTACCGCCTTTCAGAAAGTCTGATGATACCGTATCTCCTGTATCCTGGGCTTTCGTTAAGAGTCCGCTTCAACCGACCCCCGCGGTATGGGAACATATTCTTGGCCGCCCCCCACGGTGCCTGGAATGGGACAGCGGACTTTACCGGCAAATGGGCGTTCCTGAAAGCCTGGCCTCTGCCCCACCCAAACTGGATAAAAATGAGATCCTGAAATTCCTAATCGGAAATGAAGATGATGATTCCCGCTTGTTAAGGACTCCCAATATTGCGGTAAGCATCCTCGGTAGCAAGGAGATACTAAGTCCGACATATAATGATTACCAGCATGCCTTTCAATGTGGTACATCAAAATTTCAAAAGCGACTTACGTTGATCATAGGCAATGGTGATGCAAATGCTGATTACCAGATTTCCTGCCAGCCAGCTGCTTCGGTTCTAAACCTGATGGAACGCCTGGCAGTAAAATTAATCCTGAATACGATATCCACAGGAACGATGGTGCTTTCCGGCAGGGTGACCAGCAACTGGATGAGCTGTGTGGAAATTTCAAACAAAAAATTACGGGACAGGGGAATACGTTTGATCGCTGAAATATGCGGTTTAAATTATAATGAAGCATGTTACAGGCTTCATGAGACAATTGAGAAATTAAAGGAAGAAATCCCAGCTGGCAGTGAAAGACTTTCCCCCGTGCAATTCACAATAAATCAATTTAAAGCCGGGAACAAAAATTGACGGGTCTACAAATTATTGACAATATCCTGGTACTCATTCCTGATTTTATCAGAAGAACTGCTGTCAATGGCCACAAGCATGTTATGCTTTATTTGTTCTACCGCAATCGAGTCATACCAGGACATGTTCCTTCTTACGGAAAGAGCAATGCTATCGCTCAATCTCTCAAGGTCTTCTGCCTTATATAGTGATGTGTTTTTCTGCTTATCCAAACAGGTGGATATCATAAATACATGTCCATATTGTATGCCAGGAAAACCAGACTGCATCCCTATATCCCCCGGTTTATCTGATTCATTTATCTGATAGGCCAGATCAAGCATTTTCTGGCTA
>CAZXOJ010000437.1:0-1780 GCA_964642325.1 uncultured Bacteroides sp. | reverse complement strand
GGATACAAGCTCATAATCATGAAAGAAAAGATTTCAAGACGCAGGTTCATTGGTACCACGGCCACCGGAATAGTAGGCCTTTCGGCCGGATACAGTGCAAAATCATATGCCAGGATTACCGGGGCAAATGACCGTATCAACATGGCTTTTCTTGGAACAGGAGCCCGGAGTTACGGCCACCGGAGAATGGTAAAGGGTTCCTATGAAAACAAGAACCTGCATGCCACAGCCGTCTGTGATATCTGGAAACAAAACAGGGAAAAGGCTGCTGCTGATTGCCTTGATAAGTTCAGTACAAAAGTTAAGCAATACAAGTACTCAGAAGAGCTTCTGAACGATAAGGATGTGGATGCAGTCATGATCGGCACCGGAGATCACCAGCATGCTAAGATCCTGGCCGAAGTTGTTCAGGCGGGCAAGCATTGTTATTGTGAAAAACCAATGGCACAGGATATAGAAGAAGCCAAACTCGCTCGTGACACTGTATTGAATTCAAAACCAATTGTTCAGATGGGTTCACAATGGATAAGTGAACCAATACATCTGAAGATCAGGGATATTGTAAGATCTGGCAAACTCGGTGAAATCACTAAAATTGACCAGTGCTGGAACGATAACAATCACCGCTGGCATGTACCGGATGATCCGGATGTCGCCTCCATTCGTGAAGAAGATACAGACTGGAACCGCTGGTTACTAGGGAAACCGCATGAGCCTTTCGATCCGTGGAAATATTTTGAGTTCAGGATTTTTGAAAAATACTCGGGAGGGATAACCTCTCAATGGATGAGCCATGGCATAGGACTCGTCCATTTTTATACAGATACTGCCATACCGGACTCAATGGTAGCCAATGGAGGAATATTCGGATGGCCTGATATCCGGGAAAATCCTGACACCTTCCAGGCCCTGGCCACCTTCGAGAAGGAAAGATTCCTCTATTCATATGAATCGAACTATGCCAATAAATTTGGCGACCATACGATTATTCGGGGTAAAGAAGGTACATTATTTGCCCATGGCGGGGAGGGTTCACCACGTTGGTTTATTATTCCGGAACACCTGAACCTTCCTGGCGGATTTGACTTTTATGAAGGCCTGAAACAGGCGGTAAAAAATGGTGAGGTCGAGATGATTACCGTACCCGAATTTGAAGGAAAGATAGCTCCCACCGTGTTAAGTGATGACAGCAAACCTCATCTTGACAACTGGATCGATTGCATCCGTGATGGCAATCCCGAAACAAATGGACATATCATGACGGGATACTGGCACTCAATTGGTATTATAATGGCCACACGTGCTTACCGTGAAGGGAAAAAATTATTTTGGGACAGAAAACTGGATAAGATAGTTGAGCAGCCACCTGTTCAGGGTTCCTGAAAAATTCGGTCCTTTTTAGATTCCTATGTGACCCAATATACCCTAACTGCGTTTTTTCTGCTGGGCCCCATCTGCCCTGGCGATGTGTTCTTTTAATGTAAGGATCCCGAATTCATCCATGACATCCTGAACCTTAATTTCAGGAGACAGGCTTTCAATGGTGGTCCATTCCTCCTCATCAAAAGTCTCCAATTTTATATCCCTGCCATATTTTGCTTTGATATCTGGAAAGTCTCTCACATAGGGCCAGGTATGGATAAGTGTTTTTTCAAGATTTATAGGTGCACAAATCCAGTTGCGGTTCCAGAACTCGGTCTGGGCCATCACCGTACCCGGGAGATCGCAAATTCTTGAAGGCCCTTTTATGGTGCTGCTGACAGTAAAAGCAGAACATTCC
>CAZXOJ010000436.1:0-3489 GCA_964642325.1 uncultured Bacteroides sp. | reverse complement strand
AGTGGCCCTGCTGTTTACAGCGATCATATTTTTCCTGGCCGGAAAATCCACCCATGCAGGGATAGAGTTTGAAATGAATAACCGGGTCTCAGGAGCCGATCCCTTCTTCATGGTTTTTACCATAATTTTCCCGGCCTTTACGGGGATGGCTGCGGGACTTGGACTGTCGGGGGACCTGAAAGATCCGACGAGATCGATTCCTAACGGGACTTTATGGGCGACACTGGCAGGCTTGGTCGTATATATACTTGTTGCCTATAAACTGACCATTTCAGCGACCCCCGAGGAACTTGCCTCCGACCAGCTGATAATGCAGCGTATTGCTGTGTGGGGACCCATTATTCCTGTGGGACTGGCAGCTGCGTCGCTGTCCTCTGCGCTTGGGTCCATCATGGTCGCACCAAGGACCTTACAGGCCATAGGCATGGATGATATATTTCCGACCAAATTCGTCAATAAATGGTTTGCCCAGGGAAAACCAGTTTCCAATGAACCCTTTAACGGGACCCTCCTGACAGTGGTCATAGCTTTCGTATTTGTGGCCGTTGGAGAATTGAACTTCGTAGCCAAAACCATTGCCATGTTCTTCATGCTTACCTATGGTGCGATCTGTACCATTTCATTGCTGGAACATTTTGCAGCCGACCCCTCCTACCGGCCGACCTTCCGGTCGAAATGGTATCTTTCCATGATCGGTGCCATTTTTTCCATCTGGCTGATGTTTAAAATGAATGGCGGCTATGCCACCATTTCCCTGGTTATTATGGCCATGATATATTATATGGTTACCTCCTATGACAGGGAGAAGAAAGGCCTCGGAAAGTTATTCAGGGGGGTTATATTCCAGATGAGCAGGCAGCTGCAGATATTCGCACAGCGGGCGGATAAGGAAGATCCTGACAAATACTGGCGCCCTTTTGCCATTTGTATTTCACAGGACACCTTTGTCAGGCGGTCTGCCTTCGATGTACTCCGCTGGCTATCATTTAAATATGGATTTGGCACCTACATCCATTTCATCGAAGGCTATCTCACAAATGAGACCAACAAGCAATCTAAAGAGGTCCTGAATAAACTGATCAACCTGGCGGCAGGCAGCAGGAACAGGGTATACCTTGACACCATCATCAGTCCATCCTACACATCGGCCATTGCCCAGGTCATACAGCTCAGCGGGATATCCGGCAAAGGCAATAATATGATCCTATTCGAGTTTTCCAGGACCAATCCCGAGACCCTGATTGAAGTCCTGAAAAACCACCGTTTACTGGAATCAACGGATTTTGATCTCTGTGTCCTCAATACCAGTTATAAGGGATTTGGCTACAAAAGGGAAATACATATATGGATCTCCATCATGGACTTCGAAAACGCCAACCTGATGATACTGCTGGGTTATATCATCCTCGGCCACCCTGAATGGAGAAAGGGACAGATCAAAATATTCGCCACCCATCCACCTGATGACATGGACCGGAAGCGTGGGGACCTATTGGATCTCATCAAATCCGGCCGCCTGCCTATCTCACCCAGCAACGTGGAACTGATCCCAGCCGAATCTGAAACCAATCAGAAAGCCATTATTTCAAAAAAATCGGTAGATGCAGATCTCACCATCATTGGTTTCAGGAGTGAGCTGATCAAGGCTGAAGGGATCAAGATCTTTTCAGATTATGAAGACATAGGGAATATCCTGTTCGTTAGCTCTACCAAAGAGAAGGAAATTAAGTAGTTTTGTATTCAAGCCATTCCTGTTATGAGTAAAAAGACCGCTATTTTCCCCGGATCCTTTGATCCCTTTACCATTGGCCATGAATCTGTCATTACAAGGACATTGCCCCTGTTTGATGTGATCATTGTGGCCATAGGCACCAATACAAATAAGAAAGCCTATTATTCCATAAAGCAACGCATGCAGATGATCCGGGAAGTTTTTAGTGACACCGACAGGATAATGATTGAGAGCTACGAGGGATTAACCGTTGAATTCTGCCGGCAGAAGGGGGCCCGGTATCTTCTTCGGGGACTCCGCACTTCTTCAGACTTTGAATATGAAAGAGCCATCGCACAGACCAATAAGGCCATGTACCCGGAGCTTGAATCAGTATTCCTCCTGACACTGCCAGAGCATACCCATATCAACTCAGCAATTGTCAGGGAGATCATCAGGTTGGGCGGAGATGCCAACCAGTTCATTCCCAAAGCGATTGACCTTTCACAATATCCCATGCATGTATAAAAATACCATTCGCATTTTTGTGATCCTGACATGCCTGCTATGTGGGTATGGACATGCCCGGGGAGCCACTGTAATAATCACCGGCAGGTCTCCTGGTTATGCCGGCGACAGCATAACCTTCTTTAGCTACTCGAACATGATCACCTTCAATGAAAATGAGATGGCATCCTGCCTTGTCAGTGACAGTGGTGATTTCGAATGCACCCTTACACTGGACGAACCCAGGCTGATATTTTCACACCTGGGTGTATACAATTGTTTCATGTATGCTGAACCAGGCATGGTTTACAAGATCAGGCTGCCCCAGAAACGGCAGAAATCCATGGCTGACGAGGCCAACCAGTTTTTTGAGGAAACATCCGTGCATTTATCATTATCAGTGACAGGAAGCACAGGTGACCTGGCTGTGCCGGGAAAGGATGAAGAACTTAATTTCCTGATCCATGCATTCAACGATTATTTTTATCCATACTATTACAAGTTCGCTGTTAACGCATATACTGACAGGGTAGACCAGAAGGAGCTGAAGGATGCTATAGAGAATCTTCAAACCCCATTCAAGGATATCCGCAATCCGTTCTTTTCGGACTACATGGACTACCGGATAGGCCTGCTGAATCATTATGGCAACCAGGTCAGCGCTCAGCGGATCACAGAGGACTTTTTCCTGGAGAAGCCTGTGCGGTACCAGAACCCCGCCTATATGGAACTGTTCAATGAAATATTCAATAATTTTTTTGACCAGTTTAACGAAAAGTACCCCAAGAGAAACCTGCCCGTGATCCTGAACAGGGATAGGGATTATTCCGGCCTTAATGAGATCCTGGTCCGGGATGCCTCTCTCAGGAATGACTCACTCCGCGAACTGATCCTCCTGAAAGAGTTTTATGATGGTTTCTTTGAACAGAAGAATATCCGGTCCTCCATGCTGCAGCTTCTTGATTCCCTACAGGTAAACACCAGCATTGAATTACACAGGAACATGGTAAGGGACATTATGCTGGAGATCACCAAATTGCTGCCAGGTTATTCTCCACCCGATTTTGCACTGTATGACCATGACAGCACGCTGGTCCACCTCTCCGACTTCCAGGGGGAATACATATACCTGAGTTTTTGCAATTCCTTCAGCTATTACTGTATCAAGGAATATGAATACCTGAAGATCCTTCAGCAACGCCTGCAGGGCCAGGTTAAAATAATGACCATCCTTGTGGATGACAGTTTCCAGAACATGCAGGAGCTGATGA
>CAZXOJ010000435.1:0-3494 GCA_964642325.1 uncultured Bacteroides sp. | reverse complement strand
ATATATGAACTCTTGAAGTACTCACCGGAACGAGCTTCAATGATGTAATAACCGGCTGGAACCATGATACCCAGGCTGTCTTTTCCATCCCATTCAAAAGAGTAATCCCCACTGGTTAAAGGACCATCCTGGAGAATGCTTATCTCCTTCCTGTCAAGGTCAAATATAGTTGCATTTACGGAGGTCTCGTAATTTACCTGGAAACTAATGGTAGTGCTGTCCAGGAATGGGTTTGGAGTGATCGCAATCTGGTCAATGAATTCATATCCCCGCAACTGGAGAGTAGCTGAGTCTGACAGGAATCCAGGCAGATCGATGGCATAGATGTGCATGTCATCACTTCCCAGGTAAATATTATCTTCATAGACCAGGGGATCGATGAAGATATTTCCCCCGATAAGAGAAACATTTACCATGGATCCGTCCTTTCTGTCCAGGGCATAGAGATATCCACTACCATAATTGGATCCTGAATTAGCAAGCGCATCACCAGTGGTAAAGAAGATATGGTCACCTTCTATTATGGGACTGGAAAAGCTGTTGAACAGAAATTCATAAGTCCAGAATAACTCCCCGGTAGCGACATGGAAAGCAAATAATTTATGGCAATCGGAGCCCCCTATGAATAGCGTATCACCTGCTACCATAGGATCACCGGAGATCCATCCCCCGTTTTGCTCTACATGGCTCCATACCCTGGTTCCTGTATTTATGTTGATTACCTGTATTTCGTGATTCCTGGCACCAAATACCAGAAGGGAATCATGGATGTATAATCGGGTGTTGATTCGGCCAAAAGTAGGATAGTACTGTTCCAGGTAAGTTCTGTAAGTCCAAAGGGTATCCCGGGTTTTGAGGTCAAAAGCGTAAATCATCCCGTTCCAGTCCCCCGTGTACAGTATGTGATCTTTTATAGCAGGCGTACATCTTATGGCTGCCGAATCTATGGTGGACCAGGCGAATTGGAGGTCACCCTTCAGTGCATCCAAACAATACAGCATCCCATTCTCAGCACCAAAATAGACGGCTGCGTCATGAAAAACAGGGTTGCTGTGATGATAATCCCAGGGATCGAGATTGTCACTTGGGACCAAAGATTCGATCTCATAGTTCCAGATCTCCCTGCCTGAGGATTTATCCAGGGCATAAAAACGATTGCCGCTTGAAAAATACAGCATGGAATCTTTGATGGCAGCGGAGCTTTTTACAGCAGATCCGGTCTGGATTGACCATCTCTCACCGCCGGTATTTAAATCAACAGCATAAAATGTTTTGTCATTGCTGCCGAAATAAAGCACATCGTTGTCAATGATGGCGTGGGACTGTATCCTGTCGCCGGCTGTGAAGAAGCTTGAAACATAGCTTTCTGTGGGACCGGAACAAAAACAGAGGCTTATCATTAGCAATAATCCAATCTGTCTTAAATATGCTCTGATGTTTTTCATAGGGAGGTAAGATATTAAAACTAATCTATACTTACCGGGGATACTATAAATTTGCTAATTGTTTTATATTTTTATGTTTTAAACCTAAACATTCAACCAAATGAAGTTTACAAAATCTTTAATGCTGATCGTACTGATTGTATCAGCAAGCGCCAATCTATTTGCACAAAAAAAAGCAGATCCCGTTGGGACATGGAGTTTTAATGCCCCAGATGCTGCCTATGAGTATAGTTCGGGAGATATTGTAATTGCTAAAGAAGGCAAGGAGTATACTGCCAAGATAGTTTATGGAGATTATGAGATCAAAGGCCAGGATGTTGTGCTGGATAAAGACCAGCTTACCTTTACGGTATATATTGAAGGTGAGCCTATCAGTATAAAAGGAACAGTTACAAAGGAAACCATCATTGGAAAAGCTAGTTATTCTGAGGGGACCATATCCTTTGAAGCTGAAAGGAAGAAAGAGGAGTAGAAGTAAGTGGGTTTTAAATCAATAAGTGTAGGTTGTCTCGCGGGATGGCTGTTCTTATCCGGTTGTGGATCCAGAGAGGCAGGGATCCAGGATGAACCGGTTGATCTGCTGGAATACGTTGATCCATTCATTGGAACAGGATTTCACGGTCATACTTTTCCCGGACCGGTGCTGCCTTATGGCATGATACAACCGGGTCCTGATACAAAACTGAATGGTTGGGATGCTTCAAGCGGGTATCACTATGATGACAACACCATTTATGGATTTTCACATACCCATTTAAGCGGTACAGGGATAGGGGATATGGGAGATATCCTTATCCTGCCCTTCACAGGGGATGATGAACAGAAACCGGTGGCCCGATTTAGTAAAGCCGGGGAGGAATCACGCGTTGGCTATTACTCAGTTAGCTTTGATAACTATGATGTTCGCGCAGAGTTAACCGCCACCCGGAGGGTTGGTTTTCACAGGTACCAATACGGTCCCACAGAAAAAAAGCGCCTCTTGCTGGATATAGGGCATATCCTCCAGCGCACATGGGGACATGATAATGTGTATAATGAGATCGAGATCATCGATCAGAAGCACATCAGGGGAGTGAAACATTCCACGGGCTGGGCATTCGATCACAGGGTTTATTTTTATGCCGAGTTTTCCAGCCCATTCACCCTTGATGAAGTGATTTCGGACACCCAATCCACGGGATCGGATCATATATTCAAGGGAGACAGTGTATATGCCTATCTCAGTTTTAATGAGATCCCGGACAATGAGCCCCTGCTTTTAAAGGTCAGCATCTCTCCCGTGGATGTTGAGGGTGCCAGGAATAACATGCTGGTGGAACTGCCTGGTTGGGATTTTGAAGATGTACAACGGGGAGCCGAGGAAGCATGGAGGAAGGCCCTGTCAACGATCAGGGTATACTCCGATGATAAAGGAAAACTCACACAGTTCTACACTGCCCTTTACCATACCATGATAGCTCCCAGGCTTTACCAGGATGCGGACGGCCGGTATCGGGGAATGGACTGGAAGATACACAAGGCTTCGCCTGGCATGACCAATTATACGGTTTTTTCCATGTGGGATACCTTCCGGGCCCTCCATCCCCTGATGACCATAATCGATGAACCCAGGTCGGCTGCCTGGGTCAATAACCTGCTGTTAAAATATAAGCAGGGTGGATTTTTGCCTATGTGGCCCCTGGCATCCAACTATACCGGCACCATGGTGGGTTACCCTGCGGTTGCCAATATTGCCGATGCACTGGCCAAAGATATTCCCGGAATCGATAAGCAGCTCGCCCTGGAAGCCTGTGTAAAAAGTGCATCCTATATACCATGGCCGGAAACTTCTGATGTATATCCACGCAAAAGGAATTTAATGCCTGCCTACAATAAATATGTAAATGAGGGGAGACATATTCCAGCCGATGAGATTGTTAAATCGGTTTCCTTCGGACTGGAAATAGCCTATTATGATTGGTGTATCGCGCAGATTGCCACGATCTGTGAGAATGATTCCCTGGCAGCGTATTTCCATGAACGATCAAAAAACTACCAGCATTATTTTGA
>CAZXOJ010000434.1:0-3503 GCA_964642325.1 uncultured Bacteroides sp. | reverse complement strand
TCCCCGGTGATCTCGCCGAGGTAGTGGAGGACCTGCCGGATGTCCTGGGCAAGCAGGTCGGAAGAAAGCCCGGTTTTCATTCCTTCATGGACCCGGTTGATGGCCTCCCCGGCATTCACCAAGGCTTCAAAGTGGCGGGCGTTGGTGATCACGACATCGTTCTCATCGCTGTTTCCATGTTTGATGGTTTCCACCAGGAGGGAGGCCAGCTGGTCCACATTATCCCCGTAAGATGCGGAAATAAACAATACCTGGTCATTCTCATCAAGGTTATTGAAATTGTTAAGATCGCGGATTGCTTCAAGATGCTGATCGGTCTGAAAATCGATCTTATTAAGCAGGATGAATAATTTCCTGTCACCTCCTTCGAGGCGTTTTTTGATTTTTCCTATAAGCCGGTCAATCTCTTTAATTTTTTGTGCGGCATCAATCACATATAGCACAATGTATGCGTGGCTTATCTTTTCAAATGCTTTTTCTATTCCGATGCTCTCAATGGCGTCTGAAGTATGTCTAAGTCCGGCGGTATCAATGAAACGAAAACTGATCCCGTCGATGGAAATCAAATCTTCGATAACATCCCTGGTAGTGCCTGCAATTTCCGAAACTATGGCCCGGTCATCATGCAAGAGGGCATTCAACAGGGTAGATTTCCCTACGTTGGTTTTGCCTGTAATAGCAACAGGTACACCATTCTTGATCACATTGCCCAGACGGAACGAATCTGCCATTCCCCATATTACGTCCTGAATTTTTCTTACCAGGGTAAACAATTCCTTCCGGTCTGCAAACTCCACATCCTCCTCGCTGAAATCCAGCTCCAGTTCAATCAACGAAATGAAATTCAGGAGTTGTTCCCTCAGTTTGGCCAGCTCGCTTGAAAAGCCACCCCTCATCTGGTTGATTGCCACTTTATGGGAGGCAGTTGAGGTACTTGCAATCAAATCAGCAACAGCCTCAGCCTGAGAAAGATCCATCTTGCCATTTAAGAAAGCCCTTAAAGTAAATTCTCCAGGTTCAGCCAGCCTGGCACCCGACTTAGCCAGCGTTTCCAATATTTTCTGCTGAATGTAATGTGCTCCGTGACAGGTGATTTCGATCATATCTTCTCCAGTGTAGGAGCGGGGGGACCGGAAAAGACTTACCATTACATCATCAATGATCTCACCTTCATTTGTGATATTAGCCATGTGTATGGTATTGGGTGGGAGAGAGGCAATATCCTTTTTTTCAGACTGAAAACTGATAAATTGATTCGCAATCTTGTAGGCATCCTTACCGGAAAGCCTGACCATGGCTATGGCTCCACTCCCGGCAGGTGTTGCAATGGCGCATATGGTTTTATCATCGAGCATGATTTCAGATAAAAGACTTAACAGAACTAAGTTAGTCAATAAATCATTATGCGGAAAGCAGGGGCAATCATCCTTTTTATTACATTTGAAAATCATTCCAACAATCATAATATCATGAGCGTCTTAGTAAATAAAAATTCCAAAGTAATAGTGCAGGGTTTTACAGGCAGTGAGGGAACCTTTCATGCCACCCAGATGATTGAATACGGCTCTAATGTAGTAGGCGGTGTAACGCCTGGAAAAGGTGGACAAACCCATCTTGACCGGCCGGTATTCAATACGGTGCAAGATGCTGTGAAGGAAACAGGGGCCGATGTAACGGTCATATTTGTGCCACCCGCCTTTGCAGCTGATGCGGTCATGGAGGCTGCAGATGCCGGGATCAAAGTGATCATAACCATCACCGAAGGGATACCCACCCAGGATATGGTAATAGTAAAAGAGTACTTATCGGACAAGGATTGCCGCATGGTCGGTCCCAATTGTCCCGGGGTAATCACCCCTGATGAATGCAAGGTAGGGATCATGCCAGGCTTCATTCATCGCAAGGGAGGAGTTGGCATTGTATCCAGAAGCGGAACGCTGACTTATGAAGCAGTGGACCAGGTAACCAGGCTGGGATTGGGACAATCAACATGCATAGGGATAGGAGGGGATCCTATCATTGGAACAACTACATTGGATGCCATTAAATTGCTCATGGAAGATGAAGAGACGGAAGGGATTATAATGATCGGTGAGATCGGTGGCAATATGGAAGCAGATGCGGCGCGCTGGGTGAAAGAAAATGGCACCAAACCTGTCGTAGGGTTCATTGCAGGAAAAACAGCGCCTAAGGGCAGGAGAATGGGTCATGCGGGAGCCATCATAGGAGGGAAGGACGATACTGCAGCGGCAAAAATGAAGATCATGTCTGAATGCGGGATACATGTTGTCGATTCTCCTGCAAATATTGGCCAGATGATGAAGGATGTACTAAATTAATATATAATGAAATTACTCGAAGGAAAAGTAGCCCTTGTAACAGGTGCCAACCGTGGCATCGGCAGAGCCATTGCACTTGGGATGGCACAGCAGGGAGCCCATATCGCTTTTACGGACCTGGCGATTGACGATAATACCAAAACTCTTGAAACTGAACTCACTGCTCTAGGGGTTAAGGGGAAAGGATATGCATCCAATGCTGCCAGCTACTCAGAAACGGAGGAAGTTGTAAAGCAGATCACCGAAGATTTTGAGACTGTTGATATTCTGGTGAACAATGCCGGAATCACAAAAGACACGCTGTTGATGCGCATGACTGAGGATCAATGGGATGCTGTGATCAATGTCAATCTTAAGTCAGTCTTCAACTTTACCAAGGCTGTCCAGCCCATCATGTTAAAAAAGCGAGCAGGATCCATAATTAATATCAGCTCAGTGGTAGGTGTGGCAGGTAATGCGGGACAGGCAAACTACTCAGCTTCAAAGGCTGGGATCATTGGTTTTACCAAGTCTGTGGCGAAGGAAGTCGGATCAAGAAATATACGCTGCAATGCCCTTGCTCCGGGATTTATCATCACTGAAATGACTGATAAGCTGCCGGAAGAGGTAAAGGAGAGCTGGATCAAAACTATACCATTGAGGCGGGGTGGAACAACTGAGGATGTGGCAAATGTATGCGTTTTCCTTGGCTCTGAACTTTCATCCTATGTCAGCGGACAGGTAATCAGCATATGCGGGGCAATGCAAACCTAAGACATAACATAATCCTGATTTTATCCATGCTGTTGGTTGGCTGTGCACCAATGGCGGAGATTAGTATACAGGTAATTGAACCAGCTAAGATCACCCTTCCTCCCTATGTAAACCAGGTAGCCTTTCTTAATCATTCCTACATTCCCAGGTATCAACCTGGAGATACCTCCGGGATAAGCCAGATAGAGATTTACATACTCGATACGGTAATTAATAATCAGGTATTCCGGGGACTACAGGATGGGCTGAATGAATCTCCTCTTTTTGACCTGGACTCCATCCACATTTTACAATACAGGAGGAATGATACAATTAATTTTTTAGAACCACTCACCACGGATCAATTACGTTCAGTCCAACAAAGTGAGGACGCAGAAGCAGTCATAAGCCTTGAATATTACCGGATCCAGG
>CAZXOJ010000433.1:0-3504 GCA_964642325.1 uncultured Bacteroides sp. | reverse complement strand
ACCATCCCTGTCAGCCGGCTCATATTTGATGTCCTTTTTCTGGTAGATCCATATATTCAGGGTACTGTAACCGACCTGATCATCCAGGTACCTGAGCCTGCCTTCTTTGGATTCAATTTCCTGCCGTACCTTACCCAATTTCTCCTCAATATCCAGGATATCCTTTACCGTCCTGGCCTGTGCGAGTAGCTCCAGGTATCTTTTTTCCACCTGCCTTTCATTTTCCAGCCGGATTTTTACATCATAGTATTGTTCAGTTACATCATTGGCATTTACAGACTTGTTGATGACCTTATCAGGACCGGATTCAACACCAGATATGAAGAGATCAAATTTATCAGCCGGTATCCTGCAGGTGATATTATAACTCAGCTGGTCCTCTTGGTCATTAAAGGATTCCGAGGAAAGGTAGCCTGAATAGAAACCAACAAGTGTGTCCAGACGTGTCCTGGAACTTTGCAGATCCTTTGATTCGATGGTCAGGTTGCCGTTCCTGATGATTTTTTTCTCCAATCCTGCAGGTTCAGGTGGCGGAGATGGCATTGTTTCAGGTGCAGCTGCCCTGGACTGACTGGATACAACCATGGTTTCCGAGACAGCTTCATCAGCAAAATAATAAGCCTCATCCAGTTCTGCTGCCGGTACATTTTCAACCGAATGGTCACATCCCAGGACAAGGATAAAAAGACCGTAAAAAATGATTATTCTATGCATTTTAACTGGTATTTATTGATAGGTTTTTCAGGTTATAATTTACGTAATAATCATTTTAATTGATCCTGTTTCCATATAAAAAAGATTACCCTAATTTTATATCCTTGTAAATACTCACAGATTAATGATCAATTCAAAGGAATTTCGAAAGTACGCACATGATTTCGTGGACTGGATGGCGGACTATCTTGAAAGTGTAGAAAAGTTTCCTGTAAAATCGCAGGTAAAGCCAGGGGACATATACCGGAAGATACCTGATAATCCGCCTGAGGAAGGAGAGTCAATGGAGGAAATTTTTAAGGATTTCCAGGATATTATTGTACCCGGGATGACACACTGGCAAAGTCCCAATTACTTCGCCTATTTTACTGCAAATTCAAGTTATCCATCCCTGCTTGCCGAAATGTTGACATCCACCATGGCAGCACAATGCATGGTATGGGAAACCTCACCAGCCGCTGCAGAACTTGAAGAAAAGGTCCTCAAGTGGCTGCGCGACATGATCGGACTGCCTGAGATGTTTGAAGGAGTCATACAGGATACTGCTTCCACTGCCACCCTCGTTGCACTGCTGACTGCCAGGGAAAAGTATACCAGTTACCGGATCAATGAAATCGGTTTCCAGGCAAGTAATTACTTCAGGATCTATTCAAGTAGTGAAGCCCATTCCTCTATTGAGAAAGCTGTAAAAATGGCTGGATTCGGCAGGAGGGCCCTCGTCAAAGTAGATTGTGATGAAAGCCTTGCCATGAGGCCTGAAAGTTTGCTGAAATGTATTAAAGATGATATTCGCAGTGGTTATATCCCACTCTGTGTGGTGGCTGCACTGGGCACCACTGGGACATTGGCCATCGACCCGCTTCAGCCGATCGCAGATATCTGCAAGGAGTTTGATCTCTGGCTCCACGTAGATGCTGCTTTTGCAGGTACAGCCCTGGTGCTGGCCGATCAGCGATGGATGATTGAGGGCATTGAGCAGGTAGACAGTTTTGTCTTCAATCCCCACAAGTGGATGTTCACCAATTTTGATTGTTCGGCTTATTTTGTCAGGGATACTGATTCATTGGTCTGGACCTTTGAGATCTTACCGGAATACCTGAAAACTGGGACACGTGGGACTGTTAAAGATTACCGTGACTGGGGAGTGCAGCTGGGCAGACGGTTCAGGGCCCTCAAGCTCTGGTTTGTGATCCGTGATTACGGGGTAGAAGGGATTAAACAGAAAGTACAGGACCATATCAACTGGGCCCGGGAACTGGGAGAGCAGATCCAGTCCGAACCAGGATTTGAACTGCTGGAACCCCAGCATCTGTCTTTGGTCTGTTTTCGCTACATACCGGAGGCTGCAAAATCTTCTGATGCGGTTAATAAGGTCAATATGGCCCTCATGCAAAAATTGAATCAAAGTGGAAGGATCTACCTAACTCATACCAAGGTATCCGGACTGGTAACGCTGCGGATGGTTATTGCCCAGACCCATGTGACTTGGGAGCATGTGCAGGAGGCCTGGAAACTCATTCGTGAGACTGCTGTGAAAATGAAGAAATAAATGGAGGAATGAATATGAATAAGAGATGGACCCTCGAAGGATATACGGCCCTGGTTACAGGTGGTACCAAAGGTATGGGGCGAGCCATCGTGGAATCATTTATGTCCTGGGGAGCAGATGTTTATTTTGTTGCCAGGAATGAAGAGGATATTGTTCGGATGGAGAATGAACTGAAAGATCATCCGAAAAGCTGTTATGGGATACGGGCGGATGTCAGTCATCAGAAGGACCGGGAGGAGATCGTTGATTTTGTCAAGAAGCGGGTCCAAAAACTGGATATCCTGGTTAATAATGCGGGGACAAACATTCGTTATAAAATTGAGGATTATACCGAGGAAGAGTACAGGCTTATTATGGATACCAATTTTACGGCTGCCTTCGATCTAACAAAGCAGCTCATGCCCCTGCTCAAGGCCTCAGGTAGGGCGAGTGTGGTATTTAATTCATCTGTGGCAGGGATGAATCATATGCGAACCGGTGCTGTCTATGGAGCCTCCAAGGCAGCCTTGATACAGCTGGCCAAAAACCTGGCAGTGGAATGGGCTGAACACGGGATCAGGGTGAATGCCGTGGCACCATATTACATCAGGACCCCGCTCGCAGAGCAGGTACTGGCCGATGAGGCATACCTGCAGGAAGTGCTTGACAGGACACCCATGAGCAGGGTAGGGGAGCCCCAGGAGGTAGCTGATGTAGTTACTTTTTTATGCATGCAGGCAGCATCTTATATTACCGGACAATGCATAGCCGTAGATGGTGGATTTACCGTTAACATGTTTTAAATTACCTGTATATGGACTATAAAAAAATCCGATTGCTGAGTTTTGATTGTTATGGTACCCTGATTGATTGGAAAGAAAGCGTGCTGAACATCCTTGAATCATTTTTCAAAGATACTCCGCTGAGATTCAGCCGGGAGGAATTGTTCAGGGCATTCCTGGAGGCTGACCGGAAAATGATCTCAAACAGCAATCTTCCGTACAGGGAAATACTTGCCCGGGTTATTGAGCTGATGGCAGAAGACCTCCGGTTTTCAATCGATCCTGCCTCCAGGTACCTCTTATCTGACCGTTTTTCTGAATGGACACCCTTTCCCGATACAGTACAGAGCCTGAAACAGCTGAAAGAAAAATTTCAGCTGGCCATTATATCTAATGTAGACGATGAATTATTTTCGATAAGCAATAAATGGCTTGAGGTGGAATTTGATTTTATTGTTACAGCCCAGCAACTGGGATCAT
>CAZXOJ010000432.1:0-3534 GCA_964642325.1 uncultured Bacteroides sp. | reverse complement strand
TTTCAATCGAAAGCTATAGGGAGTTTGAAGATGGCGATTCCCTTTTATTGATTGCAAGGAAGAAATAGAACAGAGAAACAATGAATTATCCAGCCCTTACCATATCAATTACCTGGACGGGACAGATAATCTTACAGGCCCCGCATCCTGTGCATTTATCATCCATGATTCTTGGCAACTTGATCTGATTTTGATCAGTCCTGACTATTTCAATCGCATCATACTTGCAGTGGTACTTGCATAAATCGCATTCCTTGAGAAGTTGCAGTAAACAATCATCAACGTTAATCACGGCCCGCGCCATGATATGATCTTTCTTGTCTTTCAGAGAAAACCGCCTGATGGCTCCGCTGGGACATACATCACCGCATAGTTTACATTCCGGTAAACAGTAAGATTTTGTGAAATCAATTCCGGGTGTGAGGAAGCTTTCGATGGATATCATGTCTGTCGATGGACTGATGATGTTGGTCGGACAGACGGCTGAGCAGTTCCCGCAGCGGGCACAGACTATGTTGAATTCCGGATCAGGAAGCGAAAACGGTGGCCTGATGAATTTCTTTTGACCGGCAAATAATTGTTTGGGTATTAAAGCTCCGGCAACTACACCTGCTATTCCTGTTATAAAAAGTCTCCTGCTTTTCGGACCCACTTTTACCGGGGTGAGAGATCTGCTGATGGATTGCCTCAGATCATGCATCAGAAACTGCAGGCCTCCCAGGGGACAAATACCCGAACACCAGGAATGGGGCAGAACCATGCTCAGCAGGATGATAAAGATAATACCACTGGCTTTCACCAATGAATGAATACCGGTACCCGTACGGAACACTTCAAGTGACATATGGATGATATTGAAGGGGTCGGTAAAAAAGAAGATTGGGATACCGAATAATGCAAGGATCAGGGAAATTATAGCCAGGTATCTATTCAGGCTAATTCTCAGTGGTTTTCTTCTCCTCCTGCGCCTGCCAATTTCTGAAGCAAGGTCACAGACCACCCCTGCCGGGCATATGTATCTGCATACCCATCGTCTCCTGAAAAATGTAATAAGCAGTGCAATAACTCCGAGTATATTCAGCCATACCAGGCTTTTCTGGCTCAGAAAAGAAAGCAGGAACATATAGGGACTTACCCACAGGAATAGTCCGGTTAAGCTTTTAAGGGGAAGGGCCAGAACCAGGGCCAATCCAAAGAATACCCATCTGATATGTTTCGACCTGATCTGCATTAACCAAGGTAAGCATCTTGTGCCAGCAGGGTTTTCTGGATTTCTTTCACGTCAAGTTCCTGTACAGAATTACCTGTATTGGAAGCCAATGCTGCGCCTACCCCGGCTCCATGCCCTGTGATCAGGCAGGTTCCAATGATCCTCGCATCCTGGAACAGGTCTTGTTCAAAGCTGAAGCATCTTCCTGCCACAAGCAGGTTCTGTGTTTTTTGAGGTACCAGTGCACGATAAGGTATCTGCCACAGGGGCCGCTCAGCCATTGGTACCCTTTTTGACTGGTATAATATACTCGTCCATGCACCACTGATCCCTATGTTGTCATCGAATGATTTGAAGGTCATGGAATCCTCCAGTGTGAGACGATAATCCCCCTTGAGAATTCTTGACATCCGGACTCCCTGCTGGGCGGCCGTATCCAGGAGAAATACTTCTTCGTAACCCGGAGTGGACCGGATTTCCTGCACACCTTCCCAAATTTCTATCCGGTGTTGCTGTTGCAGCTCGGAAAGCCTCCTGAAGTCGAGGGCATCTTCATAATCACCACCTACCATGTTTACCCAGTTGACTGAGGGAATGGGTGTTTCACCACCAATGTTGAGATCCTTGTAACCAGGAGCATCCTTGTTGATCCTGTCTATGTTCCCCAGCCTATGAACCAGTCCCAGCTCATAGTTCATAATATCATATTCTTCTCCAGCCAAATGCAAGATATCACCATCTCCCGTGCAATCAATCACTGTTTTGGGCTGGATGGCCACCCTGCCTGATTTTGTTTCGAGCAGGACCGCCTTAATGGTATTCGATTCTACAATGACGTTGGAGGCCCAGCAATGATACAGAGGCATTACGCCCGATTCTTTCAACATTACTTCAAGCACATATTTGGTGGCTTCCGGGTCAACACTCGGATTGATATCCTGGATGGACATGCCCATATCCTGCAACCTCTGTAAGATTTCACCACCGATCCCATGAAGTGTCCTGGTCATATTGTTTTTCCTGTTGATGGCATGCGTGGATAGCAGGGGAAGGACCAGTCCACCGGTCCATAATCCCCCCAGGTGATTGTACCGTTCAGCCAGGATAGTCCGGGCCCCCGTCCGGCTGGCTGCTATGGCTGCAGCAACGCCTGAGGGACCGCCACCGATGACCAGGACATCTGCGGTCTCAACCACAGGGATGTCTCGAGCTGGTTCTTTAATAGTACCTGCAACAGGATTGGCAGCAGTTTGAAATTCTTGTTCCTGTTCAGTGGACTTTCCCTCTGGTCCAGGCCTTTGGCATTGAGATCCAAACATCACTGCGCCGGAAGAAAGCAGTAATCGATTTAAAAAGATGCGTCTTTGCATTTGATCGTAATTTTTCCAGGTTTGATGATCTTCAATAAAGATAGTACTTAATGGATTAACTCCGGATGCATATCCCGGGATGAATATGTATCTTAGTGTATTATAAACAACATTATGAAAACAAAACCGTCCTCAAAAAATTCCCTCTCACGCAGGGCCTTTGTTGGCCATTCAGCTGCTGCTGCCGTGGGACTAACCATTCTTCCCAGTCATGTGATCAGCGGGCTGGGCCATATCGCACCCAGTGATAAACTGAATATAGCCGGTATTGGTATCGGTGGAAAAGGTGCCGTGAACCTCAGGAACATGGTGGGCCAGAATATCGTAGCCCTCTGTGATGTAGACTGGAATTATGCAGCCAAAGTTTTTGAGACATATCCAAATGCAAAAAAATGGAAGGATTACCGCAAGATGTTCGATGAACAGAAGGATATCGATGCCTGCATGATTGCCACCCCTGATCATACCCATGCATTGCCTGCATTGCTGGCCATGCAGGCAGGTAAACATGTCTATGTCCAGAAGCCTCTGACCCATTCAGTCTGGGAGGCACGCCAGCTTACAAAAGCTGCAAAGAAATACAAGGTGGCCACACAGATGGGAATAGAAGGTCATTCCAATGACGATGTGCGGAAGGTTACTGAATATATCTGGAGTGGTGCGATCGGGGAGATCCGTGAGGCCCATACCTGGACAAACCGGCCCATCTGGCCCCAGGGACTTGAACGGCCTACCGAGAAAGTAAATGTTCCGGAGACATTGGATTGGGACCTCTTCCTTGGACCAGCTCAATGGAGGCCTTATCATCCTGCCTATACGCCATGGGACTGGAGAGGATGGTGGGATTTTGGCACAGGGGCACTCGGGGATATGGGTTGTCATGTTATGGATCTCCCGTTTTATGCCTTGAAGCTGGGTTATCCGGCCACCGTTGAAGCCAGTTCTACCCCGGTG
>CAZXOJ010000431.1:0-3535 GCA_964642325.1 uncultured Bacteroides sp. | reverse complement strand
TAATCCTTGGGATTATTACACTATTTACTATATTGATGGCCTTGGCAGGTGTTTTTGGAATATTGAATCTATTAAAATGAAAAATATGCAAACAGAGAGAATTCATCCCGATATTGTTGCTTGTTATTTATACATCATCGGGAAATATGGCTATCCGCCGGCTGCGGGCGATACCCTTGCACACATGGAGGAATTTTCTGCCATGGGATTCAGCAGTATAGAGCTGGAGGGTATCAGGGAGGACCATCTAGGACTGGTCTATGAGATGAGGGAACAGATCAGGGAGAAAGCAGAAGCCTTGAACCTTAATATCCCGGTATTTTGTATTGTGCTACCGGGACTGAGTTCTCCCGACCCTCGTGAAAGGGAGGAAAATCTTAAACTTTTTGAAAAGGGATGTGAAATTGCAGAGATCCTGGGCGCCAGGGCGGTCCTCGACAATGCCCCCCTTCCTCCCTGGCAGTTTCCCGAGGGGATTCCCATTACCCGGCACTACGATGAAGAAATCATTGCTGGTGCAATCCTTCCACCTGACCTGAACTGGAAGAGCTACTGGGATGGACTTACCACAACTTACCGGGAAGCCTGTCAGCTTGCAGCATCCTATAAGATGGATTTCCACCTTCATCCCTGTTTGGGTGCACTTGTTCCAACCACCGATGCATACCTGAATTTTTCCCGGGAAGTAAAATGTGATAACCTGAAATTTAACATGGACACAGCTAACCAGTTCTATTTAAAAGATAATTTGATAATATCCCTGCAACGGCTGGAGGGTCATATCGATTATATCCACTTTTCCGACAACCGAGGCTACCGTGTAGAACACCTTGTCCCTGGTGATGGCAACATCCCCTGGGAATCATTCTTTGAAATACTTGACAAGGTCAACTATCAGGGCCTCCTGGGGATTGATATTGGTGGTGCAGAATCTGATGTCAGTGATTACAACGCTGCCTACAGAACAACAGCCGGATGGCTCTATGATAACTGGTTCAAAAATAAAAACAGATGAATCGTAAACATTCAAGTTTGGGAGTTTTATCAATTGCTGTAATCCTGCTGATCTCTTTGAACGCC
This sequence comes from uncultured Bacteroides sp., assembly GCA_964642325.1. Taxonomy (GTDB): domain Bacteria; phylum Bacteroidota; class Bacteroidia; order Bacteroidales; family SM23-62; genus SM23-62. The sequence continues at coordinate 2,455 of CAZXOJ010000431.1, read as the reverse complement.
TGCAACAGGTCCTCCGGATACAGTGTAACTAGGTTTGGAGCTTTAGGTGACGGTGAAAATCTTGACACTGAAGCTATTCAATCAGCTATTGATGCTTGTGCTGAGTCAGGTGGGGGAACTGTAAATTTTCCTACGGGAAGGTATCTGTCCGGCACATTGATGATGAAGGATCATGTAAATCTTCATCTGCAGGAAGGCGCAACTTTACTTGGGAGTACAAATCCGGAAGATTATCCGGAGATAAAAACCCGTATACGTAGTTACTATGATGAAATTGTCCTTAAAAGCCTGATCTTCGGTGAGGATCTCAGCTATGTCAGCATTACGGGAAAGGGCACTATTGACGGTCAGGGAGAGGCCTTTGTTGTAAGCACGAAAAAGAAACCGGACAGGTACCTGAACCGCCCGCATATCATCCGGATGATCGCATGTAATAATGTTCAGGTGAAAGATATTAATATGCGGAACTCAGCCATGTGGATGCAGCATTACCTGGCCTGTGAAAACCTGACCATTACTGGTATCAAAGTATATAACCATGCCAATCAGAACAATGACATGATCGATATCGATGGTTGCAGGAATGTAATTATTTCTGATTGTTATGGTGACACTGATGATGATGCGCTGACATTTAAAAGCACTTCTGAACATGCCTGTGAGAACATTACTGTCACGAATTGCATTTTAAGCAGTCACGGCAATGCCATTAAATGCGGAACTGAATCAACAGGAGGTTTTAAGAACTTTACCATTAGCAACTGTGTCATTAAACCTTCAGATGACGAAGTCGCTATCTTCGGAAAGCGCAACGGTATTAGTGGCATTTCACTGGAAATAGTTGATGGTGGCGTTATGGACGGGATCACCATTTCCAATATAAGCATGGACGGTCCTGAAGTTCCCATTTTTATCCGCCTTGGTAACCGGGCCAGGAAACATTTCCCCGAAGCGGAAACACCACCTGTCGGTGAATTGTCAAATGTTTTGATCTCCCAGGTGATAGCACGGAACACCGGGAAAACCGGATGCGCAATTACCGGTATACCTGGATATCCAGTGAAAAATATCAAACTCTCAAACATGATCCTTGAATTCGCAGGAGGTGTTACAAATCCTGTTGATCCAGCCGATGTTCCGGAATTGGAGGAGCTTTACCCGGAATCAACCATGTTCGGCGAGCTGCCTGCCTATGCATTTTTTATCCGCCATGCTGAAGATATTAGCTTATCTAATATTACAGCAACCACCATTGAACATGATGTGCGAAAACCTCTTCTTACACAAGATGTCAGGGGTATCACCTTAACAAATGCTCTAAAGCAATGAGATCACTCAGCCTGCTGATTTTGTCCCTGGTTTTTATACTTGTTCCGGGATGCTCTGGAGAACTTGATCCGGACAAAGGTGAACTTGCCCTTCTCCCCTATCCCCAAAAGGTTGAAAGAACCGGAGGTCTTTTTATTCCAGGTGCTGGTGGAGTTACTTTCGAGGTATCCGGAATTGACAAGGCAGATGAGCCTGTTCTTTTCTCCCAATTAGAAGAGCTATTCATAATGGCTAATAATGCCTCTGCAGGAAATGAAAAGGCCCCGGATATCTGGCTGGGAATTCCGGGAGAAGATCCATCATTCCTGTCCCATTGCGAAGCAGCAGGCATCAAACTGCCAGACACACTCGACCAGGAAGGCTACATTCTTGAGGTTACCAAGCAGGGTGTAACAATAGCCGCTTTAGATCCGGCTGGTGTATTCTACGGACTCCAGACCTTGCGGCAATTATGGAGGGAGTATTCAGGAAAACAGGAAGTCCCCTGCATGAGAATAACAGATTGGCCAGCCATCCCCATGAGGGTTGTAATGGATGATATCAGCCGGGGACCAATTCCCACGAATGCATATATCAAAGAACAGATCAGGAGGTATTCCGAACTGAAGATCAATCATATGTCCTTTTATATAGAGCACGTTGTGAAAACCACATCACATCCTGGATTTTCCCCGGCGGGTGCCATTACTGTTGAGGAGTTCCGTGAGATTTCTGACTACGCTGCAGATTATCACATCACCACCATCGGCGGATTTCAGTCCCTCGGCCACTTCGCCAATATCCTGAGTGTCCCTGAATTCAGGCACCTGGGAGCCACCGACCGGATGCTTGATCCCCTGAATCCTGATGCTATTTCCTTCCTCAGAGATGTATACAGGGAGATGGCTCCGGCTTTTACTTCAGATTTGTTTAATGCCAACTGTGATGAAGCCTGGGATTTATCACGTGCCGAATTAACCGGTGAGGCAGCAAGCCTTGGTGTGTCAAGGATCTATGCCGATCATATTAAACGGCTGGATACTACCGTACTTGAGCTTGGAAAAAGGACCCTGATCTGGGGGGATATCATAATGGACTACCCGGAAAATGTTGCCATCGAACAGTTTGGCGGAGACCTGAAAATACA
>CAZXOJ010000430.1:0-3546 GCA_964642325.1 uncultured Bacteroides sp. | reverse complement strand
GATTATGAGTCGAACACTGAAACGGTATATTCCATGCAGGAGGCATTCAAATATACTGAAGAACGCTTCAATGTGGGGACGGTCAGTACGGTGGATTATAATATATCCAAGAATAACCTGACCAAGGCACAATCAGACCTGGCACAGGCTAAATACCTGTATATTTTCTATACCAAGATCCTTGATTTTTGGGCCGGAATTCCCATCACCCTTTAACTTTATTTCAGGGAGAAGACCAATTCTCCTCCAATGTAGGTCTGGCTGACCCGGAGTCCGGGAATATCTCCTTCCGGTAAGGTGAGCAGGTCCTCACCTGTTATGATAAAATCAGCTAGTTTTCCCTGCTCCAGGCTTCCCTTTTCATCTTCTTCAAAGGCTGACCGGGCTGCCCATATGGTCATGGCCCGGATGGCCTCTTCTCGGCTAAAGGCCTGCTTTTTCTGGAATCCTTCTGCCGGCCAGCCCTTTTGGTCCTTCCTCGCAATAAGTGCATAATATCCATACAGTGGATTTATATGTTCCACCGGGAAATCACTTCCGTTTGGCAACCAGCCGTTCTCTTCCAGCAAATCCTTATATGCATAAGCACCTTCAATTCGGTCAGCTCCCACTCTGTCCTCCGCCCAATACATGTCAGATGTTGCATGGGTGGACTGGACGGAAGGGATGATATCGTATTCTCCAAACTTCCTGAAATCATCCGGATGTATGATCTGTGAGTGTTCAATGCGCCAGCGTCTGTCGTTCTCCCCTTTCAGGAAGGTTTCATACATATCGAGGAGCCAACGGTTTGCGCTGTCCCCAATACAATGTGTATTGACCTGGTATCCATGCTCATATGCCAATTCACACTGTTCCCTGAGGAATTTATCCGTATTTACTGCGAGTCCCAGGTTCCCGGGATCATCAGCATAAGGTTCAAACAGCAAGGCACCACGTGAACCCAATGCTCCATCTGCAAATAATTTAATGGATCTGACATTCAGCCGGTCTGTTTTGTATATTCCTTTTAGAAGATAATGTTCGTAATTCTTTTTACCCGGACTGAGCATGGCATAGATCCTCATTTTTAATTCACCTGTTCTCTGCAATGAATCAATGAGGTCTATGGTCTCATATCCAAGACCTGCATCATGAACAGATGTCAGTCCCACTTCAAAACAATTACTTTGTCCCTGCATCAGGGAATTCATGAAGTCCTGCCTGCTGGCCTCAGGCACAATCCTTCTCACAAGTCCGATGGCATTGTCAATGAGCATTCCTGTCAGTGCTCCATCCTTTGTTATCAGTGCCCCTCCATTAACACGTGTTTCCCTGGTTACTTTTGCCCTTCGCAATGCTTCCGTGCTGGCGATGGCCCCATGGCCATCAATGCGTGTCAGTAACACCGGTTTTCCGGGAAAAGCCAGGTCAAGTTGGTCTTTTGTAGGGAACTCTTTGTGCTCCCAGTCATTCTGATCCCAACCGCGGCCCAGGATCCATTCCGAAGGGTATTTGGCCTGGCGCTCCTTGAGTACCTTGATGATCTCCTCAAAGGAAGTGGTGCCTGTCAGATCGGCATGCTGTAGGCTGGCCCCATAGCCTACAAAATGGCAATGGGCATCGATCAATCCAGGGTAGGCGTATCCGCCTTCCAGGTCAATGATCTCGGATGCAGCGTATTTACCCAGGATCATATTTTCCTCTCCGATTGCCAGAATTTTACCATCTTTGATGGCCATTGCCTCAGCCGTAGAGAAGGTTTCGTCAACCGTGTATATGGTGCCATTATGCAGGATCTGGTCAACCTGGGTTTTGTTCGCACAGGAATGAAAAGACAGGAGGAGAAGGACCGGGATAAAGTACTGTTTACATTTCATAGTTTTCGCGGTAACATGATTGTTAATCCAAAGATATAATTATCACCGGTATAATTATTCCCTTCCAGGATCGTTTAACTATCAAATCCCATTCCGGGGTGCAGATTTTTGACTATTTTTGGCGGAATTAATATGTTTGTAAAGCCTAAAAATATATTGTTTCTCATAGGAATTATCGCAGCTATAATTTCCTGTGAACGTTATGATTTGAATCGTTCAGAGGATGCCCGACTTTCATTTTCTGCAGACACAGTATATTTTGACACCATATTTACTAACATCGGATCTGCTACCAAAAGGTTCATGATCTACAATAGGGATAAACAGCCCATTGAAGTTTCTTCCATTGAACTGGCAGGTGGCACACAATCTGTTTTCCGGCTGAATATTGATGGCTATGCAACTCACCAGGTCAGTAATATTGAGATTCCCCCGGAGGATTCCCTGTTTATTTTCGTCGAGGTTACACTGGATCCCAATAACATGGATTCTATACTGAGGATACAGGATTCCATTGTATTTTTGACCAATGGGAACGTGCAGGATGTTGACCTGGTGGCATGGGGACAGGATGTACATCTCCTGCATGCTGAAACATTACAGACTACTACCTGGATTAACGACAAACCTTACCTGATCCTTGATTACCTCATGGTAGATTCATTGCAAACGTTGACCCTTGCTGAGGGTGTGAGGATACACCTGCACAGGGATGCATGGATGATTGTAAAGGGAACCCTGCTGGCCAATGGAAGTATGGAACAGCCCATTGTGATACAGGGAGATCGATTGGAATACCTTTACAGGGATATACCCGGACAGTGGGGGGGGATTTATTTCTGGCCTGGAAGCCGTGAAAATCACCTTGAACATGTGACCATAAAAAACGGCATGTATGGATTATGGGCAGATACCGTCATGACCCCTGGCATACCAACATTGAACATTAACAATTGTGTAATCCAGGATATGTCAGCTATCGGGATCATCGGAAGGGGAGCTGCCATACATGCAGATAATACGGTTATTGGGAGTTGTGGACAATTCTCCATCTTTATGTCTATAGGGGGAAGCTATGAATTTTATCACTGTACCGTAGCCAATTATTGGGGGAGTGGATTTTCGAACCGGACAACACAGGCCGTTGCCATGAATAATTATTACCAGGATGCCAGGGGAGGAATTCAGGTCAGGCCCATTGACAGGGTTTATTTTGGCAATTGTATCCTTTACGGAAACAAGGAGTATGAGCTGGGCATTGACGAGCATCCGTCGAGTAAGATACCATACCAATTTGATCATAGCCTTATCAAGGTGGATCCCGAAGAATTTGACCTGAACGATCCAACACACTTTACGGCTGTAATCAACCTGGAGGACCCGAAGTTTATAAGTACTGAATACAATAATTTCCAGCTTGATACCCTCTCCCCGGCCAAGGATGTGGCCTTTCCTGATATCGCTATCCAATACCCGCTGGATATAGTTGGCAAAAGCAGATTGGGAGCATTGGGACCCGATATGGGAGCCTATGAGCGGGTTGAAAATGACTCCATCTCAAAGTAAACTTTACCGACTTTTTTGCTGATATCCCTAACAAATTATCATTAAGGTTGACATCCTCCATTCCGCAAACGAAATGGATTCCAATGGCTTCTACGAAGCCACGGGCAGTACTTCCTCGCGG
>CAZXOJ010000429.1:0-3556 GCA_964642325.1 uncultured Bacteroides sp. | reverse complement strand
ACTAATTGATGACTGGGACATTGTCCTGGACTGCAATCCTCAACCATTGTAGCATCACACAGGATGCTTAACAAATATTTTCCTGGCTACAACTCCAAGAAGGAAGAATAGTCCGAGCAAGATGATAATCACTGGTGAAACAGATACATCCAGGCTGATTGATAAATACAGACCGATCAGGGCTGCGAGAATACCTGAACCAAGTCCTATCAGTATACGTTGTCTCCAACCGAGTGCAAATAATGCCGATATAGATGCCGGAAGAATGAGAAATGCAAATACAGTGAGTACACCCGCAACCTTGATGGCTTCAATGATCATTATCCCAAAAGTGAAATAAAACAGGAAATCCCATCTTTTCTGGTGCTTCATATCTCCAGTATTTTCGTGGTAAAGAGCGGTTAACTGAACGAACTTTCTCCTGTAAATCAAATGAAAACCTCCAATTGCAGATAGAACAAGTGCCAGTCTGATCACCTGTGGCCATGTAGTCCACAACAATGACCCGGTCAGCATGTCATGCAGGTGGACATCACTTCCAGCACCTTTATCCAGTATGATCACTGCCCCAGTAGTGGCCAGGGCATAGGCAATCCCGATAAAAGCCTCGATAGGCACCCTTATCTTTGGCGATTTCAGATAAGTGAATATGACCGCTGCACCCAGGCAGAACACCAGGGAAGCAACATAAGCCAGGATATCCGCAAGGTGAAAAGACCCCATGCCTTCATGGGTATGGACTTCATGATCAATAAAAATAACCAGCACACCGCCAAGGGCAGCGATCTGGGCCAAGGCAATATCAATGAATATGATTTCTCTTTTCAGTACATGGATACCGAAATATGATGTTATGACCAGCAGCAAGATGCAGGCAAGCAGGGGGACCAATATGAATTGCAGGGTTGATATCATGATGTAGGTTTAATCTTATGCCGACCGGGTTTAACTAACTTGATAAAGGCCAGGATGAACACCAGCAATCCCAGCAATACGACAATAGCCGGTCCGTTCGAAACATTGAGTGAATAGGATAATAAGATACCGGCCACAGTTCCAAAGATCCCTATAACCCAGGACCAGGCCAGGCGGCTCTTCCAGCTTTGAAAATACAGGGAAGCTGCAACGGATGGGGCAATAAGTAATGTAAATACCAGGAAGATGCCACCGATCTGAACGGACTTTACAACGACAATGCAAAATGTGGTGTAAAACAATAGGTTATAAAGCTTATCCTTCAGCTGAAAACTTGGATTTATCCTGCAAACTTCAGACAGGCTGACGAATTTAGCCCCGAACACCAGGTGGATCAGTCCAATGCCAGCGAACAACAAAGCAATTATCAATACTTTATCCCAGGTGACCCAGAGGATATTCCCGGTAATGGTTTTCGTAATAAAATTCGAACCTCCGGGGATCTTCTCAGCCAGAAGCAATGCAAAGGCCAGTCCCAGGCAATAAATGATCCCTATCACTGCCTCAGCCGGGATGACCGATTGTTTGGTCCTGAGGAATGCAAAGCTTCCGATAACTACCAGGGTGAACAGGTAAGACAATAGTTGAACCCCGATTGATTCCTCAGCAAAGCCTAGCAGAAGGCCAATCATCGTACCCAGGGCGGCAATCTGGGCAATGGCTATATCAATAAAGATAATACCCCTGGTAAGGATATGCGTACCAAAATATCCGAGTACACCGGCCAGTAATATACTTGCTGCAATGGGAGTTGCAAGAAATAAAAGGGTTTCCTTCATAATACACTTATTTGATATTCCTGTTAACCTGGTCTATCCAGTAGTCTACCATTTGAAAATTATCATTAATCTCAGGGATGGCTTTAACAAATAATGGTAGAAATAAAGCTTCTATACCCGTTTTGTCAGCTATTGACTGGGGCGAATTCTTTTCGAAATAACTGGCCACAAGCATTAATTTTATTTGCTGGTCTTCTATGATTTCTATCATATGCTGAACATGCTTGGCAGAGGGGGGTATGCCCGGTTTGGGTTCAATGTAGCCCACAACCTCAAGACCAAATGTCTCGGTAAAATACGCCCAGTTCTTATGGTATGCTATAATCTTTTTCCCACGGAAAGGTTCAGCTGCCTTAAGCCAGCCACCCAATTTATCGATAAGCTTTTCTCCCTGGTAATCCTTTTCAAGAAAAGTGTAGAGAGTTTTATTGGCAAGTAATTTATAGAGTGTCTCAGCTCCGAATATTTCCACCAGTTCATCCCCAAAGAGGGACCGGTCCACCATATCACTAAATTCTTCAAGGTTTGCCTGGTAATAAGCTGAATTTACCGGATCCACTTTCATCAAACCTGTGGTGATATTCAGGCCAATGGCCTTCCAGTTCATTGGACCTGTATTAATATGCGGGTTTCCCATGAGATGGATATCTCCTTCCGTCCTGTCCGCCTTTTCAACCTTTTGCAAAATATTCACGCCATCGGATACGGAAACAAAACCAACCGCGCCATCCATGATTTGCTTATTCCTTGCCTTATCGAGCAAAGTTGTTGACCATATCTCCAGGTCCATCCCGGTAGTAATCCACATATCTGCCTTATTCAACATCATGGCATAACTGGGTTTGGGTGCCACAAAATGAGGATCCTGCTCCCCGTGGGCAATGAATTGCACCTTGGCATCCGGACCTGCAATATATTCTGCAATAGAGGCATAATCAGAAAATGAACAAACAATGTTCAGCTGTCCGCCCCCACCCTCTCCTCCGCGATACCTGTGTTGATGGCGATGCTGGTGCTGCTGGGCAGCAAGAGGAAAAAATCCGCCAATTAATATGATCAGGAATACATCCCTGAACCTGCTTATTAAATTCTTCATAATTGTATTTATCATATTAGTATGCTTCATGTTTATGAGGCCCCATGGCCCAGACCACCTGGATGAGAAATGAATGTTCACTGGGATATGGACCGGCTATATCTTTTCTTCCGTATATATTTCTATCATTATATTGGTACTGGAAACGGGTGATTACAAATTCACTTTGCCAGAAATCAATAGCTACTGTATAATCCCATTCATTCTGAGATGGATCATAAGGTATTTCTGAATAACCGATCCTACCGGTTACCCACCATCTGGCACCCAGTTTATTCTGAATGCTCGAATAGAAACCGAAACTCCGGTAATTTCCCAGGGCATATTCCTGATTGCTAAAGATAAATTCGGTCTTCCATTCCACGGTACGATACTTTTCTCTACCAACCGGAGCCCATTTGTAGGCAATGCCTGCGCTTCCGATGTAGGAATTGAATTCTCCCTCAGGCTGGTCATTTCTTCCGGTTGCGCCACTTAACCTGAATTCCAGGTAACTGCTGGAGGTAAGGTCATAATAATTAAGTAACTGTCCCGTAAGAATCATACTATTGCCGGAATCAGCAATGAAGCTCTGGGAGTTCTTACCATATATTGCTGAAATGTCCAAGGTAGTAGCATGGGCAATAACAGAGGGCAGCATGAAATTTGTCGAAATCCCGGGGCCATTAAGTCCACCCGTCCCGAACAGGTTTACCAATACACGCGG
>CAZXOJ010000428.1:0-3566 GCA_964642325.1 uncultured Bacteroides sp. | reverse complement strand
ACCTGATCAGGTTCCTCGGGAAAAAGGCATTTTCCTCAGATAATTCGCAGATGGCGGTACAGTTCCCACAACTGTAGCAGGCACTGAAATCCACAGTACCATACGATTGTATTTCTTTGGCCAATCCCGGATTTAATACTGCCATAGCTATTTTTTTAATTGGTAGAAAAAATATTCATCCATATCATCCTGCTCCCCTGCAGTGACAAGGCCATACTTCCTGAGGCTCATGAGATAATAGGTTGCCTCAGCTTTGGTGATGCTCAATTTATCCGCAAGTTCAGGTATCGTAAGTGGACCATCTGCCAGTGCTTGACGGATGGCCCTTTTCATCCTGTTGAACTGCTTTAATTCCTCTTTCACAGCGGCAGGTACCTGACGTTCCTTTTTCGCAATGTCAATGGTCCTGACTGGTGAATTCTTCTTTTCCATATTATTGTTCTATCGAAATTAATGAATCAATCATCCCTTCAATTTCATCATTGGTATAACCTATGAGGTCAATGGCATCGGTCGGGCAAACAGGGTTGCACATACCGCATCCTTTACAGCTTGATGAAATTACAGTAGCGACCTGTTTGCCGTCATGTTCTTCCATTTTGATGGCATCAAAAGGACAAATGTTTGAGCAAAGGTCACACCAGTTACATTTCCCCGGATCAATAGTTGCAATGGTCGGATCCAGTTCTATCTTTTCCTCCCTTAATAGGGCATATGTCTTGGAAACAGCCGACATCCCTGATTTAACCGATTCCGATATGTTTTTTGGCCCCTGGCTTGCACCCGCAATAAAAATACCATCGATAACCGTTTCTACCGGCCGTAATTTGGGATGTACTTCATTGAAAAATTTGTCTCTTCCCAACGGAGCTTTAAATATTTCAGCAGTTTTCTCAAATCCTTCAGAAGGGACCATCCCGGTTACGAGTACCAGCATATCGGGCTGAATTTCCAGTTCCATCCCCATGGTTAGCTGGTCCCTGACTTTAATAGATAGATCCAGGTTTTCAACGACAACATCCGGGGGATCGTCATCGTCAAATTTCAGGAAAAGATCTCCATTCCTGCAGGCTTCCTCGTAAAGCAGTTCCTGCTTCCCGTAGGTGCGCATCTGACGGTACAGGTGGATACAATGAATCTCCGGATTTGACTTTTTGATCTGAATGGAGGTATCCACGGTAGTCGTACAGCAGATACGGGAGCAGTATTTATTGTCCCCCTCGGTCTGACAACTTCCTACACAATAAATAAAGGCAATCTGACTCACTGTTTGTCCATTCCATGATGAGATACAGCCTTCTGTTTCCAGTTTTCTTTTCAGCTCATCCAGCGTAATAATGGCAGGATGGTTGCCATAGCCAAACTCACCAAATACCGGCTTATAAGGATCAAAACCTGTTGACAGTATCACTGCCCCTATGTGGATATGCTGCTGTTTTAATGTTTGATTAAGATCAAAGCTATCGCTGAATTTCTCGAAGTAATCCTCCTGTCCACTCAAGGCTTTGATATCTGCGACTGGTATATCGGGTTTTGAACCGGGATATTTGAAATACACAGCCGGCATATCAGTATTCTGAAAATTGAATGGATCAGGAATCCTGACTGGACAGGAATCAATGAGTTCATTGATCTTTTCCGGCTCAGTATTTTCATTGATATACCTCGGGCGTTCATTGAAATTCAGGGTAAAATCCCCGACGCTTCCGTTCATGGATTCAAACTCAACACCGGTATATAACTCAAGGTTGTCTTTCTCTATGATTTCATTATACAACCGGTCAACAAGTACCTTTCCGGTTCTGTTGGTCCCAGTTAATTTGCCCCATTGGGGAATCCTTCCACCCACAAAATGATCTCTTTCGAGAAGATATACCCTGGTCCCCAATGCAGCCAGGCCCAGTGCAGTGCGCATCCCGGTAATCCCTGCACCAATCACTGCCACGGCATTCTCAGCATTAATCTCAATGGGAGTCAGGGCACGGGCGAATTGGACTTTCGTTATACCGGCTTTAATTAGTTGTATTGCTTTTTCTGTGGCCTGTTCGGGTTGGTCCGAGTGAGCCCAGGAACTTTGTTCCCGGATATTTACCTGTACATACTGATAGGGGTTCAGACCGGCACGCTTTGCTACATTTCTGAACGTGGGTAAATGTAATTTGGGAGAACATGAAGCGACGACCAGTCCCTCAAGTTGATTGTCTTTAATGTCATCAACGATCTCCTTCTGGGCCGAATCGGCACATGCAAACATCGTTATTTTCAACACACGTACCCCTGGTACTTTGGCGATACTAGCCTTTACTTTTACCACATCTACAACATCGGATATATTCGATCCGCATTGGCAGATGTATACCCCAATTTTCTTATTCATGACAGGTTCTTTAAATAATTGGCTGTTTCTGCGGAAGCATTACTGGCGCTTAATATGGTATCGGGAATATCCATCGGTCCGGAAGCTGTTCCTGCTACAAAAACACCATTCATTGAGGTCAGGGAAGGGGTGATCAATTCATCAGATGGCTGAACATAATTAAATTCATTGCACATTGGTTTAACACCATTAAAGGCATTCAGAAAACTTGTGTTAGGCAGGAGTCCTACTGAAAGAACAACCAGATCATGTTCAGCCTCTCTGGGTATACCCCCATTTTCAATATCTTCGAAATGCAATATCAGATTTTCGTTTTCCTTCTCTGAAATTCTCGCCACCCTTGATTTGATAAATTCCACTCCCATTCCCCTGGTTTGTTCGTAAAATTCCTGGAAACCTTTTCCAAAGGCCCTGATATCCATGTAATAGATCGATACATCAGCCATGGGCAGGGCGCCCATGATCAATTGAGCCTGCTTGATCGAGTACATGCAGCAAACCTGTGAACAAAGTGGATTACCCATGGTATGGTCTCTCGATCCAGCACATAAAATGTAAGCGATATTATCCGGCATCTTCCCATCGCCGGGCCGCAGTACAGTATTATAAGGCCGGGTCGGTACCAGCTGCCGTTCCATATGCATGGCGTGCACTACATTTTTAAAATTACCATACCCGTATTGTTTTTTGGTTCCTGCATCAAATAGTTGGAACCCGGTGGCAATTACCACACTCCTGGCTGTGACCGGAACTTCTATTTCTTTCTGGGTAAAATCTATGCAATTTGCCGGACAGACCTTCTCACAGGCTCCGCATAATGTACAGTTCTCAATATCTATTGAGGCAATCCTGGGTGAAGCCACACTGAATGGAATAGATACCGCTTTCCTTCCTACCAAATCATACTGGTACTGATCCTTGACATTTACCGGGCAGGCATCTTCGCATAGCTGGCATCCTGTACAGTCATCCTCCACGACATACCTGGGTTTTTTAACAACCACACCATGATAATGGCCATCGATCCTTGTTATGTCCTTAACCTCGCAATAGGTCATCACTGTAATGTTCGGGTGCCTGACTGTCTCCGACATTTTTGGGGTCGAAATACATGCCGCACAGTCCAGTGTAGGAAATACCTTGCTCAGATGGATCATTTTCCCTCCTATGGAATAATCCTTTTCCACCA
>CAZXOJ010000427.1:0-3569 GCA_964642325.1 uncultured Bacteroides sp. | reverse complement strand
TCAAATTGTTGTGAAAAGCCATATCCTGTACTGAAGAGGAAGAGCATAATGTAAGTAAAGCGTCTCATATTGGAAAATTTTCAGGTTTAATCGATAAATCTTTTCAGCAGTCTCTCTTTCAGGATTGGTAAACCGGAGCTGGCTTTTTCCTTAATGAAATCTACTTCACGGTGGCGGGGAACAGGTATCTCGTTTGGATCTACAAGGTAGATGGGAACACCACTGGGTACATAATCTACCAATCCTGCAGCGGGATAAACCAGGAGCGATGTGCCGATGACGGCAAATGCATCAGCCATCTGGGTAATTTCAACGGCGTCCTCGATCAAGGGGACAGCTTCCCCGAACCAGACAATATGCGGCCTTAGCTGGAATCCTTTTTCACAGGTATCTCCCCTTTTCAGTTCCCAGCCATCCAGTTCATGAACCAGGGAAGGGTCCTGTGTACTTCTCACCTTTTTTAATTCCCCGTGCAGGTGAAGTACTTTACTGCTCCCTGCCCTTTCGTGCAAGTCATCTACATTCTGGGTGATGATCTCCACATCAAAATGCTTCTCCAACTCAGCCAGTCCCGTATGCCCTGCATTGGGCTTAGACTTGAGCAATTGCTTTCGTCTCTCGTTATAGAATCTGAGTACCAGGTCCATGTCATTTTCCCAGCCCTGGGGACTGGCCACTTCGTGTACATCATATTCCTCCCATAGTCCCCCCATCTCCCGGAAAGTACGGATGCCACTTTCGGCACTAATGCCTGAACCTGTTAGTACTACAAGCTTCTTCATTTTTCCCACAAGATACAAAAAACCTATTCGTATGATATTTATATGCTGTTGGAATAAAGTTATTGCCATGATAAGTCTGGAAATCCATGTTCGTTTTTTAATTTAGCGGTATGATCGACAGGGATACCATAGACCGGATTTTTGATACTGCAGATATTGTTGAGGTGATCTCAGATTTTGTGTCGCTGAAAAGATCAGGACAGAATTTTAAGGGATTGAGCCCCTTTTCCAATGAGAAGACACCATCTTTCCTTGTTTCACCGGCCAAGGGAATTTACAAAGATTTCTCCTCAGGCAAGGGAGGGAATGTGGTAGGTTTCCTTATGGAGCATGAAAAGCTGACCTATCCTGAAGCACTTCGCTACCTGGCCAAAAAATACAATATTGAGATCACTGAACAGGAACCCACACCGGAGGAGGTACAGCAACGTAATGAAAGGGAAAGCCTGCTGATCATCTCAGGATGGGCCCAGAAGTATTTCACCAATATTCTTCAAAACACCCCGGAAGGGCAGTCTGTTGGTATGGCCTATTTCAGGGAACGAGGATTCCATGATGATATCATCCGTAAGTTTCAGCTGGGCTATAGCCCTGAACAAAAAGATGCTCTAACCAATGAAGCCCTAAAGGAAGGATATAAGCTGGATTACCTGGTGAAGACCGGGCTTACCATTCAGAAAGATGATTATAAGGCAGACCGTTTCCGGGGAAGGATCATCTTTCCGATACATGGGTTGACAGGGAATGTCAACGGATTCGGAGGCAGGATCCTGAAATCGGATGATAAGATGGCCAAGTATCTGAATTCGCCGGAATCAGATATTTACCAGAAAAGTAGGATCCTATACGGATTGTACCATGCCAAACAGGCCATAGTAAAACAGGAAAAATGTTTCCTTGTTGAGGGTTATACAGATGTTCTAGGCCTTCACCAGGCCGGAATTGAAAATGTTGTTTCATCATCAGGTACCGCGCTGACAACTGAACAGATCAGGCTGATCAAGCGATTTACCAGCAATGTTACCATCATCTATGACGGTGATGAGGCTGGAATAAAAGCCTCTCTGCGTGGAATTGACATGGTACTTGAAGAAGGACTCAATATCAAAGTGGTTCCGCTGCCGGATGGGGAAGATCCCGATTCATACTCCAAGCAATTAAGTGCCACAGAGTTTCAGCAGTATATTAAGGAGAACGAGAAGGATTTCATTTCCTTCAAGACACGACTCCTGATGAAGGATATAGATCAGGATCCGGTAGGGAAGGCCGGGATGATCAACGATGTTATCAAGTCCATCTCAGTCATACCGGATACTGTTATGCGATCCGTGTATATCAAAGAGAGTGCGCGCTTGCTGGATACCGAAGAAAGGATACTCTACTCCCAGGTGTACCGTTTGCGGAAGAAAAAGGCAGAAGACCGTTACAATAAGGAATCCCGACAGGAGGAAATTCGAATTCAGTCCACCCCGCTTCCCTCTTTCATAAAGGAAATATTCAGTGAATTGCAGGAAAAACTGCTGGTCAGGTTCCTTCTTCAATATGGCAATGAACGGCTGTATGAAATCCAGGATGAACATGCAGGGAATGAGTACATTTCAGTGGCAGAGTATGTAGTCAATGAAATACTCAACGACGAGCTGGAATTTAAAAATCTGTTGTACAGGCAGGTTTTTGAAGAGGTGAACAATATGATCCAAAAAGGAGAAGTCATTGAGATGAAACATTTTGTTCATCATGAAAATCCTTCCATCAGCCAGCTGGCGGTTGACCTGTTGAGTTCTCCATATAGCCTCAGCAAGGTGCACAGTCGCAAGGGAGCTACAATGGAAACAGAAGATATGCTTTTGAAGAAAAATGTTCCCAAGGCCCTTATTGAATACAAGCGAAAGATACTGGAGGTTGCCCAGCGTGAAAAGGAAGAGCAGATCCGGGAGGTCCAGCAGGTTGATCATGATGATCTGGAGGCAGTGAATCCGCTGATGCATCAGTATATTACAATTACCTCTCTGATCAATACCATTTCAAAGGAAAGGGGCTGGGTTATTCTGAAATAATTATTAATTAAAGACTTTTAGTGCCACCGCCAGGGTTACCATACTGACCCGGACATTTTCCAGCGACAAAAGGGCAGTCGCACAAGCATCGAGAGTAGCCCCGGTCGTAACTACATCATCTACAAGGATGATATGTTTACCACACAATTTTCCAGAATCTTTCACCTCGAATATTCCATCAACATTTGACCAGCGATCCACACGGGATCTGTTTGTCTGGGTCAGGGATACAGACGGACGGATCAGATGACTGCTACACCAGGGAACCCCAAGGCTTTCTGAAAGTCCTTCAGCAATCGGATGGCACTGGTTGTATCCACGTTGCCTGTATTTTTTTTTATGCAGTGGGACCGGCAATATTAGATCGGCGGATGTAAAGGCTGATCCTTTCAGTTCGATTCCAAGAAGCCTTCCCATTTCCCTGCCGATATCCTGCCTGTTCTTGTATTTAAGTTCATGAATGAGCCTTTGGAAGCGGCTTCCTTTTTGGTATTGGAAAAGAGCTGTTGCATTCTCCACATAGACCCTGCCCCAGAATAACCGGGATACTGGATTTTCCAAGTAGGATAAGTACCTTGTTCTCGGGAGCTCATACAGGCAACCAGTGCAAATGATCCCTTCATTTTTCAAGAGCACAGTTCCACAGACAGGACAGAGGACAGGCATCAACAAGTTGATAAAGTCCTTTATCATAATGGTTTTTTCATTTAATGTCTGAAGGGTCGGATTC
>CAZXOJ010000426.1:0-3571 GCA_964642325.1 uncultured Bacteroides sp. | reverse complement strand
TTCACCTTCGGGGCCAATTACGGGAACAGGTTGTACTTCGGTGCTACTTTTGGGATTCACAGGATGAGGTACAGTCAATATACCGATCATACTGAAACAGATGATGCACAGATCATTCAATATTTTGATTCATTCATTTTCAGGGAAACTCTGGAAACGCGGGGGACAGGCTATACCTTTAAAGCTGGAATTATTTTCAGGCCCATCAGCCTGATCAGGATAGGTGCCGCTTTCCATATTCCGACCTTCTACAAGATCAAGGAGGATTTTTACACGGACATGAATTCTACTTTTGATGATCCCGGCAATAATTTAGATCCAGTATATTCTCCTGTTAATCAGTTCGAGTATTGGCTCAGGACCCCTTACAGAGCAATTGGAAGCGTGGCCTTCCAGATAGGCAAGGTAGCCATGATAGGTGTCGATTATGAATATGTGGATTACCGCCAGGCAAACATGGATACCAGGGAGGGGGTCACAGATTACTCCCTGCTGGATGTGAATGACAGGATACAAAACATTTATACCGTTGCACACAACCTCCGTGCAGGCGCAGAATTGCATCTCGGTCCAATGTACCTGAGAGGTGGAGCCGCCTTCTATGACAGTCCTTTCAACAGCAAAGAGGTCAATGCAGAGGCCTGGAATATCATTTATAGCGGGGGACTAGGATTCAGGGGAAAGAGTTTATTCTTTGACATGGCCTATTCCATGCAGACCAATGATTACCAGTACTATCTCTATATACCGGAAGATGTGAACGGGGCCAAGATCAGCTCGAACAAAAACAAATTTGTCGCCACCCTGGGTTTCCGGTTCTGATCAAAGCAAATGTTCAGGAAGGGAGGGCGATGCATTGCTCGAGGACAGACCTGGCATTAGGGCCTTCATTGAATAGCAGGTCGATGATGCTCAGGTTGGCCTTGAAGCCAAGGCGTTCTACAAATACCTGCCGGTAAGTTAAAGGAACAAATAAGGGATCTGATGACAGGTCCCTTTTTGGATGGATGGTTTCACGGTAATCAGCATAATCTACTATACCCGCATCGATAAATTCCCTTGAATAATTTAAGGTATTTTCAATCTCCAGCGACTGAAGAACCAACTCAAGTAAGGCAGCATTAAAATCAATCAGGAACTCAAATCTTTGCTCATAGAAAGGATAGAATTCATCCGTGTAAAATTCGAAAAAGGGAGAATGCCGGTAGGCAGATTCCATGCTTCTCCAATGGAGTTTCTGCCATTTCTTATTGTAATCAATACGGATATCCCTGACGTATGTTTTGTGCGCCTGTCCCTTTAAGACAGGGATGCTCAATGGAAGAATACCGTTGGCTCCCATAATATTGCACCTGTTCCTGTAGGTCTGCTTGATATAATGATCATATCGTTCAATGATTCGTACGGGGTGCAATAGGAATTTTGTAAAGTACTGTACCGGTCCGAGGTATGTGATGCTCAGCAGAGCAGTATCGGGGTCACTCCGTGACATGTCATAGTTTATTGATCATACTGGCCATATAGGCAGCACCAAAGCCATTGTCAATATTTACGACACTAACCCCGGAAGCACAGCTGGTCAGCATTCCCAGCAGGGCTGCCAGTCCATTAAAACTGGCTCCATATCCGATGCTTGTAGGAACTGCTATGATGGGCTTATCGACCAGTCCACCTACAATACTGGGCAAAGCACCTTCCATTCCGGCGATAACAATGATAACTCGTGCCTGCCTGATCCGATCGAGATTGTTGTATAACCTGTGTATACC
Source organism: uncultured Bacteroides sp. (assembly GCA_964642325.1). Taxonomy (GTDB): domain Bacteria; phylum Bacteroidota; class Bacteroidia; order Bacteroidales; family SM23-62; genus SM23-62. The sequence continues at coordinate 1,802 of CAZXOJ010000426.1, read as the reverse complement.
TGCTACTCCTACATCAAAAAACCGTTCCACCTGGTTCCCGAAAATTTCAGCCGTTACTGCGGCCTCTTCTGCTACCGGCATATCTGAGGTGCCGGCGGTAAGTACCGCAATGGCTGTTTTGGTCGGTTTGATATCTACATTCTTTATGGAAATTGTCCTGCCAAGTTCGTTATACTCGGCCTTGGGTAGGACCTCATGAACAGTCTGAAAGATTTCCTTGTTTGCCCGGGTCCCCAGGATATTAACATTCTGTGTGGACATATATTCCATGATATTCAGGATCTGTTCGGGGGTCTTACCCTCGCAGAAGATAACCTCGGGATAGCCTGTACGCAATTCCCTGTGATTATCAATTTTAGTGTGCCCAAGATCTTTAAATGGCAGGTCACTCAGTTTCTTCAAAGCATCCTCACTGGATATTTTGCCATCCCGTACCTGCTCAAGCAGTTTTTTTATATCACTTTTTCCAATCATTTTTCACTCTGTTTAATGATTTCACCTATGCCGCCTGTCCTGTATCCCTCCAAATCAAGAGTTACATATTTGAATCCGTAGCGTCTTAATTGCTTTGAAATGTTTTTCATAAGCCCCTCACTGAAGATCTTTTCAATATATTTTGGCTCTGTTTCAATCCTGGCGAGATCTCCATGTGACCTTACTCTTATGGAACGAATGCCCAGGCCAATAAGGTATGTTTCGGCTTTTTCTATTCTCCTGAGCATCTCACCCTCAATGCTGGTATTATAAGGTATCCTTGTAAGCAGGCAGGCATAAGCCGGTTTTTCCCAGGTATAAAGTCCCAGTTCCCTGGATGCTTCCCGGATATCGTTTTTAGTGAAATGGTTTTCCAGCAGGGGACTCATTACATTAAGCTCGTTCAGGGCTTTCATCCCCGGCCGATGGTCTTTTGTATCATCATAATTGGTGCCATCCGCCAGGTTCGTAAATCCGCGCTGTTTGGCAAATTCTTTCAGTAAGGTAAATAGGAATGACTTGCAGAGATAGCAGCGGTCTTCCGGATTATTTTTTATTTGCTCGGGGACAGGAACATCCACAATCTGGTGTTCTATCTCTTTACTGGCGGTGATTTCCCTTGCTTCGTTTATTTCCCAGTCCGGGATATAGGGAGAATTAATGGTTAATGCCAAAACATTCTTTCCCAGGGCTTCTTTTGCAGCATGCAGAAGGAAAGCCGAATCCACCCCGCCAGAAAATGCCACTGCAATATTATCCAGTTTCTCGAGGTAACTTATAAGATCATTATATTTTTTCTGTACTTCCTGCTTCATCTTTAATCCTCATTGTTTACCTGCCTGTAGATCTCATCATAGATCTTTTGCACCGGGATCTCATGTTCCCTTGCCAGCCTGATACAATCCTCATATTCGGGTTTGGACTTCAGGTGTTTACCCCTGTAAATGGCTGTCTTTACTGTCACTTCGCCGTACCTGGTTTTGATCTTGGAAAAATCCCTTTCTAGCATGGTCTTATCCACCTCATAGCTCCTCACACCAAGGCTGGTTGTATGGGTCAGAAGGGTCTCTGTCATAACTTGTTTTTTATCCGGACTGCAGAGTACGCTGAGTTTGGAGGCAGGCCTTGCTTTTTTCATCATGATAGGGGTGATGAATACATCATCAGCACCCAGGCCAAAAAGTATCTCCATAACATAACCGTACATTTCTGGATTCATATCATCAATGTTGCATTCCAACATCAGAGCCTTACGAGTTTCAGGTGAGGAACCGGCATTTACCGTTGATTCTGCCTGAAATAAGAGAATACGCGACTGAAGAATGCTG
>CAZXOJ010000425.1:0-3585 GCA_964642325.1 uncultured Bacteroides sp. | reverse complement strand
ATGAGAAGACTGCTCGCTCCGTATTATTGTTTACTGTACAGCTTTCTGGTAATGGCTGTATGCTCATGCTCCCAAAGCGGGTATACTGGAACGGACAAACCCAATGTGATCCTTATCATGACCGATGACCAGGGATACGGCGACCTTGCCTGTCATGGCAATCCCATCATCAAAACACCAAACCTGGATGAGTTGTACAGCGAGAGTGTTCGCTTTACCGATTTTCATGTCAACCCGTTCTGTTCTCCCACCAGGGCAGCTTTAATGACGGGCAGAATGTCTGACCGAACCCATGTCCGTACCACCGTTTATTCGCGCAATCACCTGAACAGGGAAGAGACTACTATGGCTGAATTCTTTAAGGCATCGGGCTACCGCACCGGTCATTTCGGTAAATGGCACCTGGGCCGCAATTATCCATATCGGCCTATTGACCGCGGTTTTGATCAATGGGTTGGACATGGTGACGGCGGCACGGGAACATCCAGTGACTACTGGGGCAATGACAAGATGAATGATTCCTACTGGCGAAACGGTAAATGGGAGAAATTTGAAGGTTTTTCGGCCGATATCTATTTTGATGAGGCCATGAAATTCATCGGGCAGGCAAGGGATGAACCCTTTTTCATATACCTTGCCACCAATGTTCCTCATGGTCCCATGAATGTATTAATGGAATGGCGCGAACCTTATGAAGACCTCGACATTCCGGGAAGTACCCCTTGGGGGGACACAAAAGACCTTTATGCAACCCTGAGCCGGTTTGACTTTAATTTAGGCAGGATAAGGGAATACCTCTCGGAGAAAGGACTTGACGAGAATACAATCCTGATCTTCCTTACCGATAACGGTTCGGCAAACGGAACCCAGGTATTCAACGCGGGTATGCGGGGAGGGAAAGGGTCTGTATATGAAGGGGGACACAGGGTGCCATGTTTTATCCACTGGCCATTAGGCGGAATTGACCAGAGCATTGACATTGCGCGTTTAACCGCACATACCGATTTGCTTCCAACCCTGATTGATCTTTGTAATCTTACTATGCCGGAAAAGGGACACCTTCCATTCGATGGTCGGAGCCTGGTCCCGTTGCTTGAAAATAAAGATGGAGACTGGAATGACAGGCTTATCCTGATGCATGTGCAAAATGTCAGAGAAGTCCCGGTAAAAGGAATGAATACAGTGCTTGCAACGGAAAAATGGCGTTTTGTCAACGGCAAGGAATTGTATGAAATAAAAGCTGATCCTGGACAAAAAAATGATATCTCGGAACAGTATCCTGATGTAGTTGCAGCGCTGTTAAAGAAATATGAAGATCATTGGAATGAGTTGCAAATGGGATATCACCCTTATCCCCGTCCGCTTATCGGTTCAGTCCATGATGATGAAACCTGGCTGACCTCCGATGCACTGATCCTTGATCATATCCAGCCCCATATATGGAGCCAGAGACACGTGGTACAGGGTGCAGCCAACTCGGGGTTCTGGCCTGTGGAAATAGGGGTTGAGGGCATGTATCAATTTGATGTACGGAGATGGCCCAAAGAGCTTAACCACCCGATCCGGGCTTCTTTGCCCTCGGAAGAAAGCAGTGATATATTCATGAATGGCATTCCTGTTCGAGTGGGTGAAGGAAAGTCAATACCTGCTGTGAAAGTAGTATTAAGGGTGGGAGACAGGGAGGAGGAAAAAGAAATCGGTCCGGAAGATGTATCTGCGCTTTTTGAACTAGATCTCCAACCAGGTCCAAACAAGGTCAGGGCATGGTTGATCGATGCAGAAGGCAGGCAGCAGGGGGCATATTATATATATGTAAGACTGAAAAAATAAACATTTACGAAATGAGAAAAAGTCTGATTGTTGTTGCTATTTTTATTTTCTCAGTTTCGGCTCTTGCCCAGGAAAAGAATACTCAATTCAAGGTCATTACCTATAATATCTGGAATGGATATGATTGGGGAGAAGACGAAGTCAGGAGGGCTGAAGTGGGTGAGTGGATTAACAAACAGGAACCATCCATGGTTGCTCTGCAGGAACTGTGTAAATATACCGCGGTGAAACTTGAGGAAGATGCCCTGTCCTGGGGACATTCATATTCAGTGCTTTTGAAAATTACCGGGTATAGTGTGGGACTGACATCCAAATACCCGATTATGGTTAAGGAAAAGATCCTGGATGGAATGCACCACGGGGCCCTGCATTGTATTGTCAAGGGTATTGATGTCTTTGTAATACATTTTCATCCCGGAAGTATATCTTTTCGACGAGATGAGGTAGCTATTATGCTGGATAAATTTGCCAGTGTGAGGGAACACAATCAGCATTATATGGTCCTGGGAGATTTTAACAGCCATTCGCCATATGATGCAGACCTCTATGATCCCAATGGTTTACTGTTGAACAGGTTGAATGAACGGCAACCAGACAAAGGGATTGAAGAAGGGAACCTGAGTTACGGAGACCTCGATTATTCAGTAATGTCTGCCCTGCTGGCTTTCCCGCTGATCGATGTTTGCCGGCCTTATACCCGTGGCATTGAAGAGAGGGGCTCCTTCCCTGGACGTGTCCTGGGACCGGTTAATAATGAATCTGATGAAAATCTTGTGTCCCGTCTCGAGAGAATCGATTATATACTTGCCTCTCCCGACTTATCAATTAAATGTACCGGTGCGAGGGTCTGCAATGGAAAAGAAAATCATTACCTTTCTGATCATTACCCGGTCATGGCAGAATTTGATTTGAAAAAGAAATAGAACTCATGAGATCTTTCAGGATAGTATTCATTAATAATATCATTATCTGTCTGGCTTTCATCTTTATCAGTTCCTGCAGCATAAATAAAAATGAGAAGCCCAACATTATTTTCATCCTGGCTGATGACATGAGCTATTATGACCTGAGTGGTTTGGGCCAGCAACAATTTGCTACACCCAACCTGGATAAATTGATGAATGATGGACTCTTCTTTGCCGAGGCATATTCGGGTTCACCGGAATGTGCGCCCAGCAGGGCAAGCCTTGTGACAGGAAATCATATGGGACATTGCAGGATCAGAAATAACAGGTCTGTAAGAAAACAGGATCATCTGGATGACGTAGATATCACGGTTGCTGAAATGCTTAAGGTGGCGGGTTACACTACAGGTATGGTCGGAAAATGGGGGATAGGCCTTCCCGGAACAGCGGGTACACCGGACAAACAGGGTTTTGACTATTCTTTTGGCTTTTATGATCAGCTCAGGGCCCATGGCTATTATCCCCACTATCTGATGGAAAATGGCAGGGCCATTTCCATTCCTGAGAACTACGGTTTTGACATGGAGAGAACCTACAGGCATACCAGAACCCCTGAGGGTCTACACAGCTATAATGAGAAAGGAATATTGATTCCGGATGGTGTCGATGATCCATCACGGGCGATAAATTCTCAGGATTATATTCATCGTAAAGCAATACAGTTTATAAGGGATCAACAGGATAATCCCTTCTTTCTGTACTATGCCACACAATTGCCTCATGGTCCGTGCATAACTCCTGATTTGGGAAAATATAAAGATATGCCGTGGGACCAGAAGCATAAGGAATG
>CAZXOJ010000424.1:0-3601 GCA_964642325.1 uncultured Bacteroides sp. | reverse complement strand
TTTTCGGAACTTATAAGACACTTGATCTGGCAAAGTTCGAAACGGCTCCAGTCCAAGAGCAGGAGATTATTGAAACCACAACGGTCAAAGCAAAAAAAGGAGCATTAAAGTTAGTAGCTGTGCTTCCCGTTATAATGTTTGTTGCTTTTGTACTATTGTTCTTATACTTCAAGAAAAGGGGAGGCTATAAACAGGTTGAAATCACTTAATGGATCAAATCTGACTAAGAAAGCTATTATTCGTCAGGATGCAGTGATACCTTAAAAGAAATAAATAATTGATGCCGTGGCACGTGATGGGGGTTACATCATGGATGCCAGCGCATTAATTATGGATGATGCGAAGACTGAGAATGTCAAAGAAATGATCGACTTCACGCTTAACTATAGTGGATATTCCAAAACCCCTAAAGTAAAAGACCTAAACGAGTTAAAAAATGTAAGCAGACCACTGGCGGGTCAATATTCATTTCAGCAATTTAAGAGACCCCCTGGTACCTGCATCCCATGGAGTGAAAAACGAAACGATTTCACCAAGTTTATTGAAGATGAAAATATTGTTCGGCGTATGTGGGAAAAAATTGACTCACAGGGTTATTCTTTTTGCTGGACAAACTTAACCTGGTAACTTTGTATATTTTGCACTAATAACCATAAAACTTATTTGATATGCTTCCCCTGAAAAAAGTCAGATTATTCAAACTGCTTCTTATCCTACTGATTGTTAGCATCTCCCACTCCTGTAAGAAATCACCGAAAGAAGAACCCGGATTCTCTTTTGCCTTTTTAACTGATATCCATGTCCAGCCTGAAAGAATGGCAACAGAAGGATTTGAGGCGGCCATTGCAAAAGTCAATAAGCTGAAGCCTGATTTTGTTATTACCGGGGGCGATCTGATTATGGATGCCCTGGCCCAGACACCTGGCAGGGCAGATTCCCTGTATAATCTCTATGTTGAAACTTCCCGGGGATTCAAAATGCCGGTCCATAACACCATGGGAAACCATGAGGTGTTTGGCTATTATCCACAGAGCGGGGTAGATGCAAGCCATCCCCTTTATGGTGACAAAATGTTTGAAGATAAGCTGGGAAAAAGATATTATGTCTTCGAATTTAATGGATGGCGCTTTTATATTCTCGACTCCATTGATGAGTGGGAAGAGGGTGGCTATTATGGCTATGTGGACCAGGAACAGATTACCTGGCTGAAGGAGGATCTGGCGAGCGTCGACCCTGAAACGCCCATTGTTATCAGCGTTCATATCCCCCTGATTTCTGTTTTTAGCCAGTTGGATGTAGGGTCAACCGCACCGAATGGCCGGGGATCTGTGGTCACAAATTCCAAAGAATTACTGGAGTTGTTCAAGGAGCATAACCTAAAGCTGGTACTGCAGGGACACCTTCACTCAAATGAGGATATTTATGTTTATGACACCCACTTTATCACGGTAGGCGCTGTAAGCGGCGGCTGGTGGCAAGGCTCACACCGCGGCTTTGAAGAAGGCTTCCTGATGGTGAATGTATCAGGTGATGAGATAGAAACCGAATACATTGACTATGGATGGCAAGTGGAGGAATAATCTTCCTTATTCACCCAGCACTACCACTACATCATTCTTCTCCAGCGCCGCTTCAAAGGGAATCAGGTTGCCTTCGATCTTCTTTCCGTTCAGGAGGATGGAATCCACTCCTTTCTGAACACCGGCGGGATTTTTGATCGTAATGGTATATTCCTTTCCCCTGAAAATCCGGATAACTTTGTATTCTTTCCAGCCGGCCGGGATGCAAGGATCTACCCTGAGCCCGTCGTAGTCAGGCTGGATACCCAGAATGTATTGGGTGATTGCAGCCCAGGTCCAGGAAGCTGTCCCGGTCAGCCAGGAATTCTTTGCTTCTCCGGGCCTGAATGCATCCTTACCAGCTATCATCTGGGAATATACATAGGGTTCTGTCTTGTGAAGCCCGTCAATATCTTCCAGGTAGGAAGGGGCTATCTTACTCCAGTATTCAAAGGCATGGTCCCCCCTTCCGATCATGGTTTCTGCAATCATGATCCATGGATTGTTATGGCAGAAGATCCCGGCATTTTCCTTGTAACCTTCGGGATAGGAGGTAATCTCCCCGTATTTGACTATATACTTGGTGAAGGCAGGATTATTCAATACGAGGCCATAGGGTGTATCCAGGTATTTTTTTACTGAATCCAGGGCTCTTTCTGCCTTTCCGTCTTCCACACCTATCCCAGCCATTACGCATATGCCCTGGGGCTCAATGAATATCTTGCCCTCATCGCGTTCATTGCTCCCCACCTTTTCCCCGAAATGGTCATAGGCCCTGACGAACCAATCCCCATCCCAACCGTGAGATTCAACCGTACTTTCCATATCGCTGATTTGCCTTTCTGCTTCCTCAGCCAGGTCCATTTCCCCAGTTCTCCTGCAGATATCTACAAACTCCTGGCCATAGAGGACGAACATGCCAGCTATGAAGACTGATTCAGCTTTCCCTCCCTCCTTGTTCTCCGTTGTCTGGAAGGATTCACCGGGTTCTTCTGAAAAGCAATTCAGGTTCAGGCAATCATTCCAATCCGCCCGCCCAATTAACGGAAGCCTGTGCTCCCCCAGGTTATTGACTACATGGTAAAAGGAACGTTTCAGGTGATCGAATAGGGGCTGGTTGGTGGTTTCATCATTATCATAGGGCACGGATTCATCCAGTATGGACCAGTCCCCCGTCTCCTTTATATACGCCGAAACAGAAAGTATCAGCCAGAGTGGATCATCATTGAAGTTCCCACCCGTCGCAGCATTCCCCCTCTTAGTCAGGGGCTGGTACTGATGCCATGCTCCGCCATCTGCCAATTGGGTTGAAGCAATATCAATGATCCTCTCACGGGCCCGTTCAGGTATCTGGTGTACAAAGCCAATCAGGTCCTGGTTCGAATCACGGAAGCCCATTCCCCTCCCAATACCGGATTCAAAGAAAGAAGCACTCCTGCTGAAATTGAAGGTGACCATACACTGGTACTGGTTCCAGGTATTGACGATTCGGGCCATTTTTTCATCCTTATGTTCAACCTGGTAAACTGATAACAACTTATCCCAGTATTCACCCAGTTCCAGAAAGGCTTTATCCACCTGTTCTGTAGATGAAAAGGCATGGATCATTTCATGGGCCTTGTCTTTATTAATTACCTGGTGTGATTCGAATTTCTGGTCCCGAGGATTCTCTACGTAACCAAGGAAAAAGATGAGTTCCTTCTTTTCTCCCGGATCCAATTCTATATCCAGGCAATGGGAAGCGATGGGGGACCATCCATGTGCATGGGAGTTCCTGGATCTACCCTCCAAAACAGCATCAGGAGCCTCAAATCCATTATACAGACCCATGAATGATTCGCGGTCTGTATCGAAACCTGAGATCTCCGAATTCACGGTAAAAAATGCATAATGATCACGCCGCTCCCTGTATTCGGTTTTGTGGTAAATGGTAGACCCTTCCACCTCAACCTCACCTATGGAAAAATTCCGCTGAAAATTTGTCGTGTCATCATGCGCATCCCAAAGACACCACTCTACGAATGAGAATAATTTAAATTGTT
>CAZXOJ010000423.1:0-3651 GCA_964642325.1 uncultured Bacteroides sp. | reverse complement strand
TTTTCCTTTTCGCTCAAACCTTGGGCATTTGGCAACCAATTCATCGTATATCTTGAGTTTTTCTTCCCACATATCTATTGTTTTTTTATAAAATCTTTAAATTGTTTCATCCTTTGACGAGACAATAAACACTGGTATTTGATGTGGTGTTGTATGCAGTATTATCTTCCTGGTTCTGTATAACCCTTGCTAACATCATCAATCACCAAAACCCAGTCATTATCTTTGCCAAAACTTCCTGGAGGATCACAGGTATAAATTCCATTATTTGGGAAGCTCTCGACCCGGGTAGTTTTTCCATCTCTTGGATTGAACCACCAGGCGCTTTTATATTTCCAAGGTAGTTCATCTAAATTAATATATATATTATATCCTTGAGATGTGTAGATAAAAGTATATCCATATCCCATAATCGCTCGTTGTGTTAAACCACCCGGAGATTCATCAGATAATATATGTTGTGCCGGCGCTCTATCGCTGTGCGGTCGTGACATTAGCAAGTTTGCCATATAGCCCATTTGAACAGCGCCTGAATCTCTTACTTCAACTCTCCAGTCCTGATAGCCATCCTCTTTATTTCCACCATTATCGAAATCCCATACATGAACATGACCGTAGGTGACCCCCGTTGCACCGGCGAACACAGTCCAATAAGCGAGTTGTCGTACGTCATGAGCATTAAAAATGCCTTTGGCACAATCGGAATCCCAATTGACGCAATGATCTTCGTAGTTGGGTTCCCCATCCAGGGTGGGTTTGGTAGGCTTTAAGGCCAAATCGGTATCGACTTGCTTATCGGCACGAATATCACGCATGCCGTGACTGCTTTGCTGCATATTGAAGTTAAGCCATTTTTCATTATGGAAATGCCTGGATGACGCATCTCCTCCACACGGATGAAAGGTCGTCAGTGCATCCTCATCCTTGTGGAATATATTCCCAATTTGATTAAACAGCTCTACATCATCACCGACCTTTCTATCACCGCCATTCACCCAGATGATATTATCGTAATTACGGTAACGCTTCGTTATCCATTTGGCATATTCAATAGTCGCTTCATTACCCCAGAAAGATCCCCAGGCCGGTAATAATGCTACATACAATCCGTATTTCTGCGCTTTTTTGATGAGCCAATCTGAATGTTGCCAAAACTTTTCGTTTGGATTGTTGGCATCACCATCATGAAATGGATGGTGGCCGTATGCATTGGCATCATTCCAGTCTCTGTTCCAGTCCATGACAGCAACAGCCTGTATGACTGTAAATCCCTGGGAAGCTCTTGTTGAGAAATAATATTCAGCATCTTCTCGCTTCATTTCCTGGAAAAGGCTCCATCCTGTATCTCCAAGCCAGAACCAGTCAGAACCATCGGCCTTTTTGATGCGCAAACCATCTTCAGATATTACTAAGCTCCAATTGTCAGAAGTTTTTGTTTGAGCAATAGTGTCGTTTGGGCTTAAATTAGTTGTGTTAGGATTTTCATCACTATAAAGAACATCGGTACTCTGTGTTTTTCCAATATTAACCAATAGAAGCCCGAGTAAGAGTAAGACTAATACAGTGGTTAGAATATCCTTATTCACTATCATGTATTTCTTCTGTAACTTCATTTTTCTACTTTTAATACATAAAATGCATTTAGATTCTCAATTAAAACAATTGGCTGATTTGTATTATATCCTGCATTTTGAATTCTAAAATTCTAAGGGTAAATTTAAACAACTTATAGAAAGGGCGGGATGATACATACAGAATATGAGTGGCTTTCCCAGGAGAAGAAACGGGTTTTCGCACAGTCCTGGCTGCCTGAAGATAAAATGAAAGGGATTATCTGCCTCGTTCATGGACTGGGAGAACATTCCGGCCGATATGGGAGGTGGGCAGAACTTTTTGTAAAGGCAGGATATGGCATGCTGGCACCGGATCTACCGGGGCATGGACGGACAGAAGGCAGGAAAGCATACGTTCAGAGTTACCAGGTCCTGCTTGATCATGTTGACCTTGTCCTCAATCAGGCTGAGGACCTATTCCCAGGAGTTCCCCGCATCCTCTACGGGCATAGCATGGGCGGGAATATTACCCTCAATTATGCCATCTCCAGGAAGGCTCCAATCAAGGCCCTGATTGCCTCCTCTCCATGGCTCCGGCTCACATTTCGGGTTACCCCCATGGACCTGGCATTGGCGAAGTTAATGAACGGGCTTTTTCCCAGGGTCAGGTTCAAAAGGAAGGGAACCAGGGCCGAAGCCCTGAGCCATGATCCCGAACACTGGGCAGATGTTCGTGCTGACACATTGAACCATGGCGTGGTGACGGGGAGATATTTCTGGATCATTCACCAGCAGGGTGAATATGCCCTGGAGAATGCACATAAAATAAAACAGCCTTTCCTGCTGATGCATGGTACTGATGATAAGGTCACCTCACCAAAGGCAAGCGAGGAGTTTGCGGCTGCTTCGGGGGACCAGACACAGTTTAAGTTATGGGATGGCTTGTACCATGAGCTGCATTGGGAATTCGAATATAAGGATGTTGGTAAATATATAATTGATTGGCTGGAGACACTTTAGCATATGGATTTCAGGACAGAAGTAAATATCCCCCCTTCGGAAAACAGGATCTCTCATGATTCCGGTATCCTCTTCATGGGTTCATGCTTTACCGAGAATATTGGTTCATTGATGCAGGAACTCCGGTTCCGGGTGGACCTGAATCCCTTTGGCATTAATTACAATCCATCCAGCCTTTCCAGGAATCTCTGGGCATTATTAAATGGGAAGCAGTATACTAATAAGGAACTACATGAGGCCAATGGAAGATGGTTCTGTTTTGATCATCACAGCCAGTTCTCAGACGCAGACCCAGAAGCCTGCCTCGGCAACATCAATGAAAGGATACAGTTTTCGGGGGACAAACTCCCGGGGACCAATTACCTGATGATCACATGGGGTACCGCCTGGGTGTATGTACTGAAAGAGACTGCAAACGTTGTTTCAAACTGTCACAAACTGCCATCAGATAAATTCAGCCGCCACCTCCTGAGTGTAAACCAGGTTGTGGATACCTATACCAAGCTTTTCGCGGGATTCAGATTGCAGGTGCCTGACATTAAGATAATCCTGACCGTAAGTCCCGTCAGGCATTGGAAAGATGGCCCTGTATTGAATACTGTCAGCAAATCCACCCTCCTGCTGGCTGCTAACAGACTGACCGAAATGTTTTCCTATTGTGAATATTTTCCCGCCTATGAAATTGCCATGGATGACCTTCGGGACTACCGCTTTTACGGCGATGACCTGGTGCATCCGAACCAACAGATGATCCGGTATATCTGGGGAAAAATTTCAGACACCTATTTCGATGAGAAGACCATAAAGCTAATGGGAGAGATAGGAAAACTTAACGCAGCCCGGAATCACAGGCCCTTTGATCCGGCCTCCCAACAATACCTGCAATTCTGCAGGAAACAACTGGAAAAAGTACAGCGCCTGGAGAAGGATCATCTCGGCCTTGACCTCGGTGAACTGGCAGGTTTTTTCAATGAATCGTTAAAAAAATATTAATTAACAGTAAACCGCGAACTTTTCCCCAGAAACGTTGTTATTTGGGAAACCAGGTAATAACAGAGTATCATGAGAAAATTCAACG
>CAZXOJ010000422.1:0-3697 GCA_964642325.1 uncultured Bacteroides sp. | reverse complement strand
GTATCCTGTTATCACGGCAGATCATGTACCGATTCATTGGAAATATAACCTTAACCCCCATGCCAATCCCCGGCTCATGCAGCGGATAGGTTTTAATGCAGCTTTTAATGCTGGAGCCATGATGTTCAATGATAAATACGTCCTGGCTGTAAGGGTGGAAGGCTGGGACAGGAAATCCTTCTTCGCCATGGCGGAAAGTGACAACGGGATTGACGGATTCCGTTTCTGGGATAAACCGGTACTATTGCCGGAGAATGAAGATCCTGACATCAACGTTTACGATATGCGGCTGATTCAGCATGAGGACGGCTGGATCTATGGGATATTTTGTACAGAACGCAAGGACCCTGCAGCACTTCCGGGTGATACAAGCATGGCAACCGCCAGTGCTGGCATTGCCCGTACCAAGGATCTGAAGCAATGGGAAAGGTTGCCTGACCTGATCTCAATTTCCGGACAGCAGCGTAATGTAGTACTTCACCCTGAATTTGTGGATGGTAAATATGCCCTCTATACCCGTCCGCAGGAAGGATTTATTGAAGTCGGGGCAGGTGGCGGGATCGGCCTTGGTTACGTGACGGAAATGACATATCCCTTTGTTGAGAATGAAGTGATCATTAGTGAAAAATCCTATCACACTGTCTATGAGTTAAAAAACGGACTGGGGCCCCCTCCGATCAAAACTCCGGAAGGTTGGTTGCACCTGGCACACGGGGTAAGAAATACAGCAGCGGGATTGCGTTATGTGCTTTATATGTTCATGACAGACCTGAAAGATCTCTCAAAGGTCATCCACCAACCAGGGGGATATTTCATGGCGCCGCAGGATGAAGAAAGGATAGGGGATGTCTCAAATGTATTATTCAACAATGGCTGGATACAGGACGAGGACGGCAGGGTGCTGATCTATTATGCATCTTCTGATACAAGGATGCATGTAGCCACTTCATCCATTGAACAGCTCATTGATTATTGTAAAAATACTCCCCCAGACGGGTTGAGTACCGGCAAATCTGTGAATACCATCATGTACCTGATCGACAAAAATGCTAGTTTCCGGATGTGACATAACCACTACACTATAGTAGGAGCTTTACTGTTTCATAAAAGGACGAGAGGCAAGGGGATTACCGAGGTGACTAAGCCGCAGGATGTACATTCCATCAGGCAAGGCACCCAGCTCCAGGGAGGTGCTTAATACAGTTTCGGTTGAAACAACCAACACTACCCTGCCACTGAAATCAAAAACAGAAAGCCGGTCAAATTCATGGGTATATTCTACCGAGATCCGGTCTCCCGCCGGATTAGGAAAGATCTGTAATCCTTCATCTTCTAATTCCCTGACGGATACCGCGGAACGTACTTCAACGTATATGGTCTCGATCCGCTGCTTATTACCATCTGTCAGCGTAACGGTAATCTTTGCAAAGCCTGTCAGGTCATTACCGGGAGTAAAGACCAGCAGGGCAGTACCATCCGGATTAATGGCCGAAATGGCCAGTTTGGATATCAGTGTACTGTCATCTGTTTCAGCAGATATAAGCAGACCGGCAGTTTGACCGGAACCATCACTGATCCCGGAAATGGTTATATCCTGCTCACCTGCATTTATCTCCAGTTGTACATCTTCTATCATATCCATGGTAAGGCTGTCTGTCCGGGTGGCATAGAGCGTTGTTATGGATCTTGCCGGAATGGCCATCAAGCTTGAGATATCTGCTATTCCGAGGTATTTACAGTCTTCCCCGGCAGAGGTCCGGTAAATCTCGTAATTATGAGGCAGGTTGGCCGCAGAAATATCCAGTGAAACATTTTTGGTATCCGTGTTAACAATAACCATGGTGACCGTATTGGAATCCGTATTTTCAAAGGCTGATACAAGAACCGCGACATCGCTGCAGGAGGATGACAAACGTACCGATCCAGGACGGATATATCGCGCAAAGTTACGCATGGCATACAGCATGGAATTTGGCTGGCCATTGGTCGTAAACTGGTCCTGGAAATTCCATTGCGTCCACAGGTTTACATTGCCCCATATCATCGCCCCCTGAATGGCAGCCGAGATATAAATTGCATCATTGAAGGAAGAGTAAGCCAACCAGGTTTCCGTCATCCAAAGCTCCTTGGGATAATCCCCTTCCTGTGCATTGTTCCACATTTCAGTCCACTGGCTAAAGTTGGGGGCACTGACAGCAATACCGTCGGCAGCATAACCATGGGTTGCAATGACCTCACAATAGCTGTTCGCGACACTGTCAGCCTGTAGCTCATCAATGTACTGGGAAATGGAGTTGGCCGTCTGGGAGAAAACCTGTTCCGGCATATAAAGTTTAGTCGTAATACCCTCCTGTTCGAACCTTTTACCCACCACCCTGATCAGCTCATTGAAATGCTTTGGGTCAAGGATAGCTGATGGATAAGGCTCATGGAAGGCCGGCTCATTCTGCAGCCCTATGCCTGTCAGGGTAATGCCGGCTTTTTCCTCAAACATCCTTACCACCGCAACCATCTCTTCGGCAAACTCTTCGTAATAATGATAAGACAGCCGGTTATAGACCATGTCAGTATAGGAGCTTTGTCCCGCACTAAAATATGATTCCGTTAGGTTGTCCTTCATCCATCCAGGCGGACTCCAGGATGTCAGGATGAAAGATTCAACACCGCCTTCTTTCAGCCTCCTGAAATAATTCCAGTCAAAGGCTGAATAATCGAAGGCCTCCATGTTTAGTGTATAGGGGTCATTGTTGTCATTCTCCCATTCGATCTGGTTGCTAATTAAACCTATGCGAACCGCTGAAGCATTCATCTCATTGATATACAGATTAGCATTACTGTTATCCTCGAAACTTCCAAACCCTCTAATTTCCTGGTGCTTTTTCGTATTATCTATGATGGCATGGGCAGCCCCGGAGTAATCGCCTGACTGTACACTGGCCCATAGCTCAGTGACAAAAGGGGTTTCTGAATTTCCGCCGGACAAGGTAACCTTGACAAGTGATCTGCCATCGTCCATTGCTTCCATGGTAAAGCCGGAGCTACCATCAGGACTGATATTGTCAACAGAGATAATGCTGACCACACTTTCATCTGAAGAACTGACCTGTATGGACAATCCATCCGTAGACCCTGTCCCGTCATGTATGCCTGTCAGCTCTATATGATGTTCCCCGGACTGTTCAAAAAACAGGGGTATGGCAAATTTATCCATTACCGGTGTAAGGGGTGGGTTCGGAACCTCAGCTTCACTTCCCACGCGCAGGTTGCGGATCAGGAATGATCCGGTATAATTTGCAGGCGGTGGCCATACAAATTCTGCATTATGCATGTCAAAAAGTATCCGGATGATCCTTGATTTATCTATATCCGTCCCCAGATCCTCATTCATCCAGTCAAGTTTACCGCTGAAATCAAAATAGACCTTGTTCCATTCTCCAGCCTTTGCCCACACGCGTTTTTCCCTGTTATTCTGATCATTGCGTGTTTCAGAGTAGTCATAGAACCAGATCCAGTGAAGTGTTTTCTCATCCAAAGGATAAACTTCCATGGAAAAGTAGGGATGCTCTGAAAGGTCAAGTTCAATCCCTTCTGCCTGGAAACTCAGGTTGAGCCCATCCCAGTAGCTTTTGTCTGTGGCATCCACCCGCATGGCATAAAACCCGTTCTGGCTGGAATCAACCGTCGTGCACTGGTACAT
>CAZXOJ010000421.1:0-3700 GCA_964642325.1 uncultured Bacteroides sp. | reverse complement strand
GTCCATCTCACCCGAGCACAACTTTTGAAACCGCTCATTGGTCGGAAGTTTCTCGGCCTCCCTGTTTCCGCCAATTTCCAGATGAACCCTATCATACAGGGATTTATAATCTGATACATGCGTCAGCTTCAACTGTCCATAATCCTGTACCATCACCTTATCCATAATACCATTTGTGATGATTTCAGGGTCATCCCCAGTATAATCCGGGTATCTCATCTCATAATTCGTAGCCGTGGTGAGATAGAGTTCGACCTTATTTGCATCCCTTACTGTCAGCATATTATCCCTCTGTCCAACTGATCCCCCATCATTTTTGACATGGATCAGTACCTGGAATGGACGATTGTTTCCAGTAATGAAACCTCTCACCCGGTAAGTGTTCCCTTCTATTTCAACCCTTGAAGAATCCTGGATGATCTCCGTGGAGAGGTCAAAAGAGATCATCCCAGGAGAACTGGCCGAGAATTTCATTGCCAGTATCCTGTCAGGATAGGAGCAGAAATATTCCCTGTTGTAGGTGATATTGTTCAGATCATATTGCACATGCCCCAGTGAGTTTGCAAGATCGAGAGTGCGTTCATAATTTTCCCAGCCTTCTTCCTGATCGGTAAATTTCAATTTGAGTTCACCAATGGATGTAAAATTTCCCTGCAATTCCCCGGATCCGAAAAAATCATGGCTTATCAGGCTGTCAGCCAGCTGGCTGTTACCCTTCACCACGGCATCCCTGATCTTTGGCAATGAATTCCTGGCCTTGGGATTCACCCCGGCTTTTTCCCATTCCCCCATGGCGGGTCCACCGGTCCACATACTCTGGTCGGTCAGGGCAAAGACCTCTTCCCCTACTCCACCAAAAAAAGAAGCGCCAAAGTAACTGTTCCCCAGGTGAAGGGCCTGGCTGTTCCAGTACCTGGCAGGATATTCATACCATAACCTGTTGTTATTATCCTCCGGAGGGCTCTTTTGGAGATTACATGACTGAAGTATCAGTCCTGTCAGGATAATGGCGAGGCAAGTTATATTTTTCATCTCTTTGGCAAATAAAATAATTCCATATTATATTTTGTGATAGAAAGATACAACCTCAAATGGACCATTTCAAATTCCTATGCTTATATTTAAAGTTAAAACATTCGCATGCAGGACATCAGGATTGCCACGGCTCAGTTTGAACCCAGGAATGGTGACAAAGAATTCAATCTTTCAAGGATTGAGGAACTGACTGGCAGGGCAGCGGCTCAGGGCGCCAGGGTTGTTAGCTTTCACGAACTTTGCATCCCCGCCTATACATATCTACAGAAAATGGACAAGGAAGAGCTGTTTGCAATTGCAGAGGAAGTCCCTTCCGGTGAAAGCACATCCCGCCTCATACAAATAGCAGACAAGTATAATGTAGCTGTACTGGCCGGCCTGGTGGAGAGAGAAGGAGAAAAGCTTTATAATACCTATGTATGTGTTACAGGAGAGGGATTGATGGCCAGGTTCAGGAAATTGCATCCTTTTATCAGCAAATTCCTCTCCCCCGGCAACGAATATGTCATATTCGATCTCTACGGTTGGAAATGCGGAATCCTGATCTGTTATGACAACAATATAATTGAAAACGTCAGGGCTACAACGCTGCTGGGAGCTGAGATTATTTTCTCCCCTCACGTTACCTGCTGTACCCCATCTTCTATGCCCGGACGGGGTTGGGTGGACAAAAAGCTCTGGGAAAACCGGCATGTTGATCCGGATGCACTAAGGTGGGAATTTGATAGCATGAAAGGCAAGGGCTGGTTGATGAGATGGCTGCCTGCACGGGCCTACGATAATGGTATCTATCTTGTTTACTCAAATCCCATCGGCCTGGAAGACGACCAGGTAAAAAACGGGAACTCCATGATTTTTGATCCCTACGGAGAGATCATCACTGAATGCCGGAGTTTTGATGATGAGGTTGTCGTGGGACTTTGTACTGCTGACAAGCTCGAACTGGCAGGAGGCTTCCGCTATCGCAAAGCCAGGAGGCCGGAATTATATGGTCATATTATAGGGAAACCTCACGATTCCTCCACCAAAGTTGATTGGATGTAACAGAATTAATATGTTTATTGGGAAAATAAAAGAGAAACCCAAAGAATAAAAAACAACATTATGAAACGAATTAAAAAATTCTTATTGATTGTACTCATATGCCTTCCAGTTTATGGTTACGGGCAAAATCAAAGTGGTTCTCTAATCAAGGCTGGATTTAGTGAAATTGGCATCACCCCGGATAAACCCATCATCATGAGCGGGTATGGAAACCGTAAAGATCCTTTTGCGGGGGTCCATGACAGCATTCATGCACAGGCCATGTACCTAAACAATGGACAAGAAGAAGTGCTCCTTATCACCTCCGATCTGATCGGACATTCCCAGCATCATGTGGACTTGCTGAAGGAGATGATACAGAAGGAAACAGCCATCCCTGAAGATAAAATCTTTATTACTGCAAACCATAACCACGGTGGACCGGTTAACGGGACCTATAGTGCTGCGGAAAAATGGCCGGATGACGTGAAGGATTATGTGGATGTGCTATATGGGAAACTATTGAAAATGTCAGCCGAAGCTAAAAAGAATTTACAGCCAGTGAGGATCGGGTACCACAAAGGTGAAAGCAAGGTAAATATCAACAGGAGGGCTATATATTCCGAAGGGGAAGTCTGGCTTGGAAGGAACCCTGATGGGGCATGCGACCATGACCTGGATATTATCAAATTTACCGATACCCAGGGAAAGCTTTTGGCAGTGCATGTAAATTACCCCTGCCATGGGACCTGCACCGGGCAGGATAACTTTCAGCTGACGGGCGACTGGCCAGGTATATCGGCGAAGATGATGAAAGAGAAGCTGGGTGGGGATGTGATCATCATGGTAAGCGCTGGGGCTTCAGCTAACATCAATCCGATTTATGGGCCCAATAATAATTTCAGGCAAGTAAATGCAGTTGCATATGGTGTTGCCTCAGTTGCCCTGGAACTTGTTAATAAATGTGTTACTACTGAGTTTTCCGAACTTAAATCAGCCACCAGAACTGCAACATTTCCGGGTAAAATAGGATGGGAAACCAATTTCCCCCAGGAATCTGTACCTGGTGATGATGTTACCATCAATTTCTCTGCCATCAGGATGGGAAATATTGTAATGGCCGGAATATCAGGTGAACTTTTTACGGAGATAGGCATGAATGTAAAGAAACGGTCGACCGGTAGTACAACCTTCATGACCCATTGCAACGGGGCAAGCGGTTACATCTGTACAGATGTCTCATACAAGGAAGGGGGATATGAGCCCCGGGTTTCCCACCTCATGCCCGGTTCCGAAACTAACTTTGAAAATATCCTTGTGGAATTAATCGCGGGGTTGAATCACTGATCAATAGGGTATGAGTGGGACCTGGAAGTAATGTATATAAATTCTGTCCACACTGCCCCTATGGCAATCATCGGCCGGGAACATCCATATCAGCTCTGATTGGACATTCAGGGTATTGGTTTCATTTGCAGTGAAGGTAGCAGGTAGCTTCATCTGGGCTGAGAGAGATGGCCTGCCCGTACTAAACAGGTACTCCTTTACTTTGTCTACATGGATATCCATTGATCCTTGTCCCCCTACAGGTGTAACAGGATGCCAGGTATCCTGGTCATCAGGAGCTTCTCCTGCAGGTATC
>CAZXOJ010000420.1:0-3711 GCA_964642325.1 uncultured Bacteroides sp. | reverse complement strand
CTCAGGAACCTACAGTTATAAAGCCAAATTTCTTATATTTGTGCTCTCATTCCAGAATTCATAAATCAGTGGTCAAGATGGAAAAGTATAATCTGAATCATCTCAGGGAATTAGAAGCCGAATCCATTTATGTCATCAGGGAAGTAGCCGCCCAATTTGAAAAGCCGGTACTTTTATTCTCTGGGGGCAAGGATTCAATTGTGATGTTTTACCTGGCAAGGAAGGCTTTCTGGCCTGCCAAGGTTCCTTTCCCCCTCATGCACATCGACACAGGCCATAATTTCCCAGAAACACTGGCATTCAGAGATCAGCTGATGAAAAAGACCGGGGCCACCTGTATTGCCAGGTTGGTGCAGGATAGCATTGACCAGGGAAAGGCGGTTGAGGAAACAGGAGTCAATGCCAGCCGGAATGTATTGCAGACAGTAACCCTGCTGGATGCCCTGGAAGAACTTAAGTTTGATTGTGCCCTGGGCGGGGGACGCAGGGACGAGGAAAAAGCCAGGGCTAAGGAACGTTTCTTCTCCCACCGGGATGAATTCGGGCAATGGGATCCCAAGAACCAGCGGCCTGAATTATGGAACCTTTTCAATGGGAAAAAGAATATGGGAGAGCATTTCCGGGTTTTTCCACTGAGTAACTGGACTGAAATGGATGTCTGGCAGTATATATACATGGAAGATGTGGCGATTCCTGACCTGTACTTTACCCACAAGCGGAGAGTATTTTATCGTGACGGAGTCTGGCTGGCAGATGCCCCATTCATGGAAAAGAAGGATACGGAAGAAGTCGTTGAGAAAGATGTACGCTGCCGCACCATCGGAGATATTACCTGCACAGGAGTAACACTTTCCATGGCAAATACGCTTGAAGAAATCATCCAGGAAGTAGCTGCCACAAGGGTAACTGAAAGAGGGGGACGCTATGATGACAAGCGCTCCGAAGCTGCCATGGAGGATAGAAAAAAAGAGGGATACTTCTAGGCTGGACAGGGCATTTCAGAAGTATACTCATGGTTTATTGACTAGAAATGAAGTAATTATAAATGGAAAAGACAAAGGATTTTCAAAGGGGTTACCTGAATATGGAACTGTTGCGGTTCACCACTGCAGGCAGTGTGGATGATGGGAAGAGTACGCTGATCGGCCGCCTCTTGTATGATAGCAAGGCCATTTTCGAAGACCAGATGGAAGCCATAGAGCGCGCCAGTGAACAGAAGGGGGACGAACATGTAAACCTGGCCCTGCTGACGGATGGTCTCCGTGCTGAAAGAGAGCAGGGGATCACCATCGATGTGGCTTACCGTTATTTTGCCACCCCAAAAAGAAAATTCATCATCGCCGACACACCCGGACATGTGCAGTATACTCGCAATATGGTCACGGGTGCATCAACCGCCAATGTTGCCATTATCCTGATAGATGCCAGGAATGGTGTACTGGAACAAACCATACGCCATGGGTACATCGCTTCCCTCCTGCGAATTCCCCATGTCATCGTTTGTATAAACAAGATGGACCTGAAAGATTACAGTGAAGAGGTATTTCTTGATATTCAGAAGAAATTCAAGGAATTATCTGTAAAACTTGATATCCAGGATCTCCGCTTTTTACCCATCAGCGCCCTCAAGGGTGATAATGTGGTCGAACGTTCAGAGAATATGGACTGGTACGATGGGCCAACCCTCATGTACCTCCTTGAAAACATTTACATTTCCAGTGACCTGAATTATGTAGACGGACGTTTCCCTATACAGTATGTTGTCCGTCCCCAGTCAGAAAAATATCATGATTACCGGGGATATGCCGGGCGAATTGCCAGCGGCACCTTTGAACCGGGTGACAAGGTGGCTGTCTTACCATCAGGATTTACATCCACCATCAAATCTGTTGATACAATGAAAGAGAGCCTTAAACAGGCTTTTGCGCCCCAGTCAGTTGTTCTCACGCTTGAGGACGATATCGACATCAGCCGGGGAGATATGATCGTTAAGGAGAATAAAATGCCGGAGGTTGGCCAGGATATTGAAATGATGGTTTGCTGGTTAAGTGAAATGCCGATGGTCATGAACGGAAAATATTCCGTGAAACATACCACCAGCGACGCCAGGTGTATCATTAAAGACTTACCATTCAAGATCAACATCAATACGCTAGAGAAGAACTACGATGACAAATCTCTCACCTTGAACGAGATCGGGAGGATCCGCATCCGCACGACCAAACCCCTGTATTTTGATCCGTATCGCCGAAACCGGATAACGGGAAGTATTATACTGATCGATGAAGCAAGCAACATCACTGTGGGTGCGGGCATGATCGTTTGACATTCCAATCAGCATAGCATTTTGAGGGTTATTAAAGCGTAGCTTACTTTTGCATAAATACCAAAGGAGGCTACTTATTTAATAACCCTCAAAATGTATAAAGCTATTCCATTCTACTTGGAAGAGCAAATTGAGATGGCCATTTACTTTTTTTAGGGGATGTTATATAAGCCGCCTGATGTGTTTTGCGAAGCAAAATATATAGCGGTGTTATAATATCCCCTAATGAAATAAAAAAAAGGCTGTCTCAATTTGCTCAGAGACAGCCTTTTTATTATGTATGGTTTACTATCGGCTAGTTGTAACCATTATTTTGTGCCATATTGGAATTCGCATTCATCTCAACTTCAGGAATCGGGAATACATAGTTAAAAGATCCATAAGCCGGACCACCATGGGTTTGCTCAAAATCACTTACCAAAGGAATATCCATTCCGTTCCTTGCCAGGTCATCATGCCTGAATCCCTCAAAACAAAGTTCTCTTCTCCTTTCCTGGAGAACAATTTCCTTGGTAGCTACCGTCCATGCCTGGGCACCTCTCGCTGCCGTCAGGAGATTTAACTGGGTTAATGCATCACCATCTCTACTACTCTCGACCAGTGCTTCTGCATAGTTCAGGATCACCTCTTCATAACGGATAAGATTGATATTGTCTGAATAGTCAGCGGATGGATATTTACCCAAATTCCGTAACAGTCCTGTTTCGGCTCCAATACCAATCATAAAATTGGTGTCCCCACGAACATCCCCGTCATCAAAAATGGACTGAACATCAGCCAATGCCTGGATATCACCATAAGCAGCACCCCTGTAGATCTGGGATAAACCATTGATGTTATTATTATCAATGGTATTGTAAGCCAGTTCAAAAATTGAATTAGCACTGCTCTTGGTGAACCAGGAAGAGATAAATTCAGCCTCTGGAATGATCACATAAGCACCTGAGCCAATCACTGCCTCAGCGGCAGTTATCACCTTGTCCCATTCACCAAAATACAGGGCTACCCTGGATTGAAGTGCCATAGCTCCCCAAGTCGACATATAAACGTGGGAAGGGTCATTTAATGCTTCTGACATATTAGAAACAGCAGATGCAAGATCGGATTCAATTTTGCCTTTCACAAAAGCAACATCATTTCTCGAGGGAGTCAGGTCTTCACCTTTGTATACTTCAATGAATGGAATACCTACGTTTCCACCACCGGTTACATGTTGCTGACCATACATTTTCAAGAGGTCGAAATGGGCAAGTGCCCTGAGTGCATAAGCCTGTCCAACATAATGGTTGATCTCAGCCAGATCACCCTCAATCGCAGCGGGATCCAGCGCTATCAGAATATTAGCGGAAGCTATCACCTCATAAATATCGGACCAAGTATCCCTG
>CAZXOJ010000419.1:0-3712 GCA_964642325.1 uncultured Bacteroides sp. | reverse complement strand
AGAGAGGGTTTCCGTCGTGAAATCCTTTTTCCCGGGAGAGCTATGGATCTCATAAACTAGGTTATTACTTCTGAGGAATTTTTCGGTATAGAGCAGGTTCGAATGAATTCCTTTCCTAAACTTGCGATCGGTAACCCTCTCTTTGATGATGTAAAACATGGAGTTATACAATCTTCCGATATAATATATCCATTGGATCTTTTCTTTATTCTCACTCCTGAAATCCACCGGAAAGACAATTTTCTTATAACCTTTGGAGGCCGGAGGAGCTTGAACAACGATGAAAGGAATTTTTGATCCGGAGATCACTTTGAGTGCCCAGCTACCCATCAGCTTCTGCATTCCTTTCATTCCATGGGTTCCCATAATAACCAGTTCCGCATGAATCTCTTCAGCTATATCCGAAATGGTTGAAAAAATGTTACCAACCGGGGCCATCGCACTTGTAACAACTCCATTCTTGTTCTGTGTGGCAGCGGCTAAAACATCCATTTTCTTCTTTGCATCCCTTGCCTCTTTGTCAGTTTTTGCAATATGTAGCAACACCATTTTGGTTTCCAATTCTTTGCATAAACTGACCCCGTGCGCCATAGCAAACTCTGACTTTTCGGTAAAATCCCAAGTAATCAGTATGGGTTTCTTTTTTGCTTGTTCTTCCATATAATTAATTTTCTTTTAAAATTAAATTTTGCTTGCTGTATATTTAGAACGTTAAATATTCATATCCATTTCATAAATTTGAAGGACAGAAACACAAGTTATGAATTTTCTTCACACTTCGGGAAAATTTAATTTCATATTTTTCGCTCTCATCCTTGGCCTCAATCCGGGCGTTAAAATAACTGCCACTCATTTTCAAGAACTTGGCCAGGCTTATATACAAACCTACCATCCTGGTCAATACTCATACGTAAATCATTATAATTCGGTTACCCAGGATGACAATGGATTTTTATATCTGGGATCACAAAATGGTATTCTCCGTTTTGATGGAACGTTCTGGAGCAATCTGGATATCTCCGGAGATATCACTTTATCAAGGACAAGTCAGGACATTATTGGCTTTACCAGAAGCAAGTTTGGCTACGTGGTAAAAAACCCCGAAGGAACAAACGAGTTTGATGGGATAAACCTGGATGGATATACCCTGTTTGAAGAAGGTGACTCAATCCTCAAGGTCCTGTCATCCAATAATGTTTTATTTGTATTGACAAGGAAAGGTTTATACTCCTGGAAAGGGAATCTGCCTGAAAAAATAGATCTTACATTCCATGCGGATGATATTTTCCAATCAGCATCGGGTATTCTGGTTTATGGAAAGTATGAAGGAATATATCACTATGATGATGGACAGTTATCTGTACTGATCGAAGCAAGTAATTTGCCTGTTGATCATGTTTCAGATCACTTAACCTTCAATGGGACCCGGATCATGGTAGATGGTCGTGAGGGCAAAGCACGTTTCTCTGATGATCAGGGAAACGCCACAGGTTTCAACCACCTGGACTCGCTTCTGGCATCAAGAAAGTTTACCTGTCTCAACGGGCTTTCCACCGGACATCTGGCCTGGGGAACAAGAAAGGGAGGAGTGATTATAACTGATCATAATGGCCGGGTCATCAAACATATCTCAAACAAAGATGGATTGTCCAGTAACCATGTCATCAGTTTGTTTGTTGATGCCATGGATCATCTCTGGGTGGTTCACCCCCAATCACTCAGCCGCATAGAATTCCCTTCTGCATTTACGTTCTTTAATGAAAAAAATGGTCTCAAAGGGAATGTCAATGACCTGACCAGGCATAAGGGGATCATATATGCAGCGACCAATCATGGATTATTTTACCTGGTTCCGGCCACCGACACTTCAGGAACCTCCGGGACAAGTTATTTTACCAGAATCCCTGAAATTGATGGAGAGTGCCGGCAAATTATCGGAACAAGTGAATGTCTTTACACATTAACATCGGGTGGAATCTACAGATTATCTGATCTGGGACTCGATAAAATAATAGCATCCAGAATAAATGTAATTCATTATTCAATACATACTGGTCTGTTACTGGCAGGATCAGATCAGGAACTTTTAATTTTTCATGGAGACAGCATAATATACAGGGATACTGCCATGATGGAAATATCTGATATTACGGAATCTGAAGATGGATGTATCTGGCTTTCATCCCGGCAGCAGAAAGTGTACCGGTCGAGTCAGTACTTTGATGGCCCTGAAAATCTCAACTTTGTAGAATATTCAACCAGGAATATTGTTGGAGAATCGGAAGCTTATATTGACCTGATCCTCGTCGAGGGACAAATATACTTTTCAGGATTGGAAGGTTTATTCAGGTATCATTTCGAGAAGGACCAGTTTATCAGGGATACAATTTTTTCATTTCCCCATATTGATGGTTTATTCAGGATCAGCCATATGGCCCGTGATGCTAATCAGGATTACTGGATCAATCTACATTTCCCTAAGGAAGGCAGGGATCAGATCTATATAGGTGAAGTACAGATAGAAGGAGGATTAGAATTGAATAAAATGCAATATCGCAGGATGTATAAGCAACATATTAACCGATTATATTCCGATAGTGCCCTGGTTATGTGGATAGGCACTCAGTCAAGTATTATCCGTCATGATCCTGTATTTGCCAGTCCAATTAAACCGGTATTTCACACACATATTTCCAGTGTGATCTTCCTTGAAGATTCTACTTATAATTATGATTTTACCAAGTCTGATGTATTCGCTCAACAACAAGAAGATAAGAGGGTTGCGATTCAGTATGCCAGGAACAGGATCCGTTTCCTGGTTCTGTCTACAGATTTCAGCACAGAATCAAGCCCCATGTTCCAACACCGCTTAATCGGGCTGCAGCAAAATTGGTCAGATTGGACTGAGAACGCCAGCATTGAATTCAGGGGACTAAGCAGGGGAAGGTATGACCTGCTCGTCAGAAGTAAGGATATTTACGGTTCGGTATCTGAGAGTGATAGCTTTTCATTCAGGATCAAACCACCATTTTACTTTTCCTGGTATGCTATTTTGTTTTATTTGCTACTTATTATCTTAATGTTCATTGCTTATCAGAAATGGCGGTCCGTAAAACATGGCAAGGAACGCTTCCGGCTGGAGGAGATCATACAGGTAAGGACTGAAGCATTGATAAAGGAAAAGGAAAAAACCGAGAACCTGCTGGCCAATATCCTGCCTAAGAAAACGTCAGATGAATTAAAATTAAGGGGAAAGGTTACCTCCAGTAAATTTAAAATGGTCACCGTACTGTTTGCTGATATTGAAGGATTTACAAAAATTGCCGAACAGATGAATCCTGATAGGTTGATTGATGAACTTGATCATTTCTATTTCCAATTCGACAGCGTCGTGGAGAAATATAATATTGAAAAGATCAAGACCATTGGTGATGCATATATGGCGGCTGGAGGAATCCCGGTAAAGAATCGTACCAATCCTGTCGAGGTCATCCTTGCAGCTATGGAAATGCAACATTTTATGATAGGCCTGAAGGATACCAAGGCCGATATCTGGGATCTCAGGATCGGCATCCATACCGGTTCGGTAATAGCAGGAGTTGTCGGACAGAAAAAATTCTCCTATGACATCTGGGGTGATACGGTAAATACGGCTAGCCGGATGGAATCATCCGGAAAAATCGGGAAAATCAATATATCGGCATCCACATAT
>CAZXOJ010000418.1:0-3713 GCA_964642325.1 uncultured Bacteroides sp. | reverse complement strand
CCAGTGATTCCAGGAGTGGACAGGGAGGTGGCGAAAGAGATATTTTCGGAGTAAACAGCTATATCATGAAAAAGATCATGGCGGCGACCGTAATGCATGACGCCCGTTTTTTTCAATTTACGGGGGATCTGATCAATGGCTACTTGACCAGCAAGGAAGCAACCAATTTACAGTATGCCAACTGGAAGATGTCCATTGAAGCATTTGCGCATTATATACCTGTATATGTAGGAATGGGTAACCATGAGGCATTGGAATACTGGTTCTATGACACCAGGGATGAGAGGATCATGAAGGTTGACCGCTTCCCGTTTGAAACGGAATCTGCGGAAGCCGTTTTTATGGATAACTTTCAAATGCCGTTAAACGGGCCAGAAAGCGAGGATGGAGCATCCTATGATCCGGATCCGAAAAAAACGGATTTTCCTTCCTACAAGGAATCTGTATTCTACTATCTCTATGACAATGTTGCCGTCGTTGTTCTTAATTCGGATTACCTGTATGCCTCCTCCACTGCCTTCATCAGGCAGACAGGTGGAAATCTACATGGATATATCCTTGACATACAGCTTGAATGGCTGGCCTCAACACTTCAGATGCTTGAAGCTGATGAACGCATTGATCATATTTTTGTTACCCAGCATACCCCGGCTTTTCCAAATGGAGGTCATGTAGGAGATGATATGTGGTATAACGGTAATAACCAGTACCGTCCCTATATCGGAGGAAAAACACTTCCCAAGGGAATTATTGAAAGGAGGGATGAATATCTTGACCTGCTAATTAATAAGAGTAACAAGGTGCTGGCTATCTTTACAGGCGATGAACATAACTATAACCGCTTAAGGGTCTCTGCTGACATGACCATATATCCCGACATGTATTTTGGAGAAAAGATAGAAATTGGCAGGGAGATCTGGCAAATCAACAATGGTGCTGCAGGTGCACCCTATTATGCACAGGAGGAAACACCCTGGTCCGAACATGTTCAGGGATTCACCACCCAAAATGCACTGGTGTTGATCCATGTTGATGGTAAGAAAGTCTCGATTGAGGTGATCAATCCTGATACACTGGAATTAATTGATGAAGGAGTAATCAGGGAATAAGCAGGGAACTGTCGCCGTAGCTCAAGAACCGGAAATCGTTCTTAAGGGCATAATCGTAGATTTTCTTCCAGTCTTCCCCGATGAATGCGGCCACGAGCATTAACAATGTACTGCCGGGCTGGTGAAAATTTGTGATCATCTGATTGACCATTCGGTATTTGTAGTTCGGGATGATCATCAGCCTGGTGATTCCCTTCATTATCTCCAATCCATTTTCTTCCATGTAACTCAGGAGTTGCAGGAGACTGTCCGCACGATGGCCCGGAGAAATGTCATAAGCCTCCCACTGATCAAGGAATATAGGAGATTTTTCGGACCGCTTACCGCTGGCCAGCTTGAGGCCAAGCCAGTAAAGAGATTCAAGAACACGGGTTGTTGTGGTTCCTACAGCCATGATATCTCCTTTGTGATCCAGTAATGCTTTCAATGTCCGCCGGCTCACATAAAAATGTTCGGCATGCATAAGATGTTTTGCCGGGTCATCTGTCGATACTGGCTGGAAAGTGCCGGCGCCGACATGCAAGGTAAGGTTAAGCCGGTTGATGCCTTTCCTGTCGATCTGTTCCAGGACTGCATCGGTAAAATGCAGTCCTGCCGTCGGAGCAGCCACGGAACCATTGATCAGGGAATAAACTGTCTGATAAGTTTGTTTGTCCCCAGGTTCAGCTTCCCTTTTTAAATAGGGAGGTATGGGAGTAAAGCCTGCCTTTTCCAGGATATCACCAAAGGCAACATCCTCAGGGTCCCATTTAAACCTGATGAGAAATGCATCCTTGTCCCTTCCGGTCTTTTCAGCCTGAAGTAAAATGCCTTGTTTATGAACGTTGTCCCCCAGATCAACCTGCATGACCAGAGAACCTGATTTCCATTTTTTTGCATTCCCAACCAGGCATTTCCAGGTACTTTCTGAAGTTTTCTGAAATGCCTGGTAATATTCAGCAGGATCATGGGGCTCCAGGCAAAAAATCTCAATTTTAGAACCAGTTGATTTTTCAAACAGCAAACGGGCTTGAACTACCCTTGTATCATTGAAAACCATCAGTACATTCGGGCTAATCAATGATGGAAGGTCACTAAAAACCTGGTGGCTTATCTTTCCGCCTTTGTAGATCAATAGTTTGGAACTGTTTCTCTGGGCCAGAGGGTATTTTGCGATAAAATTCTCTGGTAATATGTACTTCAGATTCTCCATCAATAGGCTTGGAACTATAAGCTCCAAACTTATAGTTCCAAGCTGATAGTTCCAAACCTACCTATGATTATTTGAAAAATTCGTACTTTTGCAGGAATTCAGCAGGACGTTCTATCGTTCTTTGGTTGCCGGCAACGGTGCACAAAGAGAGGAAAGTCCGGGCAGCACAGAGCACCATACTTTCGGGAGAAAGATGTCCGTGAGGGTATAGAAGCGGAGAAGAAAATAACCGCCATTTCTTGATTCGTCAGGTGATGGTAAGGGTGAGAAGGTGAGGTAAGAGCTCACTGGTCCCGGTGGTGACACCGGTGATCGTCCGCCTTCTGGGCTGAAAGACCATGTATACCGACTGTTAAGGGTTGCTCGCCCGATGTCGGGGGGTAGGTCGATCAGATAAATGATAGAGATCCGGGAACCGGCCCCATTGGGGACGACCAGGATACAGAACCCGGCTTACAGACCTACTGAAGAAATAACAGGAGCCCTTTGCGGGGCTCCTGTCCATTTAGTACCAGGCTATTTTGAATTTGGAACTTGCTTTTATTATTGAGTGGGAGAAGCAGGTTTGGCGAACATATCATCTGGCAGATCCTCATTGAAAGAGACATCTTCGATCTTGATGGTCATGAATACCTGTCCGTTCATTCTTTGTTCAGTGGTAAAAGGATACTTTATCCCGTCAACTTCCTGGTAATCACTCATGTGCATCTCCATCTCGACTTCCTGTCCCTCTACAACCATTTTATTGACCATTTTTAAGGTTACAAATCTCTCAGAATCAACGTAAAAGGTGGAAATATCTCCTTCTTTCCTGGTCAATTTCAAAACATATACTTCGGTGCCTGCGAATTCGTCAGTACCCACCAGTTCCAGCTGATGGCCTTTTTTCTCATAGTCCCACAAGGCTCCATCCAGGTCTGCCAATTCTTTCACAGACCCGAGTTCTGTTCCCACAATATCAATTGGATCTGAAGAGCCTGTCCATGGCTGTATTGCCCAACCCTTCTCTCCGTCAAAGGCCATAACCATCGTTGAACCCTGAATCTCAATCTCCAGGCGTGATTTACTGGGTCTCTTCTGGTAGGTTTTAAATGGCATTTCCATGCCCATTTGTATGGTTTTCCCCGAGGATACCAATGATTTAAGTGTTAACAATTTTTGCTGCCCTGCGGTTTCAAAATATTTATCCAGGATTTTCTGTAAATCCTGAGCATAAGCGGACCCCACAGCAAAAATGGCAAGGCATATAATGGTGATAATAGATTTTTTCATGATGGTAAAGTTTAAATAAATGACAATTTGCTTATTTGGTTTTCATTTTAAGTACAGTTTCTCTCAGCATGCTTAGCTTCAAAAGCAGGCGCTCAATATCATTTATGGGAAGCATATTTGCTCCATCTGACAGGGCAGTT
>CAZXOJ010000417.1:0-3720 GCA_964642325.1 uncultured Bacteroides sp. | reverse complement strand
TGAAACTGACTGATTCAAAACGGGATGGCTGTTTATCTTGTTGGGGATATTAAAAAAGTCGCCTATATTTTGTGGTTACTGCCACAAAATTCAGCGCCGTTTTAATATCCCCAGTGAGGAATGGAGAATGGCATTCCCGTTTTGAATTAATCTTTCATCGCGATGGCTTCAATCTCCACGAGCACATCCAGCGGAAGTTTTACTACCTGGTAGGCAGCCCTTGCCGGCGGGTCCTGTTTGAAATAACCTGCAAAGACCTCGTTCATATCCTGGAAATGATCCATGTCTTTCAGCATACAGGTACATTTCATCACATCCCAGGAGCTATATCCAGCGGCATGCAGTATGGCATCAATATTATTCAACACCTGTTGAGTTTGTTCCTTAATCCCTCCTTCCACCAATTTCCCGGTTTCAGGTACAATTGGTATTTGTCCGGATACAAACAACATCCCCTTTTGTTCTGTAGCCTGGCTGTAAGGACCCACAGCCTTGGGTGCTTTTTTAGTGTGAATGATCTTTTTCATGTAAATGAATTAAAAGTTGTCATACCAGGAATCTCCTTTTTCGTATTGCAGATCTTTCAGTATGGCAGATTTAATATTGATCGTAAATGAATAACTCCGGTATGTACCAAAAGGTACCATGGAAACTGTCATTTCCCAGCAATGAAGGTCCCGGTGAATATTGAGATTGGTGGTGGTTACCTCCATCCTTTTAAAGTCAAAGCCCGAGTTAAAGCCGATTTTCCATTTTGGGGTCAGGCTGAAATCTCCCCTGAGCCTGATGGATTGTATAATATTGGAATCATCATAGGGTTTGGTATACCGGAAATTATAATCCACTCCCAATGTCCATGGAATGGTAAAATCGACATAAGCTGCATAGTTTATCTCGTCATAACCGGTTGGATTGATCATGCGTGCCGTGGCATCATTGGCAAGTTCAACCTCCCTCTCCTCCTGCTGCCTGCCTGAGGTCCCTTGTTTGGAACTAAAATTCATACCCAATGAAAAGTCCAGTCCGGTTACCCTGAACAAGCGGTTATCAGTCCTTATAAGCGCCTTGTCAATATCGTGGCTCCGCCCGTTTTCATCAGTAACATAGGCATAGGGATTGAAGATGCCTCCGAAACGAAGACTTACCTTTCTTTTAAATAAACTCGTATTCCCGCTCATCCTTACTGTGGACCACTTCATGGAATCCTTGAAAATATTGTAATTGGTAGAAAAGTTCAGGTTATCCAGGAGCTTAACCTTGGTAACCTCTTCAATGGTATCAGACCGCGACTTTAATTTCATTTCAACATTATTCTTCAGAGATAGGCTCACTGATCCTGAACGTCCTGAGGGCACTGGAGTCCGGAAAACAGACTCGTCATACAAAGGATAGATCTGGGTCCGGCCGGTGGAATCAACCTGCACCTCCTGGTAATAATTGGGCATAATACCGGACATATCCGGGATCAGGCTAAAACTTGCGGATGGTGATATAACATGCCTGATGGCTTCAATCCGTGATTTTTCACGGAATGTATACATTCCATAAATCCTTGGTGTAAATGTCAGTCCAATACTGGGGACCGCAGCATGTGCATAATTGAAGCCCGGAATGGTATCTACGATCAGTGTATCAACCACCCTGCCATCAGCATACTGGAAATCTTCTATCCACTGGGGATTTATGGATTTGGTAAATACAACCCCTGAGTACCTTACCGAAGGAGAAAAGGTAAAATAGTTAAGGAAGTTGAGTGCCAGGCTGGCCGGAATGTTGTGAGCGTAACCATTTTCAAAATCTTCTGGCTTGGTTGTAGTGAAAAGCGAGTCAGTGATGGTACTCAGCCTGTTTTCAAGCTGAGCCGTATATGAAACCTGGAATTTTTCATACCAGCGGGCCTTCCCAACTGCATTCCTTCTCTTCAGGGGATAGATCCTATTCATGGAAAAATTTACTGAAGGCAGATTAAGATCCATAATCTTGGTCTGGCTGTTCTGCGTGGCACTCGTGCTTGCAGAAAGGTTAAAGGGTGCGTTCGGGAACATCCGCGAATAGGAGACAGACGATCTTTTCGTACTACGCAGGACATTATTAATATTATGGCTATGGTTCTGGTCATACGAGGAGGTTGAGAAATCCACGCTTGCCCTGAAGGATTGATTCGGATTTGCCCGGGCATCCTGGGAATGGCTCCAACGTATGGCAACATCCCTGGACAAGCCATAGTTCTCAAGTCCTTTTTCCCCCGTAACGTTCTCCATATAATTTATTCCAAAACTACCGTTGAACTTATAATTCTTCTTGTATTTGCTAACGGTCCTGACTCCCCAGGTCCCATTGGTATAGATATCTCCGGTAAGCGCCAGGTCAAAATAATCACTCAAAGAGAAATAGAATCCACCATTCCTAAGGTAAAATCCACGTCTTTCTTCCTCACCATAAGTGGGTATCAGGACACCTGACTGGCTTGTCCTGGTAGAAGGAAAAAATCCAAATGGAATGCCAATGGGCAACGGTACATCCTCCAATACAATATATGCTGGTCCGGCTACAATCTTGTCATTCGGTATTGATTTTGCCTTGGTCAGGGCTATGTAAAAATGGGGATTAGGTGCATCACAGGTGGTGTATTTACCATTTTTCATATGGATATGGCCATTCGGATGCCGCTTGGTAATGGCACTGTGCAGGTAACCACCTTCCTGTTCAGTGAAAATATCAGTGATGATTCCCTTCTTACTACGAAAATTATAGGAAAGCTTCTTGCATTGAAAAGTTTCAGTTCCCTCCATAAATTCAGGTTTACCAACCTCCACTCCCATGCTGTCTATGGTCCCCCGTGCAAATACCGCCTCGTTTCCCATATTGAACTCAATATAGTCTGCATTTAGGGTGATATCACCATATTCTATCGTGGCTTCCCCATAAAGGTATACTTTTTGCTCCCCAATAGAATAAACAATGGAATCCCTTGATCTATAATTTACAGGAGCATCTATGGCCTGCTTTTCGCCCACATCATGTAGCGTGTCTGAGGAGAAACCAATAGAATCTGGATTAATGATCAGGTCCGTGGTGTCTGAAGCCGTACCTACTGGGATGCTATCGATATCCGAAAGAGCCGTATCCGCTGCCAATCCGGGTTCCTGAGCTAATGCAACAAAACCAGGGGCCCAGAAAAACAGACAAATGAAAAGAAACCGGAGTAATTTTGCAGACAACTTTTATATGCTATTTTTGTACGGGACGTATACTTCTAAAAAGGGTAAAACTAATCAAATTAACCGAGAATTGATTGTTAATAAAAGCTTGAAACCACTGTTGAATAAACGATTTTCAGGGGTATTTCTTGTATCTATACTGACCTTATTCAACCTGCTGAATATCCTGGCTATAGATGATCCTGATGATAAGGTCAATATAGTGGTACTTGATGCCGGGCATGGGGGAAAGGATCCTGGTGCACTGGGTAAAAATTCCCGAGAGAAAGATATCGTGCTCGCGATCACTTTGAAAGTAGGTCAATATATTGAAGAAAACATTCCGGATGTGAAAGTAATATACACCAGGAAGAAAGATGAATTTATCGAGCTTCACGAACGGGCCAATTTAGCGAATGAGAATAATGCTGATCTTTTTATCTCTATCCACGCCAACTCGTGGACCAGTACCAGGTCATCCGGAACGGAAACCTATACCATGGGTACATCCCTCGATGAG
>CAZXOJ010000416.1:0-3720 GCA_964642325.1 uncultured Bacteroides sp. | reverse complement strand
ATAACTTGTTTATATACGAAGTTAAATTAGGCATTATTGCAATTATTCGGAAGCAATCTGCATCTTTCAATAAATATTGTACGCATATACATGTTCGTAATGGAAGCTGATAGTGATTATAATATGAATATGTCACAGATCAAGTTTATCAATAGGACTCGTGATACTAAGAATGGTTGCATTGCTAGTATGAGTGTAAATCTCGGTTGTTTTAATGTTTGAATGGCCCAGAATTTCCTGGATCAGCCTTATATCGATACCGTCTTCCAACGCATGTGTAGCAAAAGTATGTCTTAAGGAATGGACTGATGCATTCTTTTGGATTCCAGCACGGACAAGAGCTTGCTTTAGGACTTTCTGAACACTCCTGGTTGAGTATTGCTGGTTTTTCCAACCTCCAAACAGATACTCATTTGGTATATACTGATCCAAATATACTCTCAGTTGTTTAACGAGAATCTCAGGCAAAGGGACTATTCGATCTTTCTTTCCCTTGCCAGCCCTAATGTGTATCAGTTTTCTCTGAAAATCTATGTCTCTTACAAGGATATTAACAACCTCTCCAAGTCGTATTCCAGTGGCGTAGATTAGGGTGATAACCGTTTTATGTTTCAGGTTGATTGTACTTCTAATGATTGATATTATCTCATCCCTTGAGAATATGATGGGTAGTTTCTTTTCCTTTTTTGGTCGTGGCAGATCAAGTCGATCAAAATTGCGATTCTGCATAACTCGGTAATAAAGCTTAATCGCGTTAATCATTTGATTCTGGTATGATCTGGAATAGTTGGTCTCGGTTAATGTATTATGAACGAAACTGGATATATCTTCAGCTGATAGGTCCTTAACATCATTATCCTTCCAGCTTTCAAGAAATTTTCTGATATGATCACTATATATGCGAATAGTACGCTGACTGTAGTTTTTAAGAACCATGAAATTGATTAGTTTCTGTGGAAGAACCTGATGGTTGAACTTATAGGCATCTGGTTTCATTAATCCACTCTTAATGCAGTATACATTACCTGCAAGCGGTTTAAAGCCTTTAGCAAGCATGGTATTTATGAAGATCCAAAGGTTCCTCTTCCCGCCATTAATTGACCAGAGTTTTATTCCTGCATGCCAGTACGGACCATTGAGAGTTTTTAATAGATCAATAATCTCAACCTTGTATGCAAACTTAACATATATACGGTCTTCAGCCGGCATCTCCTGATAGTGGATCAGATTATTATTCGATGTTGTCTGAAACTTTTCATCGTTGTGGTAATAGATTCTATACTTAGAATTGAAACTTTTTCGTAAATAGGTAATGGGGTGATCCATGTCAGGGATATGCCAGCATCTTCGACCTTTATCCCATTTTACATCCGGTAGCTTTTCAATTTTTTTGGCTAAGTCCGGGTCGAACTTGAATCGAAGCCTTATCCGATCATTTCTTTCAATTATTATCCTTTCGATAAATATTGTTGTCATTATGTTCCGGTGGGTTTACTGTTTAATGTCGAAAAACCTTGAAATATCAGTGGGTGAAAATCCGGAATTGAGGACATTTTTTATTTAACATTCATATTATTACATATTTTCTGTAGTTTCAAGAATTAGTAGATCAACTGATTTTTAGCAAAATGAAGCATACAAAAGTCGCTGTTGTACAGGCCCAGCCTTTCCTCTTTGAGACAGATAAAACTATTGAGAAGATGTGGGATCTCATTGCTGGGATAAAAACTGAATCTCCAGACCTGGTTTTGTTCCCTGAGGCATTTTTGCCCGGGTATCCCAGGGGACTAACCTTCGGGGCAGTTGTTGGAAGCCGTTCAAAGGAGGGAAGGGAATTGTATGCCAGGTATTATAAGAATGCCGTAGCAGTTGGAGACGGCAGGTTCAAAGAATTACAGGAGATGGCAACTGAGATTAAGGCAAATATTGCTGTTGGGGTGGTTGAAAAAGAGGAAAATAGTGGAACACTCTATTGTACTATCCTATATTTTGCTGCCGATGGAAGATTCCTTGGTAAACACCGGAAACTCAAGCCCACTGGTTCTGAACGTTTGATCTGGGGTGAGGGGGACGGATCTACCATGCCAGTGATAGACAATGGTTTCGGGATTTATGGTGCACTTATATGCTGGGAAAATTATATGCCGCTGGCCAGGATGGCCATGTACCAGCAAGGGGTGCAAATCTACCTGGCCCCCACTGCAGATTGCCGGGATAGCTGGCAGACCACCCTTCAACATATTGCTACCGAGGGCAGATGCTTTGTACTTGGGTGCAACCAGTTAATCACCCGGGATGCATATCCGGATGATATTATACCCATGATACAAGATCCTTCTACCATCTCAAGTTCCGGTGGCAGTGTAATCATCGGGCCAGGTGGCAAAGTCCTTGCCGGTCCGGTTTTCAATGAGGAAAAAATACTCTATGCAGAACTTGACCTGGAGGAAGTGATCAGGGGAAAATATGAATTCGATGTAGCCGGTCATTACAACCGTCCCGATGTTTTTTCATTCCATGTCAATAAGGGATCAGTTACCCCATAAATCGAGCAGGGGACTCTTACTTCCATAAACCGGGTCAGTTCTGGGATCCGGAACGTTGGTTATATTTTTATCTGCTGCTGGCCTCTCTCCTTCCTTGCCATAATTCATATCCCATGACTGTCCTGCGGGGTAAGCTCCAATAACCCTGAAATCATGGCTGGAGTTAATGTTTTTGTGGGCCACCCCGGCCGGGATAATCACTACATCGCCTGCCTCAACAACCATTATGGGGCCTTCTTCCCCACCAAACTGCACCCTGGCATTTCCTTTATAGATACCCAGTACTTCATGGGCAGTGCTATGATAATGATGAAAAGGATAAATTCCGTTGCGCCAGGATCCACCCCATTTGTTGCCATGGAAAATCTCCTCGATGATGTCTGCTCCCTTGCCTTCGCTGAACTTGATTGCCTTTTTGTATAGGACCAGCGGATGTAAGGGATTATTGGG
Organism: uncultured Bacteroides sp.; assembly: GCA_964642325.1. Classification (GTDB taxonomy): domain Bacteria; phylum Bacteroidota; class Bacteroidia; order Bacteroidales; family SM23-62; genus SM23-62. The sequence goes on along the minus strand of CAZXOJ010000416.1, from coordinate 724 downwards.
GAAAGTACCGTCATCCTCCAATGGCTTGCTGATCACTTCCGGTTCAGGGTTTACATTCCGTTCCATAGAAAATTTCTCTTGCTGCGTTGGTTTTTAATTGCTTCGTGGTGCTAAATTATTGTACCGATTTGTATTATTCAGACAGATCGGGCCCTGAGCTCCTCGGAGGCTGCTTTATTACCTGCTGCATCCATGGTGATTATTTTGTAAGTATGGGCTGACCGGTTGCCAGGTTTGTCTTCAAAATGGAATAGAGCAGAGCCCGTCTGAGGCTGGTGAGGCAAATTCCCGGTCTTCTCTCCATCGCGCCATATTTCGTAGCTATTGATTGGCTCATCCCCGGCTATGGATGTATTCCATGAAAGTGTCACCACCCGTTCATCCCCCAACATTTTCTGTTTGATTTCCGGGGTGGTTGGGGAAGTCAAACCTCCTTCATTTACCTGGAAATAATTTGTTTTGCCTTCTTTCGCGGCCAGGGCCATTTTTTCTATATTCTTCCGGTCACCTTCTCCCAATCCGTCCGGTTCGATCTGTGCTGACAGGAGATTCTGGTGAAGCTGGCATTTGGCCGGGTCATCATCTACATGTCCGATGCCGATAATGGCAGTGTGGATCCCCGGAGTAGTAAGAGCATACTGTACAAGGGGCTGGCTGGGTAATTGTTCACTGCCCACGGTACGAACAACATGCTCTGAAGTATTGGACCAGTTAGCGGGTTTGG
>CAZXOJ010000415.1:0-3731 GCA_964642325.1 uncultured Bacteroides sp. | reverse complement strand
ATATTTTATTTTCTGGATGAAATTCTTGGTTTCCAGGGCGTTACAATAATACTAGTTGCGATTGTATACCTGGTTATTGTAGTACTTGGGTATAGTTTTATCCATGTTGTTTCATATATCCCATCCAATCTCGCTGGTGCTTTTGACCCAATTCAAAATGCCATTGCTGACGGGAGCATTCAAACTGCCGGGGACATGGCCGGTGATTTGTCAGCATTTATGGTCACCTTTTTTAATTTTGCTTTCTTTGACATTGAATATGCGCTTGTAAAGATTAAAAATGACAAAGCTGCCTGGCCAGCTGAGAAAGATCCTGGTGAAATGGGACTAAACATGGCAGACCTGGACAAAAGGAATGAAACTGAATCCGAGACCATATATGTTGGAAAAATTAAATTCCAGGAGAGGGCCGGCTATCTTTACCTGACTCCCATGATTTTTGGGGAAGAAAACCTTGGATATATTGCAGTTGTTACCAGGCATAGATTATGGAAAATATTCAGGCAACTTCTTACAGAATTTGAGGACCACTTTGTAGATGACCAGGTGGTTCATATCCTTGCGGGAGTAACTGGAAAAATAGCTTAAGAATTCACAAATCCCTTTCATTTGCATATGGCCGGTTCCATAGTATTAATGATTGCCAGCTGCTTCATTATCTGGAGATCAGCCGCCGGATTTGAGATTGCTTCAGATTACCTTGGCCGAAAATTGTCTCATGGGGTAAAAGGAGCCACCATCAATGCCATTGCCAGTTCCATGCCAGAATTCCTATCTTCTTTTTTCTTTCTATTCTACCTGAAGGATGTGAACGGGTTTAGTGGCGGACTCGGGATCACGGCCGGGAGTTCCATTTTTAACTTGCTGGTGATCCCGGCTGTGGTAACCATTGTCATACTTATCAAGGATCCCTCAAAAACCATAGAATTAACCAGGAAAGTCTTTCGCAGGGATGGTATCGTTCTCATCATTACCATTCTGATCCTGATCCTGATCATAGACCGGCAGAGCCTGAAACCCATTCACGGGCTCATGCTTGTATTGGCATACATCGTGTACCTGGCTTACATGTTCTTCTCGATGAGAAGAATGAAAAACGGGACAGAGGAAAAGCCCGTCCCTGAACACTACCCCTCGCAACAGCCTCTGTCAGTGAAGATTCTGACCCTGAAACTGGAATGTCTCATCGTGGGAAAGAAAGGGCTCAATTCAAGGAACTCATGGATTTTGCTGGTTTTCAGTACGGTGGTAATGTCAGTAGGGACCTGGTTACTTGTGCTGGGTACAAAATGGCTCAGTGATGGATTGCATATTCCTATCCTGTTTATTGCAGTTGTTCTTTCTGCCGCCGCATCCAGTGTACCCGATACCGTGATCTCGGTGAAAGATGCCAAAAAAGGGAATTATGATGATGCCATTTCCAATGCCCTGGGAAGCAATATTTTTGATATCTCGTTTGCCCTGGGACTTCCACTTCTTGTCTATACCCTGATGTATGGCTCTATTGAGATGGAGTCAACCGTCGTGGAAATGAGTACTGAACTCTGGATGTTCCTCCTGATCACCACCATCTTAGGGGCCATCCTGTTCAATATCGGCAGGAAGCTAACAATCTGGAAGGCCTGTTTGTTTATTTTGATCTACCTGCTCTTTGTTCTGTATGTTGTGGGGCATGCATTCCAGCTGCCTCTAGCAGAGGCCGTCTCAGATGCGCTAAGGGGATTTATGGAATGGTTTAATATCCTATTTTCGTACCGATGAATCTAAAACAGCAAGCAGGTGAAAAGGCTGTCACATTAGTGGAGGATGGGATGGTTGTGGGACTGGGGACAGGGTCCACAGCATATTTTGCCATCAGGAAACTGGGGGAGCTAACCAGGCAAGGCATGGAAATCAAAGGTGTTTGCACATCGGAGCAGACGAGGGACCTCGCCAGTGAATATGGAATCCCGATGGTGGATATTGAAGAAGCCAAATGCATTGACCTCACCATTGACGGGGCCGATGAAGTGGATCCTGGCGGACAGGGGATAAAGGGGGGAGGAGGGGCCCTGCTTTTTGAAAAGATTATAGCCTCAAATTCCCGACAAAACATATGGGTGGTTGAGAAGCGGAAAATGGTTCAACAGTTGGGTGCTTTCCCGCTTCCCGTTGAAATAATACCCTTTGGGCACAGCAACCTTATCAGGCTGATGGAAGGGAGGAATTGGAACCCCGTATTGAGAAAAAATGGGAGCGAGATCTTTATCACTGACGGGCATCATTATATTGTCGATCTCCACCTGGATTCCATCCCTGATCCTCACCAAATTGGTTTAACTATCAGACAATTACCGGGAGTGGTAGAACATGGACTTTTTCTTGATACTGTAAACAAGGTTGTTGCTGCAGGTCCCGATAAGGTCGAAATCATTTCTTTCCGTTAGTTCACTGATCATGAAAGCATTTGCAGACAGGGCCATACATTTCTATGATAACCTGCAGATTAAAACTTCCCTGCCAGCAGGCACAGAAATCCTTAATCCTTATGATAACCCTGCAGTGAAGGATATTGTAAGGGCCTTTTTTACAAAGTACTATAATGATCAGAAAGACCGTGTTGTTATAATTGGCATTAATCCTGGCCGATTTGGTGCAGGCATCACGGGGATCACCTTCACGGATCCCGTTCGGCTGGAGGAGGATTGCCTGATCTCAAACAGTTTTGAGAAGCGGGCGGAATTGTCCTCCAGGTTCATCTATGAGGTGATCTCATCCTATGGCGGATGCCAGGCATTCTATAAACAATTTTTCCTCTCGGCAGTTTCCCCGCTTGGTTTTGTCAGGGGTGGAAAGAACCTGAACTATTATGACGACAGGGAACTGGAATCGGCACTGGGGAAATTCATTGAATCCACGCTCCGGGGTCAACTTGAACTGGGCATTAGGAGAGACAAGGCCATATGCCTTGGGGAGGGAAAGAACATGAAATACCTGGAAAAGATGAACGTAAAACTGGACCTATTTGCTGAGATCATATCCCTTCCTCATCCCCGTTGGGTAATGCAATACAGGTTTAAGAGAAAAGAGGAGTTTTTAGAAAAATACCTGGAAGTTCTGCATAGCATCTGATATCAAATTCTGCCAAGGGCCAGGAAGATGGCATGCAGGCTGATGGTCAATACAATCCAGGTATTCCTTGCCTGCAGCTGAGACAGGTTGAAAAATTTATACCGGATAGACGAGGTTTTACAACTGACCAGGCAATCCCCGCAATAGGTGCATGTCAGTCCCGGTTTTCTTTTGACAATATCAGATTTGTTCAATGCATCATATTTACAATACCTGGTACAGGCCATACAGTCAGTACATGAATCATCAATGTACATCCGGAAAGGTGAGACAAACTTCATATAGTTTACCAGCGTTCCTATGGGGCACCAGAGTATGCAATGGACCATCTTGCCTTTCCTGCGGGAGATCAGCAGGATTATTGCCAGTCCGGCTACACCAAAACCAGCTGCCAGCAAAGTCGTGATCAGGTTATGAACCCCGAACAACCTGAGGAGGATGGTTATCGAGATGACAGTTAATATCATCACATGTTTGTACCTGAATTTGTGCCTGATGGGCTTCAGGTCTGTTTTTCGATCGGCAGAAAGATTGTCCAGCACGCCGAAATAACAAAGCTGGCTGCACCAGGCAGGCCCCGAAATCAACACTGTACTCAGGAAGAGTATGGGCATGAATCC
>CAZXOJ010000414.1:0-3737 GCA_964642325.1 uncultured Bacteroides sp. | reverse complement strand
CCGTACTCCGACTTTTGTCATTATTTTTCTTGCCATAGGATTCCCGATTGCCATTGTTTTATCGTGGATCTTTGACATGACCCCAAAAGGAATGGAAAAGACCAAACCCCTGACGGAAGACCAACAAGCCGAAAGTCCAGGTATCCAAAACAGATGGAAGATTGCCACTTATGTGAGTATTGCGGTGATTATCGGTTTGATCGTGCTTAATCTTGCGGGGGGTGCCAAGCAATTGCAAGCGGGTGATATACAGTCATTGTTGATCCTTCCATTTGATAACCTTACAGGCGATGATCAATTGGATTACGTCGCAGCTGGAATGCATTCATCTCTCATCGGTGATATGGGACAGATCAGTAGTTTGCGGGTCATTTCAAAAACCTCAGCCCGTGTATATAAAAATGCTGACATGTCCCTGCCTCAAATTGCCACCGAATTAAATGCTGATGCAGTAGTGGAACCGACAGTCATGTGTTATGGTGACAGTGTATGTGTACAAATCAGGGTAATCACTCCATTTCCTGAGGAGAAACAGATCTGGATGGCTGAATACAAGGAGGAAAAAAGTAAAATCATGAACCTCTATAACCGGGTTACCAAACAGATTGCAGAAGAGGTGAAAGTTCAGCTCACACCGAAAGAGGAACAACTGTTGGCTGAATCTATAACAATTAATACTGAAGCTTATGATGCCTATCTAAAAGGATTGTATTATTGGGATCAGTTTACACCCGAGGCACTTCAGCTGGCCCTGGAGTATTTTAATAAAGCCATAGAGGCAGATCCGGAATGGGCACAACCTTATGCAGGTGTTGCTTATTACTGGGTGGCTGTACATCAATTCAGCCTGGCCCCTTCATCTGTTACTATCCCCAATATGTACGAAAACCTGAATAAAGCGATTGAACTGGATCCAAATTCCAGTTTTGTCCTTTATGTCAATGCCATGGTATATGGCTGGACTGCATGGAATTGGGAGAAAGCCGAACAGGAGTTTTTGAAAGTACTGGAAATGAATCCGAATGATGCATTTGGGCATATGTATTACGCCCATTTCCTCTCATGCATGAGAAGAATTGAAGAAGCCATTTCACATTGCCGGATCGCACTGGACCTGGATCCATTGAATCCCATGATACAGGCTTTATCTACCATGGTATTGGCTAATGCAGGTGAGTACGAAGAAGCCATGTCCATGGCCTTTAAGGCTCTGGAAGTTGTCCCCAATCACCCGGCAGCTCTGGCAAATCTTTCTGGAATTTATGTCTTCATTGAAGAGTATCGAAAATCACTCGAACTTTGGACTGCGTTGTTACCTTTGGGTGATGATACCAGAAATTCCATCCTGAGAACATTTGATGAACAGGGTAAGGTTGCAGCGGTGAAAGAATTTATAAGCGAATTGCAGCTGGCAACCGGAGATTATTTTCCAATGGAACTCGCACAGCTATATACCCTGGCTGGAGATGAATCCATGGCTTTGTACTGGTATGAGAAAGGCTACGAGGCTCACCACCCTATGATGCCTTATATCAATACAGTCTTCGGTTATGGGGGCCCATTTAAAATAAATGATCCAGGGTTTGATTCACTTTTAATAAAACTGGATCTTCCTCTGGAATAAAAGCAAACCTCGTAAATATCTGTATAGATTTATTTGAATAATTATCGGTTGGATAGCTCTTCTGTTTAACATCGACTCTTTACCATAGGGATAAATGTTCATTTGATGGTGTGCAAATTACTTGACCGATATTGATTTAGGCATTAACTTTACTTATAAACAACCCCTTAACTTTGAACCATGTCCAGCAATCCCTCGAAGCTGTCCCAATTCTGGCAGGAATTAAAGAGACGTAAAGTCATATATGTAATCACTGTATATGCCTCCGCTGCATTTGTGATCATTGAGTTAGCAAATAATGTAGTGGAGCCATTAAACCTGCCAGGCCGTACTCCGACTTTTGTCATTATTTTTCTTGCCATAGGATTCCCGATTGCCATTATTTTATCGTGGATTTTTGATATGACCCCGAAAGGGATGGAGAAAAGCAAACCCTTATCTGATAGTCAGGAAGGGGAAAAGCAGGTCACCCCAAATGGCTGGAAGATTGCCACAATAATAAGTTTCGCAGTGATCATGGGATTGATCATCCTCAATATTGCGACTGGAGGGAAGCAGCTTCGGGCCGGAGATATCCAATCATTGGTCATACTCCCATTTGACAATTTTACAGGCGATGAGGACCTGGAATATTTTGTGTCTGGAATGCACTCTTCGTTGATCGGTGATATAGGAAAGATCAGTGGTCTGCGTGTCATTTCGAAAACTTCATCCAACATCTATAAGGATATTGACATGTCAGTCCCAGAGATCGCCACAGAATTAATGGTGGATGCAGTGGTAGAAGCAACGGTAATGTGCCTGGGTGACAGCATATGTATACAATTTAAGCTTATCAGCGCATTTCCGGAGGAAGAACAACTCTGGATCGGTGAATATAAAGAGGAAAAAAGCCAGATACTGAACCTGTATAACAGGGTCACAAAACAAATAGCGGAGGAGGTTATGATCGAGTTGACAGCTGATGAAGAAGGCTTATTGTCCAAAACAAGGACAGTCAACAAGGAGGCCTATGATGCATTTCTGAGAGGGCGATATTATTGGGATGACCTTAGCAGGGAATCCCTGGACAAAGCGCTGGAATACCTGAACCTGGCCATTGAAAAGGATCCGGATTTCGCTCCTCCCTATGCCGGATTAGCACAGGTCTGGGTTGGATTGGCACAGATGGGTTTTGCACCACCGGAAATAGCTGGACCGAAAATATATGAGAACATCAATAAAGCCCTAGAACTTGACCCGGATTTTGCCGATTCCCATTTCATCAATGGCATCATAGCCGTTTGGACCGAGTGGAACTGGGAAAAGGGGGAAAAGGAATTCCTGCATGCCCTTTCCATCAATCCCAACGATGCCATGACACGGATCTACTATGCGCACCTGTTAATGAGCCTGCAAAGGCCTGATGAGGCTCAATCACAGGGTCAGCGGGCTGCAGACCTGGATCCACTGAACCCCCTGCTACTGGGATTGCATGGGGTCGTATTAGCGGATGTTGGAAATTGGGAGGCGGCTTTTGAGGCCTGTGAGAAAGCACTTTCCCTTGATCCACATAACTTCTTTACCATAAGTGTCATGGAAATAGTGGCCCATAGATTAGAAAAGTATGAAGTATCCTATAATGCAACGAAAGGATATCTGTCACTATACCTTGATGCAGAGGCCATGAATGAGATTGATAAGGTTAACAGAGAAGATGATTATAGCAATGTAATACAAGAAATAATAAAGCAGTTGGAAATAAAGGCAGAGAGTGGCCATATTCCACCACTTGATATAGGTATTAGATACATGCTGATAGGTCAAAAGAATAAAGCGATGGATTACTTTGAAAAAGGGTTTGAGACTCATGACCCGAATATGCCCTATCTGGCGGTTGGTTATGCCCAGACTGAACCCTTGTATGATGATCCAAGATTCCTTGCCATCCTTGAGAAAATGAACCTGCCATTGCCGAAGGAATAACCTTGCAATCTTCATATGCAACCTGACCATTTGACTGGTATTGAATAAGACCTTAACTTTACTTATAACTACACCCTTAACCTATAACCATGCCTGGCAAACCTTCAAAACTCTCCCAATTCTGGCAGGAATTAAAAAGGCGTAAAGT
>CAZXOJ010000413.1:0-3740 GCA_964642325.1 uncultured Bacteroides sp. | reverse complement strand
AATATGCGGAATTCATCTGTCGCATCTTCTTCTGGTATATATACGCTGCCTTCCCGTTCTGTATAGACCCTGTCATGCGCGGCCTCCATCCAGTAATCCGCCTCCTGTTTCGAAACCAGCTTCTCAAGGGCCAGGAATTCTGCATAGGATGCAAATCCTTCATTGATCCAGATATCCTGCCAGCTGGCACAGGTAACATTATCCCCAAACCACTGATGTGCAAGTTCGTGGGATACAAGGTTAAAGCCAAAATTAACCAGGGTTGTCATGGTTTGATGTTCCATTCCTCCCCCCATAGGAGCCACGCAATGACCATATTTTTCTCGCCAGAAAGGATAGTTCCCAAAGGTCCATGAAAACCATTCCATCATGTCACCTGTCGCATCGATATCATCCTTGTTCTGGATAAGGTAGGATGCTGTATCATAAATATAATTCTGGAAAAGGAAAGAATCAGGTGACTGCTCCGGATGCAAATAATAGCTGTAATCAATATACTCTGAGACGGACAGAGAAAGCAGGTAAAAGGCGATGGGATAATGGGTTTCCCATTTATACCTGACCCGGTTCCCGGGAAGACTGTCAACACCTGCCAGCAGCCCGTTTGAGCCAGCTTTCAAATGATCATCAACAGTCAGGTAAACATAGGCAGAATCCGCCTTATCGGTTAATACTTGCTTGCAAGCAAACCAGTCCATAGCATGAAATGGTTCGGATAGAGTATAGGTCACATGCTTCCCCCAGAAACTATCAAAGCGATTGGATATACCTGAGAAAAAGCCATATTGTCCACCAATACCATGGTAGAAAATCCTGGTACTGAATTGTTTTCCAATCTCCAGGGGGCCTTCAGGGATGATCCTGACCAGGTCCTTCCCATGAGAATAGGCCGGTACTTTCTCCCCATCTATGAATATTGAATCAACTGTCATACTGAGGGATAATTCAAATACCACCTCATCAATTTCTTCAAGAGCAGAGGCCAATATCCGGGTACTTCCCTGGACATATGTGCTAGAATCGTTTACTTCCAAGTCAATCCCATAAAAAAGAACATCATAATCCAGTAGCGCTGAATCACTGACATGGGTCTGTACATTGGATATTCCAAATGCATGATGCCCGGAACACGCATGTTCCTTTTCAATAGCATGTTCCTTTTCACCGGCCAAGGCAAAAAGTACAGTAAGGACAAATAAAACAGTAAGGAAAGATCTCTTCATCAACAATCTCCTATCATGCTTCAAAAATAATAAAACGTTTCATGTGGGAGATTGTTTTATCTATTATCCTGATGGAATTTTGTATCTTCCCCAATAGAATGAAGCAATCATAATCATTTTTGCCATGAAACTAAACGTACGTGCATCTGCTTTAAGCCTGGGTATTATCTGGGGACTGCTCATTTTCCTGTTTACGTGGTGGCTGTATATCAGACAGATCAGTGTGGGACAGCCAACCCTGGTAGGAAAGATCTATCCATATTTTACCATAAGTCCGCTGGGAAGCCTGCTTGGATTGATCTATGGCTTTATTGATGGCTTGCTCGTAGGAGGGGCCTTTGCCTGGCTATATAACCGCTTAAGCAAAGATTAACAGGAGAACAGGAGATCCAATTTACAGGAGCGAACCAGCGGTAATCAGCTGGTTTCTGCCTTCTTTCATTACGGCATAATCGAAAGACTTCCGCAAACCAAACCCGGCTGTTTCCCCGGCCTTGTTAATGGCGATAAATCCGACCTGCATATCAGATTGCAATGGTATTTTTTCGGCTATTCGTTGGAGGGCCATCCGGCATGCTTCTTCCGGGGATGTCCCGGTTCTCATCAATTCCACCACTAAAAAAGAACCGAGTGTTTTCATTACCAGTTCCCCGACACCCGTAGCTGTCGCCGCGCCTACTTCATTATCGACATAGAGTCCCGCCCCAATAATGGGTGAATCCCCTACCCTGCCGGGCATTTTAAATCCCAACCCGCTGGTTGTACATGCTCCGGCCAGATCACCTCCAGCATCCAGGGCAACCATTCCTATGGTATCGTGTCCGCTCTCTGCTGGTTTACCAGCACCCTTGTTTTTATTCCATTCCTCCCAGGCCTTCTTCGATTCAGGGGTAAGCAGGTTGGTTTTCTGAAATCCTTTGTCCAGGGCAAAATCCAGGGCCCCCTCTCCGACCAGCAAAACATGTGGCGTTTCTTCCATCACCAGCCGGGCCACAGAAATGGGATGCAGTATATTTTCAAGGCAGGCTACAGCCCCTGCATCACCGGCAGCATTCATAATACAGGCATCCAGGGTAACCTCTCCACTGCTGTCCGGGAGTCCCCCGAAACCTACACTTGTCACTTCCGGGTCTGCTTCACTTACCCTCACACCTGCTTCCACTGCATCAAGAACAGACCTGCCGGCAACAAGCTCTTCCCAGGCTGCAGCATTGGCAGCAAGACCATGATGCCAGGTGGAGATGATGGCTGGTCCGGTATTTTTTCTTCTTATGGGATCGGCTGCTGTTTGTTTTCCTGCAACAGGTAAGCTTATGCCTATCGAGGCAGCCAGTGAAGAGAGAAGGAATTTTCTTCTGTTATACATACTTATTGGAAAACTTATATATGGTACGCTGCTTGTAAGTCTCACCAGGGCGTAAAATGGTCGAGGGGAATTCCGGTTGATTGGGAGTATCCGGGAAATGCTGCGCTTCGAGGCAAAGAGCCAGGTGCTTTCGGTAAGGAGTACCATTTTTTCCCCTGAGGTCTGCCAGGAAATTTGAACTGTAAAACTGTATGCCTGGCTCGGTGGTAAATGTCTCCATGCACCTTCCGTTTTCAGGATGCACAACCCTCGCAGCCAGAATGGGTTCCTTGCCATCACCATCAAGCACATAGCAAAGATCAAATCCACCCTCAACCTCATTGATATCTTTCCCGATGAGCTTGGCCGACCTGAAATCAAGCGGGCCACCTTCTACAGATCCGATCTCACCGGTGGGTATCAGGTCCTGATCCGTAACCACATACCTTGATGAAGGGATCCATAATTCATGATCATAAACCTCTGCTTCGGTACCGTTCAGGTTAAAATAGGAATGATTTGTCAGGTTCAGATGGGTAGGTTTATCTGCTGTGGCATGGTAATCAAGGCAAACTTGATTGTCTTCATCCAGTGTATAGGTAACACTTAACCTGAGGTAGCCAGGGTATCCTTCCTCCAGGTCATGACTTACGTACTCCAGGGTGATTCCGGCCCTGTTCTTATCGGCAAACTCAGAAGCATGCCACAAAACTTTGTCAAACCCAACTGTTCCACCATGAATATGGTTCCTGCCATGGTTTTTTGCCAGCTTGTATTGAGTGCCATCCAGTATAAAACTGGCATTTGAGATCCTGCCGGCACATCGCCCTACAATGGTTCCAATATAAGGATGGTCCTGCAGATAACCCTCCAGGCTGTCAAATCCTAGGACAACATCCCCCGGTTTTCCGCTTTTATCAGGCACCAGGATAGATTGTATGGTACCTCCGTAATCCGAAATTTTAAGGCTTATACCATTAGCATTTGTTATTGAATACAGGCTTGCATCACCTATGCCTGGAATCTGACCGAAGTTTTCCCGTAGAACTTTCATGGATTTGCTTGTTGGAGATGAATTTTGACAAAAATAGTAATTTGAATAAGTAATTATACATTTCGCAAAATATCTTGATAAAATTTATATTTTTGGTCCCAGTAATTTCTTATAAAAC
>CAZXOJ010000412.1:0-3746 GCA_964642325.1 uncultured Bacteroides sp. | reverse complement strand
TGCCTCAGGTTATGAAGCCGGAGAATGGGCTATGATTGATTACCAGAATGAACCAACTGATCGAGTATTGGCAGCCGCCTCTGTAATACAGGCAATAAGGAAGCACCCGTCGCTTTTTACAAATGCAATCCCGGTAAGATCAGGCATCAATCTGATCTACACCCGGGAAACCTTATGGCATGAAGAAAAATTGCAGGCTGGTGGAATACCTTATGAAGGGAGGAACACGGGCGGAGCCATGAAATCAGTGCTGGGTTATTTTGAGGCCTTCAGTGAGATGGGAATTCAATGTAGCATAAAAGAAATAAATGAATTCGACTTTACCAGGGATGAATACAATGGAATAACCATAATTCTTACTCATCAAATCAGCGTTCCTTCCCGCCAGTGGAAGAACCTGGAAAATTTCGTTCAGAATGGAGGTAAACTGATCGTTGATGGATTGACTGCATATTTTGATGAGAATGCCCATTGTATAATGAAAACCGGATTCCCCCTGGAGGATCTGTTTGGTGGACTTTTAAAGGAATTCAAAGTTGTGGGTAATTTATTCGATTTCAGGCTCAGCGATCCAGGCCTGACCCTATCAGCTCATTTGTGGCGTGGAAGCATACAAAATAAAACAGCCAAACCAATTGCCAGTCTGGACAATGAGGTAATAGCTACCCGGAATTCATTCGGAAAAGGCGAGGTCCTCTGGATGCCTTCTATGGTTGGGCTCGGTTCACGCATGTCAGATTATGATAACCTGATCACATTCCTTGGAGCTGAAGTAAAAGAAAGTATATCAACCCTGCCCTTCCGTTTCGAAGTACCTCAACAAAAGATGTTTATGAAAACCCTGAAGTCTGGGAATTTTTTCATAACCATTATTATAAATAAAAATACCAGTCCAAAAAAAGTCCAATTGGAAATTAGGGATCAGCTCACTCCGACTGTTGTATTTGCTGATCAAAATGGGATGATTAGCAATACAGATACTGTGTCTATTTCACCGGAAGAAACTGTTGTTATTAGTTGGCATTAAGTGGAATTAATTAAAACACTAATCATGAATATTAATCAGACAATCATCACCTCATTTTGCACTGCTTGCTTTCTTACAGTTCTTGCTTGTAATCCAAAACCCGCAGATCAAGGCATTGAATGGACCAAGGAAAAGGATGCGAAAACCGGCCGGGAGGTCTGGCAAATAACTTCCCATGATTCTGCCAGTGAGGCCTGTTATTTTGAAGCACAGGCTTTTACTGCCGATGATAAATACGTGGTATTCAGCTCCAAACGGACAGGTGAATGGCAATTTTATCGCTGTGACCTGGAGTCCGGTGCATTGAAACAACTCACCTCCGTTGGTGATCTGTCTCTCCGCTATACCATGCACCCGGACGGAAAAAGGATTTTTTATATTGATGGCAGTGCACTTTGTGCCATTGATGTTTTTGATATGAGTATTGACACCCTGATGGATCTAAGCGGATCCGGGTTGAAAAAACCACAAATTGCCAATAGTTTCACTGCGGATGGAAGATACGCACTTGTTAATAGCCGGTCTGATTCAGGGATGAGCATATATCGGGCAGATCTGATATCACAGACAATGGAGCATGTATTTACAAGGACCGGTGGAAGGTATTCACACGCTCTCATTAATCCTGTTTATCCCCACCTGGTTACATTTGTACCCTATCCTGACACACAGAATGATATGAGCCTGCCCATGGATCAGCGTGCCCGTACCTGGATAGCCAATATGAATACAGGAGAGGTGAAACAATTCCTTACCTGCCCCTATGGCTTTCGTGCTACCCATGAGAGCTGGTCTCCCAACGGGGAAAGATTCTTCTTTTTCAAGAAGTCTGTCCCGGGCTGGATGCCCGTATCAATAGCCTCGATAAGCAAAGAGGGTGATGACTGGCAGGAATATTACACAAACGACACGATACGTCTTGGCCATGGAAGGGCCAGTGACGACGGTAAATGGTTTATCTCCGACGGACAGGACCCGGGATATAATCCACTTATTTTGCTGAACCTCGAGACGGGTGAGCCGGATTTTCTTTGCTGGGCCGATGCCAGTATTAAAGAAGGCCACAGTAAACATGCACATGTGCATCCATCTTTCAGTTCTTCAGGCAAATTTGTAACATATACTTCTGACAAAACAGGTACACCCCAGGTCTATGTAGCACCGCTGTAATGCCTGATGGATTCTTAATGGTTGATTGAATCTACTTGACATTAATGACAGGATAGTCTAATTTTATTCTATTCAATCTCATCCCATTTGATCTCATGCTTGCAAATTCCGGGAATTCAGAACTATCCTGGTAAGAACTTTCAACGGAAAGAAGTCCTGTATAACATAGGTTCTCCCATAAAAAGCAAACCATGGCAGAAAAAAAGAATCTAAGAAACCTTATTTCTAATCCACTGGTACAAACATTCCTGATTTATGTAAGTGGCGGATGGATCGTCCTGGAAATGGCTGATTATTTCATTAATAATTATAATCTAAGTGAAACATTCAGGGATATTCTTCTGATCATCTTGCTCGTAGGCTTACCTGTGGCCCTCTTCCTTTCCTGGTACCTCAGCAGGGAAAAGGAAGAAGCCAAAGAGAAAGTCATTGAAGTATTTGAGGATGATAAAGCCCATGGTTTATACGGAGTAATGCTAAAAAGACTCTGGTTTTCCATCCCTGGAACAGTATTATTTCTTTTGATTGTGGCTTCTTTAATAAGACTTGTTTACCAGCATAGTACCAGTATAACAGATAACTTGGGAATGTCGGGTGCTGAAATCTCACTGGCTGTGCTGCCATTTACCAATTTTACCGGGGACACTGAGCAGGAATGGCTGGTACAAGGCCAACATGAGACATTGATAAATGAGTTGTCGAAAATAAGCCAGGTTAAGCCTCTCAGGGTAATTTCCAGGTATACCGTTAATGCATTTAAAAATTTTGACAAGCCTATTCCAGAAATTGCAAGGGAAATCAATGTTGAATACCTGGTTGAGGCATCTGTTTGGGGTTCCGGAGACTCCATCACCCTCCAGTTAAGACTGATCCATGTTTTCCCCGAGGAGAATGTGGTATGGACCGAAACCTGTTCTAGTGATATTACCAATATCTTAAAATTACAAAGTGGCATTGCCAGCCAGATCGCTGATAAAATGAACCTTGTTCTGTCTTCAGAAGACATGGAAAAACTTCCGGTTCCACACCAGGTCAATCCTGAATCATACAAGGCTTATCTCCGTGGCATGTATCATTTGAACCAGTTCACACCTGGAAGCAAAGAAAAAGGACTGGAATACCTGCACGAGGCTGTCAGGATTGATCCTGCGGAGTCTTTTGCATATGCCGCCCTGGCACATGGGTATATTGAAATTGCACATGGACCATTTGCCACGGATGATGCACTTGTGAAAGCTGAAGCTGCATCCAAGCAGGCTATTAAACTGGATTCTACGATAGCGCTAAACTATTCAAATCTGGGAGCATTGTATTTCTATAAACTCTGGAGAATGGTAGAGGCAGAAGAGTATTTCATCAAAGCTCTTCAATTGGATCCCAACCATGCGATGACTCACTATCATTATGCATGGCTACTGTATGCAACAGGCCGGATGGAGCAAGCAATTGTAGAACATAAACTCGCGCAGAGGTATGATCCTTTCAATCCCCAGCATACTGCATGGCTTGCTGGATTGTACTGTTATGACGGACAATATGAAGAGGCCAT
>CAZXOJ010000411.1:2364-3756 GCA_964642325.1 uncultured Bacteroides sp. | reverse complement strand
ACAGGGATCTCCCTGGCAATTGACTGGGCGACGGTATGTCAATCCTCCCCAACCGGGGTTCTGCAGTTTATATCCCGATTGTTCATAACCGGATAATTCAATCGCTTTATCGCGGGCCCGCATTAGCCATTTGATGTTGTCCTTAGGAATATTCATGCGCATTAAGTAATGATTCAGACTCATTTCCCAAGCGGGTCTTCCCGTAAAACTACGATTGCCTCTTTTTCTTGGACTGATTTTCATTGCCTTCCAGCATGCTGACTTGGTCAGTACCTGATAAAAATCATCCGGTGCAGATGGCTCCCACTGGGTTAATTGATCGGGATATGGATTTTGATATGAGACATTATATCTCATGGTATATTCAAGTCCCAGCAAAATACGGTTGTTTGCCCATCCATAGAGATCATCTCCCTGGTTCCAGGCCATTTCAGATATCTCTGTGGCAAAAGCAAGTCCCATCATCGCATGCGTTTGGTCACGGGAACTTTCCTGGCATTGACCATTGGCATATACATAATTAGTGAGCACTCCCTCATATCCATAATCCTGTATGCTTGAATCTACAATGTAATTATAAGATATTGAATACTCGCCTTGTGACTTGATAGTACCGGGAGTTCTGGGGCCAGGCACAAAAGGCAAATCGTCATGTCTGTGAGGCATTCCTTTGACATAACGTAAGGCCCTGTCATATATAATTTCATTATCAAGGAAGATCCCCATTGCCATCAGGGTTCTCGCCGGAGCAAGCTCCTGGTTCCCGTGCCTGGCAGGGTCAAACAGATATACACGCCAGTAAAAAGTAACATTATCGCTGGCTATATCGCCTGTTGGAACGGTTGTATTTGAATAGCCCGGATGGACAAGCATGGCTTTAAACTTGTCGATATCCTCCTGAGCCCAGCCATCATACGTACTTTTGATAATCTCGGCGGCATTTATTATTGGCGCACCATATATTCCTGCCGATAGGGGTTCTGTCCCCTGGCCATAGAATGCTTCACGATCACCTCCATCACCGCCATAGAAACTGGTAAGGTTGCTCCATGCATTCAATATCTCAATGGTTTTTTCAGCATGGCGGGAATCGCCTGTGATATACCACATCAGGGCATTGAGATAGGCGGCTCGTACATCTGAATCCCACTCACTGCAATGATCGCAAGGATGTTCCCTTGATATCTTCGTCCAGGAAGAATCTTTCTGGATTACATAATCGTAATTGGATTTATTGTCGGCTTTCATCAGTTGGTACGAAGCATACCACGGATCTACCTTGGCCATGACCGAATATTTCATCCTGTCAAGATCCGATTTTTTATGCAGTACACCCGGATGAACAAATGTCCTCTGACCGCTGATTATGGCAGGCAGCATCAATAAAGACAC
>CAZXOJ010000411.1:0-2264 GCA_964642325.1 uncultured Bacteroides sp. | reverse complement strand
TCCCTTTCCGCTGTGAGCGAAAAATCTATCTCTTTCTTATTCATATCCCATTGTGCTGATGTTCTAACTCCGGCGCGGGTAAGTAAATCATGAAATTCACCTGTTGGCCAGCCAGAGGGTAAAGCGGGCAATATCCTCAGCATATCAGCACTGGAGCCGCAGAGCATTTCGATTATAACGGATGAAATTCCAAAATTCGCGTCCATTTGGAATGGTGAAGTCTGACCGGGGGATCCGCCTGAAGTAACGCCCATCCTTCGCCAGTCGTTGTGATAAGTAAACAGATTCTGACCCAGGCAGCAACGCGACAGGATATTCAATGTTTCAACCGCCATGTCACCATCACCCAAACGGGCATAAACATTCGCCATAAAGGCCAGTGACCAGCCGGTTTGGGAACTCAGGCCTATTGTCAGTCTTTTCTCTATCGCTATTCTGCAAGCTTCATACAGCTCAGGGCTTGATTCCTCTGTGATTTCATGTCCCGGGAACAAGGGGTAAATGTGTGACTGGTGGCGGTGGTGGTAATTATCGTCGAAATCCGGATGCATCCATTCGCGTATGGCGCCATCTTCGTTTATCTGATACTCAGGCATATCCGCTAAGAGTTTTTTCCATCTATCCACGCCTTCTTTTTCAATGTCGAGCAATTCGCATGACCTGATCAAATTGTTTAATACCTCTTTTGAAATGGCAAAGGCCATAGTAGAATTGATCTGAACTCTGATACTTCTCCTCCTTCCAGTAACAGGATCAGTAAATACCTTGTCAGCCGGTTGGTTTTCAGGTGACTCTGACGGGAAAATCATGTTCTTCCCATTCTCGTCTTTTACAATAAAGCCTTCATAAAAAAGTGCAACTTCCTTCATAAATGGAACTGCCCTGTTTTGTAGAAATTCTTTATCCCCGGTAAACAAATAGTAGTCATAATAGAATGAAGCCAGCCAACCAGCCGCTTCAGTCCAAGGAATAAGGTGGTGCTGCATATCGCGCATAACTCCTGTGTCGGGAGTCATGAAAGGAGGTATATATATGCCCTCGGTTCCGTATAGTTGCTTTGCATTGTACCTGAATTCGTCCATGCGGCTGTCAAAAAAATCATATACAGCCATCATAGGCTCATGCAAATTTCCGGGGAGCGCTTGCCAGTAATTCATTTCCAGGTTCACGTTGTTCCCATAACAACAATCCCATGGAGGAGCGTAATCGCCGTTCCATATCCCCTGAAGATTGGCTGGATTACTCCCTGCCCTGCTGCTTGATAAAAGGAGGTAGCGACCGAAATCGTGTAATCTTTCCAGTAATTCAATTGAAGCAGGTCCCTGATAAGCGTCTAAAAGAAGTAATTCGTTTGGAGTATCCCTTTTACCGTTCACATTCAGGTTAACACCCATTGAATTAAATTTTTGATTATGGATAGGTTCATGACGATTAAAAAGTTCCTCATAATCACCTTCTATAGCCGCCAGCTTCTTCTTCAGGCGGGGAACAGCTACATCGCCCTTTTCGTTGGCATAAACACATACAAGCAGAATAACTTCATCGGCTCCTTCAAACCTGATAGAGCCAACATTCCTTCTTCTGTTTCCTCTCTGTTGTGATGAGCTGTTTTTTTCTCCATTTTTTGTTAAAACCCGCATAACTCCGCCAAACTCCCCTTTGCCAGAACCATCAGCGCGAAATTCTACATATCCGTCCTGAATAGAAGTCTGATATGTGAATCCCGGGTCGAAGCGTTCTCCATTTCTTCTGACTGCATCATTAAGATCATGAATGTCAAGGGTAGCTGTACCGCTAATGGCGTTACCTTTGTCTGCCTTTATTGACATGGCCGAAAGATCATCTGGAATAGAGACAAACAGGCGCCTTGAAAAACGCGTGTCTCCATCTCTCCATTTAACCTCTACCTCTCCGGTTTCAAAATCCAGCGTTCTGGAATAGTCTTCAAACATCTTTTCGCAATCTGTTGTCAAAAGCATGTCAAAGGCAGGATGATATTGAGCGTTGTTTCCGCTGAATCCCTTCTCCCTGACCCTATCTGGATAGAGATCATTGGCCTCAAGGTATTTCCCTTCCAGAAGTAACCTTCTCACTTCTGGAAGTTCCGCCGACATATCGGGAATTTTTGTAAAGTTGCCATTGTAATAAAGATCGTTGTGATTGAACAGCACACGCTCCTGGTTAATTGAACCATAGACCAATGCCCCTATAACGCCATTACCCGATGGTAATCCCTCCCTCCATTGCGCCGAAGGGGTAATCAT
>CAZXOJ010000410.1:0-3787 GCA_964642325.1 uncultured Bacteroides sp. | reverse complement strand
TTACACCCTGACTGAAACGGGCAATAAAACCGCCAAGGAAAAGGTGCAGGAATTTCTGGATTTCGTGACCATTATGGGACAGATCCTGAATCCCAAGCCCAGTTTGAATTTGGGTTGAATATTAATCCATGGCTGAACTGACTGAAAAGGAAATTGGGCGACTTAACCGGGAGATTCAAAAGCAGGGCCTTACTTACACGGAACTGCAACAGGAACTCCTTGACCACCTCTGCTGTGATGTGGAGGCGGAAATGGAAGAGGGACTGGAATTTATAAAGGCGCTTGAAAAGGTCAGGAAAGGGATGGGGAAAGACAGGATCCAACAGTTACAGGAAGAAACATTACTGCTTATTAACCAAAAATACCGAATTATGAAAAAGTTTATGTATATCCTTGGGATGATCGCCCCGGCGATGCTCATTACGGGTACCATCTTTAAAATCCAGCACTGGCCAGGAGCCGGTGTACTACTTGTACTCAGCCTTTTCATATTGGGAGCCATCTACCTTCCGGTTTTTGTTATGGTCAAGATCCGGGATACCAGGAAAGAGGGTAAAAAAGTCAATATGCCAATGTATATTTTCGGACTCATTGCCGGGATCATTTTCATTGCCGGGGCCATGTTCAAGATCCAGCACTGGCCCGGAGCCGGTATCATGATCAGCCTCAGCGGGTTAGTCACAGTATTAATATTCATCCCAATCCTGGTTGTCCAGGCATTAAAGGACAAGGAAAACCAGGTGCAGAATTTCACCATCTTAATTTTCGTGCTATGTTTTGTTGCCATTACCTTCATGATGTATGCCCTGCGAGTCAGTAAAAATGTGCTAACAGCTTTTAGCGTGGCAACAGAAGGCCATATTGCCTCAACCGAAATAGTAGAAGCCAGGAATGCGGCATATCTGGACCGCTTACAACAATCTGTTCCCGGGTCAGATATTATCCAGGAACAGGCAAAAGAAATCAGTAGCAGGTCGGATGCACTGAGTGATTATATCAGTGACTTAACAGCCGATATGGTACATAGATCACATCCTGATAACCTGGCAGCAGTGGACCAGGAAGGGAACATTGCATTTGATAAGCTTGACAACATGGATGAACTGTATAGTGTTAGGGTTGTGATATTTGGAGACGAGGGTATCCCCGGAAAGGGCAATGATCTGCAACAGAAGATAAATGAGTACAAGGAATTCCTTTCAGAAAATTCCGATCCAAAGCTTGCAGGCATGATCAACAAACTCCTGGATACCGGTCCCCGGGGAGAACTAACATGGGTACAATATTGCTTTTTACAGGCACCCATGATAGGCGCTGTAAATGTGCTGACCAGTATTCAATCCAACATCCGGGTGGCTGAAGGGGAGGTGCTCAGTCAGCTATTACACAGGCCTTTGGAGGAGGTCGTGGAATAATTGTTCAGACTGAGTCTGTCAAAACCTTATATTAGCAGGATAGTAAATCATGTATTATGAAACGAACTATCCTGCTTTTAATATGCTGTTTAGCTGGGATGAGCCTGGTCTCTGGACAGGCAGATGAACCCAAAACCGCGCTTGTACTGATCGACATACAGGCATTTTATTTTGATACTACCAGGGCTCCCCTGGTAGGGAGAGAGGAAGCCAGCCTGCAGGCAGGAAAAATCCTGGAGCATTTCAGGGAAACCGGACAGGAAGTTGTGCATATAAAACACAAGGGTGGAGGGGAGATCCATGAATATGTCAGTCCCCTGCCAGATGAAACGGTTTTTGTCAAGGAGCATGTGAGCTGTTTTCGTGAAACGCCCTTGCTTGAACATTTACAGGCAGAGGGCATTAAACGCCTGGTCATTGTTGGGATGATGACCCATATGTGTGTTGAGGCTGCAACCCGTGCAGCAGATGACCTTGGATTTGAGACCATCCTCATTCATGATGCCTGTGCCACCAGAGACCTTAGCTTTGAGGACGAGATCATTGCCGCTCAGGATGTGCATCTTTCCACACTTTCGACCCTGAAAGCCTATGCCTCCATTTTGAGTACAAGTGAGTACCTGAATGCTGAAAAGTAATAGACTTTGATTGATTACCCCGGTATTTTCTTGACTGATAGCTCTTTCAGTATGTTTCGTACATCCGGGACCCCTTCCACATAATAAATGGCCTTGGTGGTTTTGGTGCCTACTTTAATGGTATATGCTTCATCAGGCAAAGCGTCGAAAGTGTATTCATCGGTCCAGTCATCGCCTATGGCGAGGATAAAATCATACTTTGTTTCACCGATCATGATATTGGCTGCCCTGCCCTTATTAATGCCTGAATTCTTAATCTCTATTACTTTGTCCCCGTCCATGATCTCCAGGTTCAGGTTGGTGACCAGTGCCTTCAGCTCATCCTTGAGTTCCCAGGAACGTTGTTCGCCCAGGTCGGGATCTGCATTGCGATAATGCCAGACAAGGGAATAATTTTTGGTCTCAATAAATGACCTTGGTGTTCGGATAACATAAAACTCGAGGATTGGACGTATAATTTCCATCCAGTCACTGTCTATTGGTTCTATCATGTTAAATTCACCTTTGGGTTCCCGCGTCCAGACACCATGTTCTGCAACGATATGCAGGTTCCAATCCGGTGGGAACCACCTCCCCAAAGTCTCCTTGTCCCGGCCAGAAATGATCACCAGTTTGTTCTCTTTCTTCTGGGATAGTTTCTTTAATACATCATATAATTCTTTGTCCGGATAGACTTTCTGGGGGTCTTTATTAAATCCCATCAGGGTTCCGTCATAATCCAGGAAGAGGATGCGCCTGGCTCCTTTACCATAAGCATCGCTGATCTCCTGTACAAGCTGGTGGGTTATCCTTTTGGCCAGTTTGATTTCCTGGATCTTCTTGACCTCATCCAGGCTGGTGATAAAATGCTCAGCCCATTTACTGACATTGTAACTTTTTAATCGAGCTGCAAGCGCTTTGTTTTTTTCGATCTGATTTTCTTCAGGCATTTCCAGTGAATACCTGATGGCGTCACTGATCTCTATCTGGTTATTAGGATTGACAATGATGGCCTCGACCAGTTCCTTGGATGCCCCGGCCGTTTCGCTGATGATTAACACACCGCCCCTGTCTGACCGTGATGCGAGGTATTCTTTGGCGATCAGGTTCATTCCATCCCTGACCGGTGTGATGAGCGCGATATCCGATTGGCAATACAATTCAATTCTTTCTTCGAATTCCAGTGGACGGTAAAAATACCAGACGGGCATCCAGTTCAGGGAGCCATAGGTAGAATTGATGCGTCCCACCAGTTCATCCATATTCTTTTTCAAGCTTTTATACAATTCTGCGGATTCTCTTGATGGCATCACAAAAAACAGAAAACTCACTTTTTCGTGGTAAGCAGGATGCGTTTTTAGGAAATGTTCAAAGGCCATTAGTCTCACCTTGATCCCTTTGGTATAGTCCAGTCTGTCTATGGACAGGATGAGCTTTTTTTCACCGCCGAGCAGTTGTTGGTTGATGAGGTGCCTGGTGAATCCTGATGATTTTTTTGCCTGGCACAATTCCTTTGCCCCGGCAGCAAACCTATCATAATCAATACCCAGCGGGAAAAAGTCCACCTTTACTATCCTTTCTTCGAGGTGTATGCGGTTGAACACGGAATCATACCCCAGCAGTCGCCTCACGCAACTCATGAAATGCCGTTCATAATCATAGGTATGAAATCCTACGAGATCAGATCCCAGGAGTCCTTCCAGTATCTCCTTTCGCCAGGGCAGCAGGCGGAAGATCTCATAAGAGGGAAAGGGT
>CAZXOJ010000409.1:0-3823 GCA_964642325.1 uncultured Bacteroides sp. | reverse complement strand
CAGGAAATGGTAGAGGAACACGGGATGGGGTTGATCGCCCTTTCCGATCGGATCAGGCAGGCAGAGATACAGTCGGTATTGGGATTTAAATATGTTGGCAGCTGGGAGAGCAATGCGGAGATGGGGCCGGCAGGTGAGCATTTTTTAACAGAGGGGCTTGCTTCGATTTTCCAGCCTGATGTGGCAAGTACGGATGTTTTCTATGGATCACATTTCAAGCGTCACAGGGTAGAGGTGCTTGAGGGTACCGAGGTTGTTGCTATGCAGGGAGACTATCCACAGGCAACTGCCAGAACATACGAATCAGGCGGAAGGGCAGTCTGGATAGGGAATGATCCTAATACGATGTTTAAATACCAGGACATACGTAGCCTCCTGAGGCGGTCCATTACCTGGACCATAGGGTACAATCTTTATAAAACCTGGGAGAATGATATCATTATGATCATGGATGATCCGGGAGGTGCGCAGAATGCCTGGCTGGAACACTGGCAGTATCCTACTTTGACAGAGGAGATCATTGAAAAATATTTGATCAAGCCATTACAGGACAATAATGCCGTACTCAATGTCAATTTCGTACCGGGTTTTGTGAATGAGGAAACAAAAAGACTGGAACCAGCATGGACACAGAATTTCACTGATAAATTCGGAACCAAACAGGATTATATTTCGGGTAAGCGCGGCTACGACAAAGGGGTCAAATTAGGGGTTTTTGAAGTTCTCTGTCATGGATTAACACATATGCAGCCCGATCTTGTTTCCGATCCAGGCTGGTATGGGGCTTCCCTTGACAAGGAAAAGGCTGAAGTTGGCTGGTACCGTGAATTCGGGGATACCCGCCGGCAGAAAGAAATACCTGCAGCCGAACAGCTCTGGCGCATGAAAACAGGTAAGCAATGGCTGATTGAACAGTTCGGGGTCACTCCCCTACAGTTCTGTGCGGGAGGGAATGGGACGTCCACTTCCTATTTTAAGAACACATTCAAGTTAGCTGCCCTGGCAGGATTTGGATGGTGTGGATGGGAAGAGGGCTATTGTGGCACTGACATGGTCATCATAGGATGGGAATTCCTGGGCACCCAGGAGTCTCCACTGATCATTGCAGCCCCGCCGGATGCTCACGATTTTGGGATCAGGAGGCACCCGGAGGAATTTGCCACGGTTTTCACACAGTATCCAGAGGGCCGTTTCATGAGTATTAATGAGTTCATAGGCTATCTTCATGCCAGTAATTCAGGTGAATGGGTAAAAGAGGATGCAAAACTTACACTCAGCCTTGGCTATGATCCGCATTACTGCCAGTATTTTGATAATAAGACATCCTCATGGAACCTGGAACTGGCCGACTGGCTGGAGGAAGCAACTGGAAAAATCTCTGCTATTAAAGTAGATGGCAAGAAAATTCCCATATCCACATCCGGTTTAGAGATTCCGGTTCCCACAGGATCCGGAGAACATATGATTGAAGTTGAATTTTGATATGTAATAATCATAAAAATGAAAAGAAGAAAATTCTTTAAGATAGCCACGACCGGTGCTGCCGGTTTAACCATGGCTGCATCTTGTACTAATCAGCAAAAAGAAACTGGTTCAGGGATCAGCGAAGCGGATCTGCCCGCGGAGGTCCCGGCATATAGAAAAAGCCAAACCGCTTCCGGTTTATCTGTGCCACAAAGAAGCGCCAATGATAAATTGGTAGTGGCACTCATCGGATGCGGCCATCATGGTATTAAGGTTATTACGGATGCAGCGGGACTGGGTGAGAACATCCATGTGAAATATTTTTGTGATGTTGATGATACAAGAGGAGAATATGGCATAAAGGAGGTGGGAAAGATACAGGGAAGCGATCCCCTTCGTGTGCGTGATATGCGGACAGTTTTGGACGATAAGGATATAGATGCGGTATTTATTGCTACCCCTGAGCACTGGCATGGACTGGCTACTATGTGGGCATGCCAGGCCGGGAAAGATGTTTATGTGGAAAAGTGTATTTCCCATACTATCGAAGAAGGGCAAGAAATGATTGATATGGCCAGGAAATACAACCGGATTGTACAATGCGGGACTCAGAACAGGAGCTCGGATTATGGCTATAAGGCACGGGAATATATCAAAAGCGGTGAGCTGGGCGATATCATCTCTGTCCATATAAAGGAACTGTTGAACGGTCCCATCCCATTCGTGGAAAAAGCAGAAGCCAAACCTCCTGACACCATAGACTGGAATATGTGGCTGGGTCCGGCTCCCAAAGTACCCTACTCTGTTTCCCGCAACAAATCCTGGGGTTTTTACTGGGATTATGCCGGGGGAAATGCCCTGGCAGGAGGGGTCATACACCAGCTTGACTTTGCCCGGCTTGTATTGGATGATCCTGGCTTTCCCAAATCAGTGTATTGCTCCGGTGGAAGATATTTTTTCGATGATAATCGGGATGTGCCTGATTACCAGATGGCAACCTTTGATTATGGAGATTTTACGCTGACTGTGGAAACAGGTGAGTGCACACCCTATATGAAGAAATCGCCGCCAGAGGTCCGCTTCAGCGATAAATTCCCTGACTGGAGGCAAAATGCCACCAGGATAGATATCCTTGGGACAAAAAGGCTGATGTTTGTGGGCCGAATGGGAGGTGGATGGCAGGTATTCGATGAAGACGGGCAGATTGTAACCCAGGAACCGGGATATTACCCACTGAAAGCCCATATTAAGAATTTCCTCGATTGTGTAAGGTCCAGGAACCAGCCCAATGGCAATCTTATCCAGGGACATAACAGCTCTGTTTTGATACACCTGGCCAATCTTTCCTATCGTATGGGCAATAAGCAATTGAACTTTTCACCTGAACATGAGGTTATAACAAATGACAGGGAGGCACGAGAGTTATCCAAACTGAATTACCGGGAAGGATTTGAGGTCGATAAATACGTGTAACCTGAAAAGTTCATTATATGAGGACTATTATCAAATGGGGATTAATATCTGCCGGAATAATCATTGGCGGCCTGGTCATATTTGCATTCGCCCGGACCTTGAATAAAACCGAGTTAGAATTCCTGATCCATATCAATGAAGAACTTGTGCAGCAATCTGTCTTTGGAGAATCCCCGACATTTGCCATCTGGCTGGAAGATCCTGAAAATGGGCAAACCTATACGGCCTATGCTACCAGGCGGGTAGCAACGGGGGACTGGGAAGGCAAAGCGGATGTGCCTGTTGCCCTGCCTTTGTGGTCTGAAATAAACAAGGCCGAAAGAAAGAACAGATCCAGCGAAGCCGGAATTGCTTATGATGAGATAATATCTTCAGGGGCCACCCCCCTGCCGGGATATTTCAGGACAAGGATCAGTGTTAAGCCCGGCAGCAAATGGATATGCTGGATTGAATATAACCTCTCCGGTGATTTCAATGAGGCCTACCCGGAATTTAATCCTGAGACCCATGTCGAGGATGAATATGCCAGTGGTCAGCCAGCCATAATTTATAAAGCAGAGATTGAAGCCGTGAAAGATATGGTGGTTGTACCCAAGCTAGCCGGCATGTGTGTATTTGACAAGGAAGGAAAGGTGCTTGTTGTACCTCTACAGGGCATCACCACGGCTATGGAGGTACTGGACGAAGTCAGCATAAGCGTAGTAAAGCCGAAGCCCAGGATCATCAACAAACCAATCCTGAAAATCCTGGATTGATTCAATAATCGCAAGAATGCTAAAATCCCATCAAGCAGAAGGGATTTTATGAGTATTTAGTTCTCCAGTACAGGCAGGTTCATTTTCTTCAAGAGTCCAAGATACCTTTGATTGCTTTTCATCTTATCATT
>CAZXOJ010000408.1:0-3826 GCA_964642325.1 uncultured Bacteroides sp. | reverse complement strand
TAAAGGGTTTTTTTCCGATAAATACAACTTTTCCCCCGGCGGTGGAAAAGGCATCCAAGGATTGAATGGTCTGCATATCCATGGTTTCTGTCTCAGGGATCAGCAGGATATCGTAGGACCGCTGACCATATACCAGCTTGCCACTACGGTAGGATGCCTCGTGCAGGATCTTTTCAGAAATATAATCACATCCATCTCCGTTTTTATGTACCGCCTCCCAAAGATTATGCTGGTAATCAGGATAATCATATGCAGGGAAGGGATCTCGCTGGGGACCATGGATCAGCCAGAGATCCGTCAATGGCTGCAAGATGGCCACGTTGGATTGCATATCAGCATTTTGGAACAACCAGGACAGCCTGGTTTTATAGTCCGCCCATAATTTGAAATAGGGCCACCATGGGTTGCGTTCATTGTACCAGGTTCCATACTGTACCCAGCCTGGATAGGGTGCTTCAGGGGGAGAATAATTAAACCCATGTAGAATGGAGTGAGTAACCCCCGACAAGGTGCTCTGGTCGCCAGTGATCTTGATCCGCTCAAGGGTGGCCATGAATACCATCTGGGTATTGGTGATCTCTTCGCAGCTCACCAGCCGTTTCCCTGCCAGCCGGGCCCCGGAAGAAACAAATTTATTGATCATCCAGTAAGCCCTACCCTTCGACCCTTTGTCCGCCAATACACCCCCAACCCCGGGCCTCAACCAGGCTTCACATTCCGGGATATCAATATCCATGCTGGTTTCCATGGGGTGCATGCCCCTCCCATAAGCTTGAACGCGGGACTGTACGCCATTTTCATGACACCAGTTGTTAAAAACATCGATAAATCTTTCCTTGAACAATTCCAGGCGGGTCCGGTAAAAATCCAGTCTTACCCGGTTCAGCATATCCAAAACCTCCAGGGGAAATTTTGTCCCATAATCCTCTTCCAGCGGATTGCCCATATGGCCTACTTTTTTCAGGACAAATGGCAGGTAAGGAAGTAGGGCATACCCCCTCCTTATTTCAAATTCTTCAGGCAGGTCGTCATTCCAGTTGGCCCCCTCCAGCTCCATACTGTCGCAGAACATGGCCCTGAGGTGGTCTCCCATGGGACCGATCTTCTCGGTCAGTACAGCGGATAGGCGATTCAGGTATCGTTCCGCAGCAGGTTTGTTATAATGGTTCAAAACAGGGCCTGCTGCTCCGGGGGCTCCGTTGATGACAGCCATATACCCGGTAAGTTTGACGACGTAATAGAGGACATGTTTTCCTGCCGGTACATCCAGGGTAATGACCTCTTCCTCCAACTGATCTGAAAGATCAATCCCTTCAGTGAATTCATCCGATGTTTCAGGCATCAGCCGCAACATCATCAGGTCCCGGTAAACTGTTTCGTTTTTGGAATGGATCTCCGGATCCACTTTCTGTAATAAATCCTCCCGCTGAAACTGGAACTGTTCTCCACCCTCCAGGTCTATGGTTTCGATGGTTACCATCTGCGTCTGCTCTTCCTTTTCCAGGAATTCCCCCCCGAATGGCCAACCTGACCCGACGATCATATCACAAATAATGCCCCTTTCACGGGCTCCCTCCAAGGCCACTTTCAGCATCTCTATCCATTCATCACCCAGCCATTGCAGGGTTTCGTAACCGACTGGATCAGCCCCAAACGGGAATTTAATAGGATTGATCTCCACCCCTCCTATTCCGGCCTCCTTCATCACATCCAGCTCCCTCAGGATCTCTTCCGCAGTCAGCCGGTCACCATTCCACCACCAGCGTACAAAGGGTCTGGCACTCATGGGGGGGTCCTGAAATCCCTTATACAGCTCAAGCAGTCCCTCATCAAAAATGTCCGCACGCATACAACCCTGGATCAGCACCGGGGAAAGGATCAGTCCCGCGCTACTTAGTGAACCCGTCCTGATAAAATCTCTCCTGTTTAGAAGCATCAACTTGTTATTTTGGTCTGGTTTACGGCCTCGAACATAGCCACTATATTTTCCGCAGGCACATCCGCCAGGATATTATGCACCTGCTGGAATACAAATCCTCCGCCTGGAGCAAGTATCTCTACCTGCTTTTTTACATGATCGGAAACCTCCTGTGGAGTCCCTGTCCGTATAATGGACTGGGTATCACATCCCCCGCCCCAGAAGACAAGGTCTTTACCAAATTCCTTTTTGAGACGTTCTACCCCCATGTCTGTGCAGGTAAATTGCACTGGATTAATGGCATCGAGTCCCGCCTCAATCATATCCCCAATCAGGGGATAAACACCCCCACAGCAGTGGAGTCCCACTTTAATACCCGGACATAGCTCCTTGGCCCTGTTCCACAGTATCTTGTGGCGGGGCTTAAAAAACTCACGGTACATTTCAGGAGAGAACATGGGACCGGTCTGCATGCCCATGTCGTCACCGAATCCGACGATGTCAATATAAGGGCCTGCTGCTGACAGGTATCCTTCCAGGTTTGCCAGGTGCAATTCCATTATCCGGTCGAGTAAGCGGTGAACTCTGTCCGGGTTGGCTGCCAACAGGAAAAGGAAATTGTCAATGCGGAATAAGAATTCTCCATTCTCCACCATGTTCCCGCCAAACGCCCCGTAAATGGCCCGGTCTGTCCCTTCCCTCAGATCCCTGGCCGTTTCCTCCCGGATCCGAAGGCCTTCCTTGTCCAGTCCCGCAGGTGCAGGAGGGGAACCAATCCTCGCCCACATCACCTGTTGATAATAATACTCAAGATCTTCAAAGGATTCATCATCACTTTCCATCAGGGGAAAATAGGTCTGTTCAAAAAAGAGGGTCCCCTTTTTCTGTATGCAGATCACCTGGTTTTCGTCACCCCTTACTACCCAATCATCCCCCAGCTTTTCGACCTGTATAAAGGCCGGGATCTTACATGCTGAGCCATCGGGAAGGGTCCAGTCCTGCCAGTAATCCTCCTGCAGATAGAATTGTTGTCCCACATCAACCACATCCACCCCAATGATATCAAGGACATCGTCCTCAATCACAGCCAGTTGCTGAATAAAATCATATACATAGACCGCCGAGGGTGGCAGTCCCAATATCTCCCGCAACCTCATATAAGCCTGTGCCATGATACCACTGGAACGGTGTCCCCCGAAATCAACGGGGACCCGGTCTGGCTCAACATGGTTCAGGGTAGATTGAACTCGTTCTCTTGATGTCATATATCCTGTTATTTATTTAGTCAGAAAATCCATATTGATAGGCTGCCTCGTACATGGCAATGATATTTTCAGGAGGCACTCCTGCCTGTATGTTGTGAACATTATTAAATATATATCCTCCCCCCTGCTTGAAGATTTCGATATTGGTCTTCACATTCCTTTTTACTTCCTCCGGATCTGCAAACGGAAGAACATGTTGTGAATCTATGCCTCCACCCCAGAAAACCAGTTCATTTCCATAAATTTCCTTTAGAAACTCCGGGTCCATGCCTTTACCGGTTATCTGCACAGGATTCAGGATATCAATTCCATTGTCGAGCAGGTCGGGGATGTATTCCACACAGGAACCGCAGGTATGATACCAGATCTTGGCCCCTGTTAAAGATTTAATATGCTGCACCAGCTTTTTTTGCCTGGGCTTGACCACCTGCCGGTAAAAATCCGGGAGGAATAGTGGTCCACCCTGCCCTGCCAGGTCATCACCTATCATCACCACATCGACGATGTCGCCAATCTCCTTCATGAAGCCCGTGTAATAGTCCAGCCAGAATTTCAGTGTCTGGTCCAGCAATGCCTCACAGAATGCCGGGTTCTCAAGCATGTCCGTAAACCATTTTTCCATTCCCCTCATATACCAGCAAAT
>CAZXOJ010000407.1:0-3832 GCA_964642325.1 uncultured Bacteroides sp. | reverse complement strand
TATCATTCCCCTGATTACCAATGGTTTCTGGCTGTATATAGCAGTGAAGACAGCCGGCAGGATAAGGATGAGGATGGATTTTTTCATTGGGAGCCTCCCGTTACCCACAAATTTAAAAAACGCGCATGACAACTGGGACCAATTAAGCAGAATACTTCTAAATACCTTATTTTAATTGCCAGAGATTTTCAAATCATAAGGATAGTTGGCTTTTTTCTTGATAATTGTAATATATTGCAGTGATATACTAATAAATAGCTATGGTACCTGCAAAAAAACCAGAGGACTGCGAAAATATCCAGGATATCAGGTATGCCATTGATGAGATCGACCAGGAGATCATCCGGCTGTATGCTCAAAGAGATTCCTATGTACGGGAGATTGTGAAATATAAATCCGATGATGAAGGGATCATTGCCAGGGAGAGGAAAGCACTTGTGCTAAAGCAGAGAATGGCATGGGCAGCCGAAAAGGGATTGGATCCGGAATTATTTGAGAAACTTTTCGGTCTCCTCATCGAGAAAAATATACAGATCCAGTTTGATATACATAACACCAATAACAAACCATAAAAAAAAGAATATGTACCGGAAAGAAATAAAGGTAATGGATTGCACAGTACGCGATGGTGGATTAATGAATAACTGGCAGTTCAGTGATGATTTTGTACGTGCTGTATACCAGGCTTGCGTTCAGTCAGGTATAGATTATATGGAAATCGGCTATAAAAGCAGTGAAAGTGCTTTCTCGAGAGATGAGGTGGGTCCCTGGAAATTCTGTGATGACAAGGATCTGCGCAGGGTCGTAGGCAGCAACAAAACATCCCTGAAGCTATCTGCCATGGCGGACATAGGCAGAATAGATCCTGGAGATATCCCCCCTGCCAAAGACAGTGTGATCGATATGCTCAGGGTGGCCTGTTATGTTCACCAGATTGACAAGGGCATAGCACTGGCAGAACATTGCATAGACAAAGGATACGAGGTTTGCATCAACCTCATGGCAGTATCAAAGGTGAACGAAATGGACCTGGATCAAGCCTTGCTGGACATCGCCAAATCAAGGGTTCCCATTTTCTACTGTGTAGACAGTTTTGGGAGCATGTATAGTGAAAATATCCAGCACCTGGTCCAGAAATACAGGAAAGCCCTTCCCGACAAAACCATTGGGATCCATGCCCATAATAACATGCAGTTGGCCATGTCCAATACGATTACAGCCATCATCGAAAATTGCAATATGCTGGATGCCACCTTACTGGGAATGGGCCGGGGTGCAGGAAACTGCCCGATTGAGATTCTGATTGCCTTCCTGAAAAATCCCAAATACAGGCTCCTGCCACTGCTTGACGTTATACAAAATCATATACATCCCTTACAGAAGGATATCAGCTGGGGATACCATATGCCTTACATGATAACCGGGGCACTGAATGAACACCCTAGATCTGCCATAAAATGGATGGCCTCAGAGAAAAAAGACGACTTTGTCGCCTTCATGAAGGAAATGCATGATTATGAACTGCTGGAATGATAATGGTTGATCTCTTTCCAGTTGATTTTCTCAAGTTCCTGCTTTCTCTCACCTAGAAAGTAGAGATCCCGTGCATTATCATGCATCAGGGGATCTGTCATCCAGAGTGCCTCATCCAGGGATATCCAGTTTTCATCAACCAGTTCCGCAAGGGCCAGGGCAATGCCCTGCCTGGCAATCCTTGCATGGCCGGGTACCAGCTCTACGGGAATGTAATCACCACCAAAACAGGTGATCTTATTCACCGGGACCGTCAAAATGAATTTTTTAAGGAAATCTTTGGCAGCCAATGGATTGACTATCCATGCCCAGCACATATCCATAGTGGCGTTCGGATACTGCTTGGCAAGGGCCAGCATATCTTCATAATAGGGATACGCGATGTGGAAAAAAACAAATTTTGTATCCGGTGATTCCCTGCAGAGATCGCATGCGGCTCCTGGATTACCCCCTACCCGGCTCAATGGCATGTACCCCGCACCGGCATAGTATCCTGTATGGATCTTGACTGGCAGGTTCATCTCTGTTGCCTTATCAATAGCATACCAGAACAGGTGGTCCTCCAGCTTTTTCTTTTCCCCGGGTTCAAGCTCCCTTCCTGATATCTTCCTGCTGAAAAACGGGGCTACTTCTTCCTTTGGCGTGCGGACAAAATCTATATTCCTGCTATAAGCCGAACTGACCTTAATGGCCACCGACCTTGGTCCATACCATTCATACCACCAGTCGATGACCTGGTGCCAGTCGTCAAGGTTCCTGACTTCTATACCTGCCTTATCACCATAGGGATCTTCAATATTTTCTATAAATCCATTGACCCACAGATCGGACATCAGCAGATCGGGCATTTCTGATTCCAGGAAGGGCCAGCGATTTACCTGGCATGATTCAATATTGGAAACCTCCTGTAGAACCTTGCGGTAAAATCCCGGTTTGATCAGATCCATGTACTTTTCCTGTAATTCCCCGACACTGTCACGGTTCAAATCCTCTATCCCATACAGCTCTTGCAGGCTGATCCTTACATTCTGGCCATATGCAGTGTATTTGAGATAGGGCCAGTATGGCTCGAACAGATCCCACTTCTCCATCGTACCAAGATCGGATGAATAGAACTTCTGGTGATCATCCCAGGGGATCCCTGCAACCAGGAGATCGGAATCAAAATAATGGCTCAATAAATAAGACCAGTCATTGGCCTTGTCTCCGATCATATCACCGGCAGACAGCCGAACAGATTCATTTTCCAGGTGTTCATGGGTATCAATGAAAACGGTATTGCACACCTTCTCATAAACTGTATTAAAAGTTTTGGATTCGGCCAGTGGAATGCCAGCCTTCCGACATCCCATGGCCAGTCCTGGTAAGGCCATACCTGTGAGGCCAATACCTGTGTACTTCATAAAATCCCGACGGTGAATTTCAGCATTGTCCATTTTGCTAGTGAATTAGTGATTGTTAAAATATAGTTATTTTATTTCTAAGCATGTCTGTATCAAGATTAAAATATGTATTGTTGCAGATTGAAAAAATCTGTAAATTGCGCAATTATCAGAATGAAACACATAAAGACAAATAAATCATGAAAAAAACACTACTACTGGTTGCAGCAGGACTTATGCTGATCACCGCTACCCAGGGCCAAAAAGCTGAAATTGGCGGTTTCTACGGAATTGCTTTTAACGGTAAGATCCGAACCTACTACGGGGAATTTCAAATTGATAACAAGGCCAATTACGGGGGACATTTAAGCATCGCCCTGGCCCCGGAGACATTTATTGAATTTTTGTATAACCGGACTGATACAAAGGTGCAATATTTTGACCGAGGTGGCGCTTCTCGGCCATTTGATTTAGGGATTGAATATTACCATGTCGGGGGTTTGCAGCAGGTGGATATTGGTTCCGATATAATTGCTCCATTTGGTGTCTTTACCCTGGGTGGGACAAGATTCAACGTAAAGAATCCTGTCGAATTCGATGATGGTAACAACCAACAAACCATATCTGGAGATACCTGGGCATTTTCAATTGCCCTTGCAGGCGGTGCAAAGATCTTCCTTCATGAAAGGATAGGGATCAGGCTGCAGGCCAGGTTGGGCATGCCCATGCTCTTCAACGGGGTCTATCTTGGAGTGGGAACGGGAGGAGCCTCCGGCGGTCTCAGTTTCCATGTTCCGACTGTCATGTTTGACCTTTCAGCAGGTGTATTCATTAGAATCTAAGAAGACTAGCTGATATTCAGAAAAGATTTTTGGAATCTATAAAACCGCCTGGTAATTTCCGGGCGGTTTTATTAT
>CAZXOJ010000406.1:0-3847 GCA_964642325.1 uncultured Bacteroides sp. | reverse complement strand
ATTAAAATCTCCTGGTATCTCTTTTCCAAAGTATATTATCATGCAGGATCTCAATGGATTCTCCCTGCACGGCGGTACGGGCAATGTCAACATCTTTCTTCACAAACTCAAGCAGGGCATCCCAGTTGAGTTCCTGGGTGCGTGCATATAGCTGGGGATGGTACTGTGCATTGGCAGTTCCAGCATACTCCTCCCAGTATCCGACGGCCTTACGGAGTTCGGCAACCGCATATGTTTTATCCTCCTCTTTGCCTGACCAGCGATACATGGCCAGATGGGTGGCACCCCTGACCTTCCGGGCATAATACTGTCCCAGGTAGCCCAGGGCCTTCATGTCCCCCAGGGTTTCACCGAGTTCTACATCACCGCCTGGATCCACAACGGCTGCCCCCTCGATCAGGGTTTTGGCGGCTGCATCCAAACGGGTGGCAATATCAAAGGGGGTCATCCCCTCCAGGTTTTCAGGGTTCTTGGCATAATCAGATATGGAGATCACACCCTGCAGGGGCATGGCGGCCACAGCAATGAAGAAATCGACATCATGGAAATTTCTCACATCAAAACAACCCTCAGGAGAAAACTGGTAGTCATTCTGCCTGAAATGTATCTTATCCACCAGGGAAATTATATCGGAGCTTGCCTTCCATGTATGGTAAAAATGTTCTGCATCCACCTCCGGGAACCTTAGCCTGATCTGATCAGCCCAGTAAGCGGCGTCCAGGTTTGGATTATATGCTGTCCTTCCCCATATCCTGAAGCGGTACCAGTGTTTATCTACGGCTAACTGCCTGGGTGTTTGCGGCTTCTTGCTGGTGAATTCCCTTCCCCATACATACCCGTCTGGTCCC
Organism: uncultured Bacteroides sp.; assembly: GCA_964642325.1. Taxonomy (GTDB): domain Bacteria; phylum Bacteroidota; class Bacteroidia; order Bacteroidales; family SM23-62; genus SM23-62. The sequence goes on along the minus strand of CAZXOJ010000406.1, from coordinate 2,999 downwards.
ATGTAAAATCCCGGGCTAAGCTCATGGGGGACATTCCTGATATATTCGCTTGCATATTCGGGATCACCCCAGCGGAAGGTGAAAATATCATCATTTCTCATATTCAGCCAGCAGGGAATATCGTGGTCTTCCACAATTTCCCGGTAGATCTTGTCGAACCAGGGTGGCTTGGTGGAGGAGTACATATGCGCACGGGAGTATTTGAATGAGGTTTCTATCTCGGTTGGATAATCTTTGAATGCCTCAGCTATATCTTCAAGGTCGCTCCAGTGACGTCGGAAAATGAACCTCACATCCAGGTCCGGGTCCTCAGCTCTTGCATCCATGATCCCCTGTCCGTAGGTATGCCACATCCAGTTCTCGGTTTTGTATTTACCGGTAAGTTCACGGTTGATATGCTCCCCGGCTGTAACACCAATCCCTTTTATATTGGGAAGGGTGAGCAGGGTTTGCTTGACGGATTTCCGGATATAATCCACCGTAATGGGATGGTCCTGTTGCCACCTGATGCCATGTTTCCCTTCCGCCCCGTTGACAAACACATTCCAGTGGAAAAGGTATATGTCAATGCCCCGGTCCTCGGCATACTGGAATACTTTTTTCCAATGTTCTGTCTTCTCATCCATGCTCATTTCCCTGATAACCGTAAGGTTTTCCGGTTCCTGTATCCCTTCTTCCTCCCATTTCATGTCAGTCCAGTTATCGATGGGCTTATTATACACAGTAACATTGTCCAGGGCCACTTCAGGATACTCAGGCACCCTGATCCAGGAAGGGTAGGGGTGAAGGCTCCAGATGGTGAGGAGGTTATACCGGTTCAAGGCCATATGGTCCAGGTACTGCTTCCAGAAATCCCACTCCCACATGGTCTTTATGTTTTTCTGTGCGGCATCGCCGGTGTCATCATAACTGGGGGTACGGGCATCCAGGGGGATATTGTATCGGAGTCCCCTGTGCCTGATATATGGCTTATATGCTAAAGATCCAATGGCTAAGAGATCCTTTCCCAGGAGGATCATCTCTGTCAGGTCAATGCCGGCATACATCAATCCATTGGCATCGCCTCCTGCCAGCACAATGCTGTTTTCCTGCTGGTCAATACGGTAGGCCTCGAATCCCAGGGCCGGATCAATGATCATATTGATCATCAGGGCAGGTTTCTTATCAGAATCCTGGCTTATCACTCTGATCTTCTTTGATTTACATGCTTTGTTTATATTGTCTATGGCAAAAAGGACTTGTGGGACTTCCCCATCGTACTGGATTTTTATAGACCCGGGCATGTCTGATGTGGTACAGGATGCCAGGATGAGGAATCCCAGGAAAACGGTAAGAATGGTTTTTTGCATTTGATTAATTTTTATCCCTGCCATTCACGCTGCCTGCCCGTCAGGTTTGCTAATGTATCGATGGCAATATTCACATCATCCACTATCTGCCAGTCAAACATACCCACACAGACGAAATCGGCCCCGTTCTCAAAAGCATATTTGAATCCGGCTTCGGGATGGATAGCTCCGCCTGCAAGCACCTTAAATGCTATCCAGGGGATCTCCTTTTTACTCATATATTCAGCCGTCTTTTCAGGGAAGAGGCAGAACATATTGTCATGGAACTCATCATGGTCCTCCGATCTATCCCCGTCAACGGAGAAAGGTATGCGGTTCTCAACAGGGTGAGCTGACCAGTATTTGTCATGGTGGAAGGTTTTCATGAAAAAATCAGGTTCTATGCCTGCTTCATCACAGGCCATAAGTGCCTGCACGGAATGGGCACCCATGCCTGCCGGATAGCCCTGCCGCTTGATATAATCCAGGCTTTTGACAAGTACATCTACCTCTCCATCCCGGACCCTCCAGTCAGCACAGTTCCCCTGTATCTGTATCAGGTCAACCCCCTGGTCTATCACCGAATCTATCGCTTCATATAGTTTATCCTTCGTAGGATGAACCTGGGTCATTGTTTGCAGGCTGCTGCCAAAGATCCGCTTGTACTTGTTGATCAGGGGCAATTGCCTGTCGCTGATATTGATGGCATTGATCCCTGCATTTTCCGCCAGGGCCAGTGTTTCAAATACCTTCCGTTCGGTATTGTAGGCCTTGAAAAGAGAACTTACATAGATCAGGTCGCGGGAATGGGACCAGCCACCTATCAGGTTCCCTCCTATGAAGATCCGGCTGACCTGTTTATCAAGGATCTTACCCTTTGGGAGTTCTCCTTTTAGGTCCTTGAGTTTGCTGTCACTGACCTTGATGGTGGCACCGGATATGGCATTCACGGAATTCCAGCGGTATTTTCTGGCAGCACCCCAGGCGAAGGCACCCAGTACCGGGACCATGGCCAGGTACCTCAGGATCTCGCGGCGATGCAGGGAATCAGGCACAGCGTTTTCATCCAGCATGTTCCCGGCCTTTTTCTCATTTTCGGATCTGTCTTCAGGGCGGGACCGCTTTGCATTGCCTGCAGCACGGATGAAGCGGTCCATTCCAAAGTAGAGTCCGGCGGGGAACACAGCCAGCACCCCGAGGGCTACGATCTCCACAAATGTCTTATTGATAAAAAGATAATGCCCTTCCAGTGGGATACCAAAATCGGTGCCGAAAAATGGAGGATTGGCCACATAATACAGGGATAATAATGCCATGCCTGCGATGCTGGCGTAGCGGGTCAGGAGTCCCAGCATCAATGCCAGGCCTATGAGTGTTAGTCCCCATACATTCAAAAAGTCAACAACCGCCAGTGCTCCCTCACTGGAAGCCATGGCCTGAAAGATGCCAGCGAATATCCATCTTGAATTTTCCAGGTAACCGGCTGAGGTCCAGTCGGGTATCAACATCTTTGCAATTCCTTCATACAGCAGGTGCCATCCTACAAAAATCCTTAACAGGACAAGGAATACAGATTGGGTCCTGGAAAGCCCGTTTTTAATTTCCATGATACGTCTATTGAATTAATTCGCAGAAAGTTAGCAAGATTTTCTCGCAGGATTCCGGAAAGAA
>CAZXOJ010000405.1:0-3854 GCA_964642325.1 uncultured Bacteroides sp. | reverse complement strand
AAGCAGAAGCCTGTATTTGGCTGGGGACCCGGAACATATATGTTTCAATATGCGCCTTTCCAGCTGGAACGTGAAAAGACAGAGATAAGCACCAATGCTGCCAACCTTGGAAATGCTCACAGTGAATATATCGGGCCCTTAGCCGAATCCGGCATACCGGGCAGCATTTCTTTCCTGGCTATCGTCATTTATACCATTATTGCAGGAGTAAGGAATTGGACAAGGGTTCGAGACAGGAATATCAGGATATTGTCGATTTCCCTACTGATGGGGTTGATAACCTATTATTTGCATGGACTTCTGAACAACTTCCTGGATACGGACAAAGCATCAGCACTATTCTGGGCTTTCACGGCAGGCATTGTGGCAATAGATGTGTACCACAGGGAAACACGATTCAGGAAGTCGGAGTAAATTCAATACCAAGAATGGAAATATCATCGAATATGGCTGTGTTTCCCTCAAGGATGTTATGGCTTTCTATGATATCATTGATGTTCTCGTGAATCGGATGGGTATTGGTAACATGCCCTTCAATCTTTTCAGTCCCGAATTCAATGCCTGATTCAACGCCTGATTCATCCAGCAACTCAACCAGCCCATCTGTATAACAGAACATTTTTGTAGGTTCATGCATTGTTACGACGCCCATCTCGCAGGCAGGGATTTTATCAAGCATGCCCATCCCCACACATCCCTTCATAAGCATGGAAAGTTGTTTTTTATTTTCCTCGTAAAGGAGTGGAGGATTATGCCCGGCGTTTATGTACTGAAGCTCCCTGCGGTCAACGATGTATTTGCCGATAAAGAGGGTTATGAATTTCTCTCCTTTTGCACTGGCCATTACTCGTGTATTTAGCCTGTTTACCAATTGATCCAGTGTGATTTCATCAGAAAACAGGGCCCTAAGATTAGCCTGGAAATTGGACATAAGGATGGCTGCCGAGATTCCCTTTCCGGAAACATCGGCTATGCAAAATCCAAATTCATTATTATTCAAAGAAATACAATCGTAATAATCTCCTCCAACTGAAAAGTGAGGATGATAGAATGCGGTAAAGCGAATATGTTTGTTTTGCGGCAGGGTTGAGTTTTCAGGGATAAGCATATGCTGGATCCGTGAGGCCAGTTCAAGCTCTTTCCTCATCGCTTCCTGTCGCAGACTTTCCTTATGCAGCCTGATGTTTTCGATGGCCACAATAATAACATTGGATATGGTCTGAATGAAATGGAGGTGTTTTATTGTGGGACTGATACCCTCGGCTTCTTCGTCTATGTCACCGATTAAAACAAATGCCAGTGGGGTATCCTGGGTTATGACCGGGATGATGATATCGAAGTTTTTGAGGCTTAAATGTGGAGAAGAAGTCACAAAACTAATTTCCTTGATCGGCAAAAGTTCCTTTTCAACATCAATATGTGAAACATCCTCCTTGTCTGCACCGGTAGTTAAAATTGTCTCCCACTTTTCATTAAGCTTTATAATGGCTATCCTGCCAATGTTCAGATCATCAGTGAGTATTGACTCATAGCGTTTAAGTAATTCTCTGCCGGAAAGATTTTCATTGATCGCCTGTGTGATCTCCAGCAGGGCGTTAAGCTTAAAAGAATATAATTTCAGCCGTTTGAATGATGCTTTATCAGCCATTTATTCCTTTACCCTTTCAACATATTCTTTGGTCCGGGTATCAACTTTAATTTTTTCTCCTTCATTGATAAATATTGGAACATTAACCGTTATACCTGTCTCAATGGTAGCTGGTTTTGTTGCGGTTGAAGAAGAAGTATCTCCTTTGACACCTGGTTCAGCATAAGTCACTTCCATGATTACAAACGCAGGCAGGTCACAGGAAAGAGGAGTCTCTGTATCGGCGTGGTAAACAATCTCCACTTCCTGGCCTTCCTTCATCAAGTCAGGGTTCTCAATCATGGATGACTCAAGAGATATTTGTTCATAGGTCTTCAGGTGCATGAAATGATAGCCGATATCGTCACCGTACAGGAACTGATAGGGCCTTCTTTCCACCCTGGCAACAGAGACCTTTACGCCGGCATTAAAGGTGTTTTCAATGACCCTTCCGTTGGTAAGGCTTTTGAGTTTGGTCCGTACAAAAGCCGGGCCTTTACCTGGCTTTACATGCTGGAACTGGACAATGGTGTATAAGTCGTTGTTGTATTCTAAACAAAGGCCATTTCTGAAATCTGCCGTACTAGCCATAAGAAGGAATTTTGAGTTCTATGATCAAAGATAGTAAAACCCTCAATATTTCAGTCCCTCGTAATGAATCAGATCAATCTTGACTGAACCAACTATTAGATCTAATTTGCCGCGGATAGGTACCCGGTTCTCATCATCAGAAAACCAGATTGTCATATCATCTTCGTTTTTGAAAATCCTTCCCGGTTCAACAAATGGAACAAGTTTGATACAGTTAAATTTTCCACCCCTGGTGCGGATGGTCTCTCTTCCACGAAATCTCATGTCAAAAGGGAAAAGCTCATCATCAAAGAAGGTATTGATTTTGATAATATCATCATATTTCATGGTATCATATTCAATGGTCCTGACATAATAGAAGGCTGATACCATATCCCTGATATTGGCCGGGATTTCATGTTCTCCGGATTCACTGCTATAGGCTTTCAGGCTATCATGCTTGTATTCAACAATGTTGTGCTTTTTGTAATTCCCTTCACTAATATCCCGTATGGATTTAAGGGGGAGAAGGGATACTGGATCAAAATAACCACCATACATATCACGGATCTTATACAGGACATCTGCCAGTCCGGTTGTCGTTACCACTGCCTCTGCATAATAAACCTGGTGCTTGTTGAATGTATCCAGTATCAGATGGGTGTTTACCAGTCCGGCATTTAAGGGACCATAATAGACCTGGAACACCATTTTTTCACCGGGGATAAAATTGTTCTTCTCCAATCCTGGTCCGGCTACATTCTCAAGATCCGCTGTACTTTCTATCCTTGACTGTTCCTGGGCCCAGACCTGGAATGTGTAGATCAGCAGAAATATTAATATGCAACATGTGAATTTCATGTAATTTTTTACTATCATAGTTCAAATACCGTACCTTTCCTGTATTCATGGACTGAAGCGGGATGCAAGGCCTGTCTTTTTATTTAAATACCTTGTTTTTTGGTATGGTGGCTACAAAGTCTTTCAGGTAAAAGGGTTCAAAATAGGCAAGGTCCTCAAAACATTTTTGTTGCCAGGCTGACTCGGCCAGTGAGACCATATATCTTGCAGAGGTCTCTATCCCATCCAGGAAGATGGCATTGGGATGATGTAAAATAGCCCTGCATTTGTCAGCCCCATTTCCAAAGAAAATCAGGTGGTATTGTTCCAGGATATCCTTAAAACTGTCTTCCTGAATGATCTTGGCATTGATTGGTCCTATCATTTCCCCATAAGGATCAAAGATAGCAGTATATACTTCCATTCGCCTGGCATCAATCATGGGGCAGAAACGAAGGGGCATATCATTGGACAATGCCTCATTTTCAAGATGATTGCCATGTATGGCACCGCTTGCCATGGAAGTTAGTGTATCAATACTGATGAATGGGATCCCGGAGGCATAAGCCAGTCCCTTTGCTGTTGATACCCCGATCCGTAAACCGGTATAGGAACCAGGTCCTTTGCTAACAGCTATGGCATCAAGATCTGAAATTGTTTTTGCATTTTCTTCCAGTATACGCTGGATGAAAATTGCCAGGAGACTGGCATGTGATTTGTCTTCGTGGCTTTCCTTCAGGCCAAGCAATTCTCCATCCAGGGCCAGGGCCACTGAACAGATCTGTGTTGAGGTGTCTAAATTGAGGATAAGGGCCAT
>CAZXOJ010000404.1:0-3877 GCA_964642325.1 uncultured Bacteroides sp. | reverse complement strand
AATAGTTCCTGGTGATTGTCCCGGTATTGTGATTGGTGATAAAAGAGTAATATTCCCCGTTATCCTCGGCAAAATCAATGAAAGCGGGTTCACTGAGGGTACCCTGGTCGGGCATGGTTTCGCCTTCAGGAGGATAGTATAGGTTCCCCGAGCAGAAAGTCCAATAGTATGTACCCGCGTCCCTGGAATTATTGGTGATGCTGATCATCTCATCGATGCAAGCCGTGTCTTTTACCTCAAATTCTGCCTGCGAGAAGACAATCACAGGCAGAATTAGGAGCAATAAAGAGATATTTTTCCTGATATAGTTCAATTTTTCCCCTGGAACATTTTATATCCTCAAGATACTACTCTTTTACCAATCTACCTGTTACCTGGAGCGGATTTTCTCCCTTCTTAATGGCCACAAATCGATAGATGTAAATACCATTCGGAAGCAGATCAAGCCTTTGTACTGCCTGGTGTTTGCCCGCATATGCCGGATAATCAGTAGATTGAAAACACATCTTACCATCCATGTCATAAATAATCATTCTGACGCGGTCATACCGGCTATCCAGGCTGTAATTCATGTAAAGTTCCTGGTGGACCGGATTCGGATAGATTGTTAGCAGTCCATTCCCTGCCATCAGATCCTCCAGATCCGTCAGGTGGAAGCTGGTTTTTAGCTGGTTATTGACTTCAATAATTTCACGGATGCTACGTCCGTCATCAATGATGGCTATGAATTCAACGGATTTATCCATTGAAGGTGGTTTGAACTCTCCGGTAAGGCTGATGGTCTGATTCGTTTCAAAAGTATCTATCAGCATTTCAGCAATAGGGAACTCGTACGAACCTCCGCCGAATATGGGATAGATCCTGAACCAGAGCTTGCCGGTGGGCATGGCCCTGTTCCCGGCCCTGGCTGTAACACTGACTACGCTATCAGATATCATTGAATAAGTCAGCTCCTTGACTTCCAGGTCAAAGACCTCAAGCAGTACCTTGCTTGAATCCGCAAAATTGAATTTTGCCTCAACAGCTGTGCCTTCGTAATCAAGCTCCGATGAAAAGATGATGGTGCGCAGATCCACTCCTTTTGGTATATCCGGACTAAGCTTAAAAGGCAATACCTGCTCAAACTCATCTCCAGGGATCAGTAATCCGGCATCAATCACCAGCAAGCCATCTTCAACACGGCAATTAGCAGGAAGATTGTCCTCAAGTATCACAAAGTAATTACCCGGATGAATGGTTATTTCCGTATTGGATGAAACATCTGATCCGCTGTTCCTGATGCTCAAGAGAGTATGAACAAAGATATCCTCATCGGGCTCAAACTGGATGCCATTTTCTAATGTAACCCCGTTCACCATATAGACCCGATTGCTAATGCTGATCCTCGGTCCCACAGGCATTACCCATAGGGGAGGGGACATGATAAAAAATTCCTCATCATCTTCATTCTGGAAATCCAGCTGCTGTCCGTTGGTGATCTTCAACTGTTCAGCATGGTTATTATAACTGTCAATAACGCCCTGCTGGAGGATGTATATCTTGGTTGTGTCAAGCGTGGGGAAGCGGCCGAACCCGGTCAGGTTTATGACTTCCTTGCCGGATTCCTGAATGATCTCCAGGGTATTGGTAAGGTCGTCGAAATCCCCATACTCTACTTCACTGAGCGACCACTTTGCGGTCTGGAAGCTGCGGAAATTATCGCATGTTTTTATATCAAGTTTCTGGGGACTCCCATAAGCAAGTATGAGCTCCTCAAATGATTTCACCTGGCCATTTGCATCCTTTTCTGCGATACTGAATTTGGCTGTGGGCACTTGGAAACTGGCACCTCCGTTGTTGCCCCCGGTATAATGGATCCTGTTGCCGTTCATGGTAAAAGGGATCTCGTATATGCCATTCTCCAGGGAGGGATCAATCCTGAAAAGGAAGACAAAGTAAGCCCGCCTGGTAGGCTGTAAGAGGTTAAGTGTATTTCCCATTTTTACCAATACCTCGCCTTCCGGCTGGTTAAACCGCCAGCCTGTGGTAAAGGTACCTGGCTGGTCTCCCGGGATGATATTCCCGGATCCGTCAACATGGGCAGGGACCAATGGCCTGGGGTAAGCTACATAGCTCATTTCCAGGGCAGATCCACCAAGGTCAACAGGCATCACAGGATTTACCACAGTATTGATCCAGTTGTCATCCGTACCATTCATGACCTCCACACGTACCTCGAGGAATGTCCCCTGGGCCTGTCTCGGATAACCTGACAAATCAACATTTCCAGGATCGGCATTGGGGATCAGGGTAATGGAGTGCTGGTCATGATCCGGGTCCAGGACCGCTGGCATGGAGATCACCGGCTCGATGAGGCTGCAGGGATCTTTTGCCCCCACAAAGGTCGTAACGGTGGCCTCCCCGTAGCCGTATGACACGTGATAGGGATCAAACTTAACATTGAAGTTGTGGGGCTCATTCTCATCCTCAATGATGTGTTTGATACAAACCGTGTCTATTCCTACCTTGGTTATAGATGGACTGACAGATGAGGTCAGGGTATAATCCAGTCCCTGCGCAAACCCGGATAAAACATGTGAGAAGATCACCCAAGGTGAGCCACCAAAGATCTCCTCCACTACAAGGATACCTCCCTTGCTGATCTCAATGGGACCTTCCCTGCCTTCACCTGTATAATTTGCATGGATCTGGATGTGTGTTTTCCCGAGGGTCTCAAAATAATCATCCCCGTAAGTCTGGTCGGCCCCACCATACCAGCCTGAGTTGACCGTCCCATAAATATCGTCCTGGAAAGGTACCGCCGGATAAGCCAGCCAGTCCTCCCCATCATCCAGCATGAAGGCATCATGCAGGAAGCCGGTCTGGGATTGGAAACGGTCACCCCTGTCATCGATCCAGTCGTCAATGCCGTCAAAATTATCATCATCCAGGGCTGGAGGGATCAGTAGTTGAGGAATGTAAACATGGTACTGGAAGGGATCCTCCCATATCTCGACATCGTTCCAGGTATTCGGATTGTCTATCCATTTGCTGAACGGTTTCCCGTCTATGTTCACGATGGAATCAATATTGTAGCTTCCATCTGGATTTCTGGGAAGGCGGATCTTGTATCCACCCAGTCCTTTCGGTATATCATAAATAAAGTACCCAAAGACCCCATCTCCGAGCGTTTCTACTCCTTCCATCGCTGCTGAGGGGTCATTGTAATCCACATCATACCCTACGTTACGGATCCAGTAATAGGTATATTCTGTAGATGCATCCATGTCAAAAACAAGGTGCGCATCGCCATGCTCCGGCAGGTATTTTACAATACTGCCCAGGGAATCATAGATGGTATAGTTGTTCGACAGGTACTCGAATTGGAGTGGGTTGGGCAAGGGTGCATAATAGGTATAGGTGGTCCGGATTGGTGTCACCCTCTCCTCATCAAAAATAGTAGTATAATCGATCTTTGAATACAATGATTGTGTGGGTGTTGGCTTGCGCATATCGATCTCTTCCCCTCCCATGGAAAGTACTGCGATAAATTCCTGGCGCGGCTGCGGAACCGTACCCCATACCGAATCGGTTGGCAGGGGTTTGTAAGAGCTGCTGGCCGTATCGATGAATGCAAAACCTTCGTAATTATTGATCTTTTGTTGAATAAGCTGGTTCCATATGACATCACCGTTCCCATCCCTCAGCATCCAGTGAGACCAGGCAATATCATTCAGATCAGCAGTATTGATATCAGGGGTATTGGGATAAAACATGCCCGGATAGGGTCCGGTCAATGAATCATGTGCATGTCCTACACCTGCAGCCAGGGGCACCAGGTCGGGCGGGTCCACCCAGATCTCATAACTGCAATAGGGATCATAATACTCATATCCTT
>CAZXOJ010000403.1:0-3879 GCA_964642325.1 uncultured Bacteroides sp. | reverse complement strand
GAAGGAAAACCACAATATGCCCGAGGGTTCAGGATAGAGAGATTTACGGGGTATAATATCCTGCATGTGATCAATCCATGGCAGGGATCAAGGACTGTCCATTTCCAATATATTCTAAGTGATGATACTTCCCGGATACCGGATTCTTTAAAACAGCATCCCGTGATCCAGGTACCGGTTAAAAGGGTAATCTGTATGTCAACCACCCATGTGGCCATGATAGATGCACTGGGAGAATCCAATGCCATTGTCGGTATATCCGGCAGTGATTTTATTACGCATCCTGACCTGCGCTCCAAACTGGAAAGTGGTGAGGTGAGGGATGTTGGTGCCGATCAGACCTTGAATTATGAATTAGTCCTCACCCTGCGTCCTGATCTTATCATTGCCTATGGGATAACAGCTGAAGTCAACGGGATGGTGAACCGCCTGGAAGGCCTGGGCATCCCGGTGATCCTGAATGGAGATTACCTGGAGGACCAGCCACTCGGAAAGACAGAATGGATTAGGTTCCTGGCAGCATTTTTTGCAAGGGACCAAAAGGCTGACAGTATTTTCATCTCTGTTGCATCCTCCTACACGCAGCTTAAAGATTTGATCGGGGATACCCGGCAAAAGCCATCTGTCATGACAGGCCTTCCATGGAAAGACACCTGGTATATCCCTGGAGGCAAGTCTTTTGCCGCTGCATATATCAGGGATGCGGGGGGGACTTACCTATGGGAGGATCTTGATAGCCGGGAGGCTGTCCCCCTCGACCTTGAAGCCATTTATGCACGGGCTGCATCGGCTGATATCTGGATCAATTGCGGTGCTGCCGGTACCCTGGCTGAGATCGTCGAAACGGATAAGCGCCTGTCGCGGTTCCAGCCAGTAGGCACCGGAAAGATCTTTAACAACAATGCTCAGATCAATCCTGCAGGTGGCAATGCTTTCTGGGAATCAGGCGTGATGGCTCCCCACCTGATCCTGGCGGACCTGATCAGTATCTTCCATCCGGAGGCCCTTCCAGATCATGAACTTGTGTACTACAAACCCCTGGAATAATGAGTTCTATTTTTATTTATCTTTACCATCAGATAAAAACCTGACAATAATGGCGAGCATCAAGGAGTTAAAAGACGATATTAATTACATCACCTATGATCTTATCAATGAATGCTTCACCTTTAAGATTTATCATCCGGAAAAGGACAATGAGGTAGACAAGGTGATCAGGGACATAATCAAGCTCCGTAATGAGCTGGTTACCAGGATAAATAATCCTGAAGGGAAGGAAGACCCTAAAAAATTGCGCGCTTTTTTCAACAAGATACGCTCAGACCTGGGCAAACTCGTAAAGCTGGTAGAGGACCTGGGACAGCATGGCTAGATCCTTCTCCAAAAACACCATTCTTTTTACCGGATTTACCATACTACTTCTGGTATGTTTTTTTGCGGATATGTTTATGGGTTCTGTCAGGATTGCCCTGGGGGATCTGCTGAGTATCATTTTTAGGGGTGAGTCCCGGCAAGCAGAATGGAAGATCATCCTGTGGGATTTCAGGTTTCCGCGTGCCATGACAGCTGTATTTGCAGGGATATCCCTCTCACTTGCCGGCTTGCAGATGCAGACCATATTTCGGAACCCCCTCGCAGGGCCCTATGTCCTTGGGATCAGCTCGGGTGCAAGCCTGGGGGTTGCCTTGCTGGTAATGGGGGCAGTCATTATCCTGCCCAACCGGGACCATCACTTCGGGACCCTGGGGGTTATTGGGGCAGCCTGGATAGGCTCGGGTGCTGTCATGTTTCTCCTCCTGCTGGTTTCCCTGCGCATAAAGGACATTATGACCATACTGATCCTGGGTATACTGTTTGGTAGTATAACCATTGCGATCGTGAGTGTCCTACAGTACTTTACTCATGAGACATTACTGAAGATATTTATTGTATGGACCCTTGGAAGCCTTGGTAACGTGACCCGTGAACAATTGCCCCTCCTGGCCGGGACACTTAGCCTCGGTGTAATGCTATCACTTTTATGTATTAAAATACTGAATACCTTCCTGCTGGGGGAAAATTATGCCCGTACGATGGGAGTAGGGGTAACCACCGGAAGAATACTGTTGTTCATCAGTACCAGCATTCTGGCTGGAACCATAACTGCCTTCTGCGGTCCCATTGGATTCATAGGGATAGCAGTGCCCCATATAGCCCGGCTGGTTTGGAAGACAGCAGATCACCGGACATTGATACCTGCGGTCATGCTCCTGGGGGCTACAGCTTTGCTATTAAGTGATATGATCTCGCAGCTTCCCGGTTCAGACAAAGTGCTACCAATAAATTCCGTAACTGCCCTGCTGGGCATTCCGGTGGTTGTCTGGATCGTTGTAAGGAACAGGCGTTTTGCCAGGATAAGCTGATATATGACTGACCAAAGGGAACATATAATTGACCTGGTAAACCTGAAGATTGGATTCAGGAAGGGAAAAGGCCGGGAACAATCCCTGGCAGGGCCGGTAAATACAACTGCCTACCGGGGGGAACTGATTGCAGTCATGGGGCGTAATGGATGCGGGAAGAGTACCCTGCTAAGGACCATTGCAGGACTGATGGATGGTTTGCAGGGTGAAATTCATATCCTCAGCAACAACGTGGCAGCCTATTCCAGAAAAAAACTTGCCAGGATCATGGGCTATGTCTCCACCGAGGTGGTGAGGGTACCCGGTCTCAGCGTTGAAAGGCTGGTGGCACTTGGCAGGTATCCCCATACAAACTGGATGGGAAAATTGAACCCATCCGATCAGGCGATTATCGAAAATGCCCTTGACCTGACCAGCCTCCAGGCATTGCGGTACCGTGACCTGGATGAGTTGAGTGATGGTGAGAGACAACGCGCCATGATCGCCAGGACGCTTGCACAGGACACCCAGATCCTCATACTCGATGAACCTACGGCTTTCCTCGATCTCTCGCACCGGTATGAGATCATAGACCTGCTTGGAAACCTGGCTATGGATCACGGAAAAACGGTTATCTATTCTACCCACGATTTGCAGATTGCCTTACAGCAGGCAGATAAGATCTGGCTGATCCATATGATGGAAATACTGGAGGGTGCCCCGGAAGACCTGGTCCTATCAGGCAGGCTCAGTGATGCGCTCAGACAGACGGATTCCGGCACTGAAATAGAGATGGATACACAGACAGGTGAATTTGCTGTGAAACGTTTACTGAGACAGGATATTTCACTGTCTTCCGGTCCGGATGCCATACCGGGTCAGGAAAGCCTGAGGGCCTGGACAAAAAAAGCGTTGGAGCGCAACGGTTTTAGAGTGACGGAAAATAAAGAAACTGCTATTCACGTTCTGATTGATATAGAAGCTGGCTCTCCAAGATGGACCCTTAAAAAAAGTGGAAGCAGGGTTGAGTTTAATAGCTTATATAATTTATCTTTATACCTGCGTACCATCAATTAAAAAACCAAACCAATCAATCATGAACACCTCCGTTAAAAAGATCATCTCCTATTTTATGATCACCCTGGTACTCATTTTTACCATCATTGCTTTGCTGGGGATATGGGATATCATATCCCTCGATGACATCATTAAGAAGATGTTTGTTTCACTCATGGTCGTATTTGCAGCCGCAGCCGTGATACTGTTTATATTCTCAGTACTGATAAAAGATGAAGGACCTGAAAAACTAGATAATCCGGGTTAAACAGCGCTTGCCTTTCCCTTGCTATCCATTCTGATCCCTGCATATAACCATGATCTTACAGACCTTGTAAAAGGCCTTTGGAATCAGGCATTTGTTCTGGAGATACCTCATGAAATCCTGATTATCGACGATAATTCGGCAGCCGGATTTCGAAGCAGGAACAGGGCTTTGACA
>CAZXOJ010000402.1:0-3900 GCA_964642325.1 uncultured Bacteroides sp. | reverse complement strand
GATTCTGACATGCATTTCAAGTATAAAGGGATATGGCCAAGTGATCATCCGTCAGTTACAACTACGTTATCCATAGAGTGATAATTGCTATGATCTTTTATTACCGTAGCTACTCAATCCACAGGCTTGATTTTCATCTTGGTTCTTATCCTGAATTTCATTAATTTGGAATCCTTGCCATCACTAAATCTAATGTTATGAATCGTAGAGAAATTCTCAAGCAGTTGTCTGTAATTCCTCTGGTGGGGACAACCATGACCCCAGACTTTTTTGCCGGCCATTCTTCCTCTGTTACAGAGAAAGCGAAAGAAAACATATACAATACCATTGGTGTGGATACCATCATCAATTGCAGAGGCACCTTCACTATTCTGGGTGGATCTGTTGAAAGACCAGAGGTGCTCGAAGCGATGGAAGCGGCCTCCGGATATTTTGCGCAGTATGATGAACTTGCATACGGCATTGGCCAACAACTTGCTGAACTGACAAAAACTGAATGGGGTGTGGTCACTGCTGGTTGTGCTGCAGCAATGAAGCATTTTACAGCAGCTTGTGTAACGGGAGGAAATCCTGAAAGGTTGATCCGCATACCCGATCTCACCGGTATGGAAAAAACGGAGGTGATTTGTCCGGGATACTCCAGGAATGTTTATGATCATGCTGTTCGAAACATTGGTGTGAAAGTCATAACAGTAGAGACTGCGGAAGAGATGCGAAAAGCCATCAGTGAGCGCACAGCTATGATCTATGTGTTGGCGAACAGGCACTCACAACCAGGTCAACCATTTTCCCTGGAGGTAATAGCCGATCTGGCTAAACCTCTGAATATCCCAATATTATTGGATGCGGCTGCAGAAAATCTTACCATTCCTCCGGTGCATCTGGCACAGGGTGCTACAGTTGTAGCCTATAGTGGGGGTAAAGCTATTTGTGGACCACAATGTGCCGGCTTATTGCTTGGCAAAAAAGACATCTTAATATCTGCATGGCAGGCAAGCTCTCCACATCACGGCCCGGGACGAGATAACAAAATAGGTAAAGAAGAAATGTTTGGCATGCTGGCGGCTGTTAAGGCTTGGACAACCCGGGATCATGAGGCAGAATGGGAGAGATGGTTGTCATGGTTGGATCTTATATCTGAACGTATGATTACCATAAAAGGTATTGAAACCGAAGTTACACAGCCTCAGGGATTATCAAATCATGCACCTGTTTTAAATATTCGGTGGAATTCCGACGAGCTCAACATCACCGGCGAAGAAGTAGCTGAGGAGGTAGCAAGGAATAAGACAAGGATTGCTATCGGAAGCAGGACAAGTGATAATAAAACCTCCATTAATATCACTCCAAACCAGATGCAGCCAGGAAATGCGGAGGTGGTGGCAGAACGCCTTCACGGTATCTTATCACAACAACGGCCCCCCATCAGTGACAAGTTGAAAGCTGCCAATGTGGACTTGAACGGGCACTGGGATATAGAAGTCTCATTCCCCAGCAGCAAAAGCAATCATAAACTATTTATCGAACAGGATGGCAACTGGCTTGAGGGAGCGCATCAGGCTGATTTTGAGTTATTTGATCTGGTTGGCATGGTGGAGGGTGATGATATAAAAATGAGAAGTAATTATCGTATACCGGGCAACTCATTGACCTACCTGTTTTCCGCTGAGGTAAAAAATGAAAAACTGAACGGATCCATATTTTTAGGTGAATACCTCACCGCAACATTTACAGGAGTCCGGACACCTTACGATAATAGACGGAGGAGAATCACCATTCCAGGAGGACCACCACTGGCCACTTAAACATAAAAACAATATACAATGAACATCCATAATTACCGACGACTTTATTTACCTTTTTTTATCATACTGTTCCTGATGTCGATGCAGTATGTCGATGCCCAGCACGACATGCTCCTGAAGGGAGGTCATTTAATCGATCCCAAAAACGAGATTAACGGACCCATGGATATTGCCATTACCGATGGTAAGATTGCAGCCGTAGCGAGTAATATAAGTCCGAACGAGGCAAAAAAGGTCATAGATGTATCCGGACTTTATATTGCCCCGGGACTGATAGACATGCATGTTCATGTCTTTATGGGTAATGATCCGGGTTCCTACATCGCAGACGGGGCTACCAGTGTGATGCCTGATGGATTTACATTCAGGTCCGGGGTTACCACGGTAGTTGATGCCGGATCAGCAGGTTGGCGCAATTTCAGACAGTTTAAAGAACAAACCATTGATCAAGCCGATACACGTGTTCTGGCCCTGCTTAATATTGTAGGAACCGGCATGTGGGGACGATTTGAAGAGCAGGATGTTTCCGATATGAATCCTGAAATGACAGCGCATATGGTCACCCGTCTGTATCCAGAAATCCTTGTCGGCATCAAATCCGCCCATTATTGGGGTGACTTCACCCAGGTGGACAAGGCCGTGGAAGCGGGCAAACTGGCCAATGTACCCGTCATGATTGATTTTGGAGAACATGATCCAACTAATTCAATTGAATCACTTTTTCTTGATCATCTTCGGCCAGGTGATATGTTCACCCATACATTTGCTAACATAGAACCACGAGAATCTGTTGTGGACGAAAACGGCAAGGTGAAGCCATTTGTTTTTGAGGCCCAGAAAAAGGGCATTGTTTTCGATGTAGGTCACGGTGGTGGCTCTTTCACCTGGGAGCAAGCTATTCCTTCTATTAAACAGGGCTTTCTGCCTACAGTAATCAGCACCGATTTGCATACCCAAAGCATGAATGGAGCCATGAAGGATCTCTGTAATGTTCTTTCCAAATTTCTGGCTATGGGTATGACTATGGAGGAGGTAATATCACGGGCTACCTGGATCCCGGCCAAGGTCATCAACCGTCCAGACCTTGGTCACCTGAGTGTGGGAGCAGAAGCAGACATTGCTGTACTAAATCTGAGGGAAGGTGATTTTGGATATATTGACGTGCGGAGAAAAAAAATGAACAGCAATCAGAAACTGGAAGCTGAATTAACAATCCGTGCAGGGCGTATTATGTGGGATCTGAACGGAATCAGTATGGAAAGATTTGAAGATTTAACGCTTACTTCGCATTAGTAATTGGTAAATTTCTCGTCTCCGTAAGAGATAATTCCGACATCAGTTCCAATCCAGACAATTCCATCCTGGTCAGTTGCCAGGGAGAGTATATTATTACTAGCCAGTCCATCCTCTGTAGTATACGAGATCCACGCGGAGCCATCAAAAACAGATACCCCGGCTTTTGTCCCGAACCAGATCCTTCCATTCATATCGCCGGTAATGGCCTGAACGAAGTCATTCACAAGCCCATCATCAGTGGTATAAACAGTCCAGTTATCAAGCGTGTTGTTTCCGGTATGTTTAGCAATACCCTTCTTAGTACCAAACCATTTTGTCCCGTCAGGAGCTATGAACATGCTCTGGATATTGTCAGAGGGAAGGTCAATTGGTCCCCATTGAGCATATACGGATGCTCCTGAAATTCCATCTAGATTATCACGAAAAACCCTGGCAACTCCCGCACCCGCAGTTCCAACATAAAGTGTATCCCCTTGAAGATTCGTAGCCATTGAAGTTATCGGGAATACCTTAAACAACCTTTCAGGGTAATGCAGGTCATAAAAAGGATCCAGCCATTTATCACCCATCAGGGCAAATATTCCCTTTTCAGTTCCTATCCATCGGATGGAATCATTTCCTGCTGCAATGCTAAGTACATCTTCACCTGAGATACTAGCGTTTTCAGAATTATAAGTTTTGACATCTGTCTCATCATCTATAGGTAGTTTGGCGACCGTAGCACCATTAGGTGAAGCAATCCAAAGTTCCGGTCCTCCAGGATTAGCTGTGTAAGTAATACCCTTCAGATCCTGATTTG
>CAZXOJ010000401.1:0-3907 GCA_964642325.1 uncultured Bacteroides sp. | reverse complement strand
TTGAAGTAATTATAGCCTAGCACCTCTCATTATGTTTAAAAAGCCATGGTTATTATTTGCCCTTATAACAATGATGTTCTGGGGTGTTTGGGGAGCTTTTATTGAAACCCCGGAAAAAGCTGGCTTTCCTGCTACGCTGGGTTATATCGTCTGGTCACTCACAATGATACCACCTGCCCTGGTTGGATTGGCGCTGATCAAATGGAAGCTTGATCGTGATAGGACGTCCATCATCTATGGAATGACCATTGGCCTTTTGGGAGCCGGGGGACAACTGGCATTGTTCCATGCACTGGTTGACGGTCCTGCTTACCTTGTATTCCCGATTATTTCCCTGTCACCGGCTGTAACGGTTATCTTTTCTGTATTATTCCTTAAAGAGAAAGCTTCCAGGCGGTCCTGGATCGGGATCTCACTGGCCCTGGCTGCCATATTACTGATGTCGTTTCAAAAACCCGATGATGCCATAATTAAGGGGTATCTATGGTTTGCATTTGCCATTCTGGTTTTTATAGCCTGGGGCACACAGGCGGTTTTTATGAAAAAAGCAAATATGACCATGAAGGCCGAAAGTATTTTCTTTTATATGATGCTAACAGGGCTCCTGTTTGCTCCCGTTGCTTATTTGATGACGGATATGAGCCAGGATATCTTTCTTGGATTCAAAGGACCCTGGTTTGCCGCCATCATACATACACTGAACTCAGTAGGAGCCCTGATGCTGGTCTATGCCATCCGGTACGGGAGGGTAATCATTGTTGCTCCCCTGATCAATGCCGGTGGACCGATGATTACCATCATACTTTCCTTGATTATCTATGCCGTTATCCCGAGCCCTATCATCATTGTTGGGATAGTCATTGCCATGATAGCGGTTTATCTACTTGCTGACTGATACCCTGAAAGGCTGGTGCCAGTGACTCCAGTCAGACCATTTCCCATTTTTGCTTTTCTGGCGAACCCGGCAAAAGTAAATGAAGGAGAAGGAAAGCTCTGAGTTGTTCTGCAGAGCTCCGAGGAAATCACCCTGATGGCTGTTTACAGTCATATGCTCTTCTCGACCAAGTTTTCCTGACTTGAAAACAATATTTTGTCCATCGGTATCCGTCGCAATTTGAACTTCCCAGGCAGCAAGATCCCCTGGTCCAGTGTAGGCAGTCTTGTGTAATGTGGGATTGGCCGGACAGCAAACCGGGCCAATAGGCCTTGTGGACACAATGAAATTGTCATACCAGCGGCCCTGGGTTTTAATGGAGCCCTTGTTCCAGTAGGATTCCAGAAAAACTGCATTGATTCCGTGACCAGTATATCTGCCCCTGAAATTCAGGTTTTGTCGCTCGGCCTCTAATTGACCGTTTATCCAGAGACAGCTGGATCCATTGTTTTGACCTGGCGTATTTAATATGGCACTGGCCTCAACCAATACCCAGTATCCGGATTCTTCAGTAGATGAAATCCTGAACTGTGAAGTTGGTTCGTTTCCCAGCCAGTTTAAATTTTCAAAATCATTATAGCGGGTGGTTTTTATGGTACGGGTCTGTCCTTCTACCCCGCTGGCAGGATCAAGGGTCAGGGTAACATCTTTTCCACTCCAGACATGGGCGATCATGGCTTGCTGCCAATTCCCGGAAACGATGCTGGTTGCCCTAGACATTTTGGCAGGTGAACCTTCCCAGCCAAGTTCATGCTTTACATAGATCCTCCAGTAGATCTCATCAAATCTCTTGCCGCGCATTACGACCGGTGCAAGGGAGTCAGGGTCAGGAAAGTCACCAAATACCAGTTTCCTGTTGCCCATACCACTCACATCACCTTTGTTAAATCCGGCTGGCATGGAACCACCTTCAGGACCAAAAAACACCTTGAAGTCAATGTTACCTTCAGATTCCAGGTATTCCATTTCCTCATCGAAATCATCATACCAGATTATATCAGGATCATTTTCATGGTTCTGAATAGCGGACATTTCTACGAAATCAATCCTAGGTACCTCTGGTGATGCTTGGTCGCAGCCCTGGCATAAAATGAGTATTGCTGTTATGGCGAGTACAATATTGCGAAACATTATCATTTTTACTATATTTGAACGGAGTTTTGCGATTGCAATAAAACAAAACACTAAACTACGTCAATTTCCTTTCAAATAATTATTCTTAAGAAAAAAACTTGGATATGAATACTTTGGTAAAAATATGTATCCCGCTGTTTATGTTCTTGTTTCTAAGCAGCACAGCTGCATGCCAGCCAACAAAAAAAGCCAATATTGCTGTAATACAGGCAACCGCCTTGCCAAGACAGGATCCATTTATGGGGGACTATGCCCCTGGTATGGTCAGGCCGCAGATGATTTCACACTTCAATAAATTATTGGGGCTGTTTGAAGAAGCCGGTGAAATGGGTGCTGACCTGGTATGCGGTCCTGAGGACATGCAACACATCGGGGGATATGGATTGCATGTAGATGTCATGGACACCGAGACAGGAAAAATATTGTGGGATGCCCTGGCAGTCCCGGTACCAGGTACCCTTACTGACCAGGTCTCTGAAATAGCCAAAAAATATAATATGTATATAATAGCGCCCATCTATGAGGCGGATGGAGGTACAACCTATAATACAGCAGTCGTCTTTGACCGCAAGGGGAAAATTATCGGTAAACACCGCAAGACCTTATTGCCCGTAATGGAAACCTGGCTGGTATCCACAGGGGATGAATTAGAAGTATATGAACTTGATTTTGGCAACATTGCCATAGCCACCTGCTGGGAATTGTTCTATCCCGAGATTTCAACCATCTATGCATTGAAGGGGGCAGATATTATTTTTAATCCAACCATGGCCCATGACAACCTTGATGATCAAAGCCTATCTACTGCCTCTACATATGTTACAAGGGCCCGTGATAACTCGGTCTATATTGCTCCAGTCATTCTTGGGAATGATGGAAATGGCATCATTGATTTTGATGGAAATGTAGTGGCTGAGGCCATAGGAGAGGAGGATGTAGTGATCATGGCTGAAATTGACTTTGCACAGGATAGGATAAGTAGCAGCAAATGGTGGGAATCAATTAACGGGACAAACAATGTCAAGGCTATACATTACAAATCAAGGCGTCCGGAGATCTATCAAATGCTAACGGACCCCAATCCCCCGATCCTGCAAAAATACAAAGACATACATCTGACTTCCGGTGACAGGGAAAGGCAGTTGAAGGCCGTGAGGGAAGTTGATTACGGTCCGAATAAGAAATAAATAAATCCTGAAGATTATGAAACGACCGGTACTGCTTTGTTGCCTGCTGGCCATGCTGGCTATTGCCCAGGCTTTTGCCCAGGCAGGGTCTTCTGCTATCGAGAAACCTGTGGATAATGCTGAGTATCAAAGGATACTGGAGTATTATAATTATGATCCGGGGATGGCTTCTGATCCTGAAATTTATGGAGAATGGCCCTGGCGGGGACCTCATGTCCTGTATAAGCTGTCCTATGCATCTATACGGGAACAAAGAGTCCCGGCTTACCTTGCCATACCAAAGGAAACGACAAGTGAAAAATTCCCCGTGGTTGTCCTGATGCATGGATGGAACCTGTTCTGGGGCAAAAATGAAGACTGGGTCCTGGAATGGATCCCCCTGCTCACTGCCCAGGGATATGCAGTACTGGCACCGGATCATTTCATGTATGGTGAAAGAAAAAAGGAAGGTGGTTTTGACCATGGTGCTGATAGAGGACCGTATTATTATCGCGACTGGATGTGCCAGTCGATAGTTGATCTGAGAAGGGGTATAGATTATCTTGAATCACGCCCCGATATTGATCCTGACAGGATAGCTGTCTTTGGCGGGAGCCTGGGCGGTTGGATTGGTTCCATTTTGGCAGCCGTTGAACCAAGGATCAAAACAGCC
>CAZXOJ010000400.1:0-3910 GCA_964642325.1 uncultured Bacteroides sp. | reverse complement strand
GGACAGGCGCGAAAGGTTCATGCAATCCATGGACGGGGGAATAGCAATTTTCCCGGGCAAGGTCAGGCAAGAGGATGGTCTGGTCAATGAAAACCAGGCAAAGTATTTCTATTACCTCACAGGCTGTGATATGAATGGTGCCTGGCTTGTACTGGATCCGGATGGTGAATTTCAAACCATTATGGTAATTGGAAGGCCTCCCTCCAGGATAGCACCTTCCTGGACTGGAAAGGTTTTCAGCACAGCCGAACTCCAAACCATGTATGGTGTAGATACTGTCCTCAATTACAAGGACCTGGATGGATTATTGGGGAAACTGATCAGAAAGACCGATAAGGTCTGGTTCAATGTCTCGAATAAATGGCTTTATCAAAAAATGGCAGATTATTACCCCTGGCGGGGAGATATCCAGATCCTGAATGCCCAGGCGAATCTCGATGAAATGAGGGTTGTAAAAGACCAGCATGAAATAGACATGACCCGGGAAGCAACCCGGATAACCTGTCTGGCTCATATTGAGGCCATGAAATTTACCCGTCCGGGAAGTTGGGAGAATGAGATCGAGGCGGTCATTGAATATACCTTCAGGAAGAACGGGGCGGAAGAACCAGGATTTGAATCAATCGTAGGATCCGGTCCCCGGTCCACTGTGCTTCATTACGAGGCCAATAACCAGCAAACAAAGGACGGCGGGGTAATGGTTATGGACATAGGTGCCATGGTGAAAATGTATACCTCCGATGTAACACGCACCATCCCGGTGAGTGGCAAGTTTTCTGAAGACCAGCTTATAATCTACAAGCTTGTACTCGAAGCCCAGAAGGCTGCCATCGCAGAATATTACCCGGGTAACGGACTGGAAATGGCCCACCATGCAGCTACCCGTATAATTATGTCGGGATTGTTTGACCTGGGACTGGTAACCGATACCTCATCCACCTGGCAAAAAGATCTTTACATCCTATATGAGAACAGCCATTATGTCGGATTGAACATCCATGACGTGGGTGATTACGAGCGGGAAAAATACGAAGGCAGGCCACTGGAGCCGGGTATGATCATTACCATAGAACCGGGTATATACCTTCACCCGAACATGCTGGAAAACCTGGAAAATCAGTTTGGCCGGGAAGTCGATGCAGAAGAACTGCAGGCATTCAGAGCGAAGGTTGAGCCTGCATTTGAACGGTTTAAGAACATCGGGGTCAGGATTGAAGACATTATCCTGATCACAGTAGATGGCCATGATAACCTCTCTAAAGATGCGCCCAGGGAGCCAGATCAGATCGAATTACTGATGAAAAAGAAAAGCAGCTTTAATTAAATGTTGTTATTTTCAGTTCATATAACAAAACCATAACAATCTGTTTGAAGTGAAGTGAAAACCTGGGCTCTATTGAATCGTAATCTTCTTGGATTCAGATTTTTGGCCCTGTCCTGAAATATTATAAACATAACTCCCGGGAAGCAGTGACCCACCGGGAATAAGAATGTATTCATCCGATCTTTTTATTTCCCTGAGATCTATCAATTGACCGGATAGGTTATGGATCTGCAAGTATCCTTTATTTACCCCTTGAGGTAGTTTAACAGGAATATTGATCATCCCGCTGGCCGGATTTGGATAGGGATTCCTCAACCGGTATGCTGACCCATGGACAGTCCCCGATTTCAGTGGTGTACCGGGTAGCGAATATACCTGGGTCTGCGTGGCTGCTGGTATAACATAAAAATCATAGATATAGACCAGTAGTTTCCTGCTCCCATCCTGGGTAGGGCTTACCTGGGTATGGCCAGCTCCGGGAATCTTCAGGATTTCTGTACCATTTTCATTGATAACCCTTGTTTCATAACTGTAATACCAGGAAGTTTCCGTCTGATTGAACAAGGAATAAATATAGGCAAACTCAATCAGGTCATCCTGGTTAAAGATATGCTGTGATACTTGCTGGATGTCAAACAGGTAATACCCTTCCGGTACAACCAGGTCAATGGTCCGGAATAGGGAATGATCAAGGTTGTATACCCTGCATTGTTTATTTACAATATCCATAGCATAGTATTTATCCCCGGCCTTTTCAAGCGTGCAGACATTCGTAGAAACTGAATAAACGGTCTCCAGGGATGGCTGGGCGTACAGGACCATCCCGGCCGTTAGCATAAGCATTGATAACAGGATTCTCATTTTATCTTGGTTTAAAGGTTTAGTACAATATATTGCAGGCCTGAGAATTCAACCACTACGGGTACTTGCCTCTGTATATAAGTATCGACACAGGTTCGTACCTATTTCAACAGTTCCAGTCCCTCAAGGGCCGAAGAACCTGCCGGGGTATGTAGCAGGGCCTTTTGGAAAAGAACCTTGGCTTCCCTGAAGCTTTTCAATTGGAAATGGGACCAGGCCAGCATGGTCAATCCATCATAATCAAAGGGGAAAAGGTTCACCACTTTCTCAAAATTTTTCCTTGCTGATTCATAATCTTTTCGCCCATAGTAAATAAGTCCCAGTCTATGCATGGCAACCGAGTTATTCGGACTGATCTCAAGGATCTTCTTGTACTGCGCAATGACCATGCTCCAGTTCCCCATGGCAGCACCCGGGTATACGACCCCAAACCGGGGTTCGATGGCGTAAGGCATTAGGTTAATGGCTTTGTTATAATAGGCAACTGACTCTGTGAATAAGCCGGCTTCATAGCTTAGCCATCCAAGCCGCACATTCACTTCATATGATTTTTCATCATAAACTGCTTTAAGTGAATTGATCGCCGAGGAAAAATCCCCGGTTGCTTCCTGTATATAGGATTCCTGGAAAGCATCCCTGGTAGCTTTGAAATCCTGGGCAGAAACCATTTCTGGCAGGATCAATAGTCCAGATAAAATAATAAGAACGTGCAGGATCCTTGTATTTAAACCTGTTGTAAACGATTTATTTAGATTTAGAACTTCCATGATAAACCTCCGAATATTGATATACTGTTAGAAATAATACTATTTATATCCTGACCTGATGAAGCGTCAAATGGTACGTCCCGGGGTATGAACTGGCTTTTAAATTCTGCAAACCTTGTCCCCAGATAAATGCTGGACCCATTTGGAGTAATGGGTATAATAATGGTCCCGATGGCCTTATATATCATCCAGTCCAGCCCGTTATAAACAATATACCCGTTCCCCTCTGTGTAATTTTTCATGTTCCCATAAGATCCCGAAAACTCCATCCATACCCGGGAAGCAATGCCAAATCCTATCAGAAAATCCGGGATCAATTCAACGCTGTTCTCCTGGTCTTTGTTCTCGTTATGAACATTCAGGGAGGTCCCCAGGTACAGGTCCAAATTCCCCAGCGGATACCATGTTAAACCGGCCGTACCTGTCACCTGGGTGGCATCATTTATGGATGAATAGATCCCTCCGAGATTGATCGCAAACCGGCCCACAGATTGTGAGAGCTTCAGTCCCCCTACAAAATGATTAGCAAACAGATCACTGTACTGTATACTGCCTCCCCCACCTCCCCCGGGACCAGGACCTCCGGTTCCTGATACAATATAGGGTAGCTGAAAATTGCTTCTCAGGTAATGGAAGGAAGGAGAAATGCTTAATCCATGCTTCGTAGTAAATGAAGGTGAAATGTAGTATTGATGCTGAATAACTTTTTGCCCATCAATCCCGAAAGGAGTCAGGCCATCGTTATAATAATAATAATTTGTTTTATTCAGGTATGTGTAAGCATGTGTCAGGGTGATCCCGGGACTGAAATCATGATGCAGCATGGCATTCACATTGGAATAATTGAGCGTAACCACCTGGTACCCGGCAGGCAAGTCGGAAAAATATTTTCCCGGATCTGCTAAGAGGTCTTTCGTATCATTGAAATTATAAAGGTATTCAAGGGCAAGCCTGTCTA
>CAZXOJ010000399.1:0-3926 GCA_964642325.1 uncultured Bacteroides sp. | reverse complement strand
GCAAAACCCAGTGATGCTGCTTCAGGTTGACCGATCACTACCGGTGTTCCATATTCAGCACCCATACCCTTTAGTCCAACATCAAGGCTTACCCTATCCCTCTGATCAGATATGACAGTGGCAAGTACATAACGCGCATTTTCAAATTCAGGTCTTATTTTTTTGTAAGCCGAATCCATTAAAACATAACTGCCGCATTGCAATTCATCTATGCCTTCAATATTGCCCGTAATATCGTAGGTGCCTGTGCCCCCGGAGGATATAATAGTTCGAAATCCTTTGTCTTCCAGGCTTTCCTTTGTTTCAATCACTGGTTTCAAATCCTGCTCAACACGGTGTTTGCGTTCATCGTAATCCTCCATTGTAACAATATGTCCTTCGTAACTCTGTATCCCTTTAAAATGGATCCCCGATGTCCCGGAGATTATCTCTGCGAGATCGAGGACAGGTGTTCCGGGCTGAACTCCACCACGTCTCATTCCTATGTCTACTTCAATAAAAACCCCTATGGTAACCCCGGCTTTCCGGGCTGCTGCACCGAGCTGTTCAATACCTGGCTTTGAATCGACTGCAACGTGTACAGCGGCTTTTCGATTCATTTCCGCAATGCGCGCTGTTTTATCCCTGCCAATTACCTGGTTGGCGATGAGGATATCATGGATTCCCCCAATGACCAGCTCTTCGGCTTCAGATAGTTTTGCGCATGTGATCCCGATAGTATTTGGATGGCCCATTTGCCGTCTTGCCAGGGTCACACATTTATGGGACTTAAAATGCGGGCGTAATTTGCTACCTGAGCCAGAAAAGAAACCATCCATCTTTGCCAGGTTTGCGTCAATTGCAGTAATGTCAGCTACCATTGACGGGGTTGGCAACTCGTTAACCGGCCTTCCTTTATAATGTTCAAGTAACTTTTCTCTGTTCATTTCAAGTCCCATCCAACAGGAAGATTATCATCATAAGCCATTACTGCACTTTTCTGTTTGCAGTATGCCATCAATCCTTCCATACCCAGCTCAACCCCTGTGCCGCTCATTTTATGTGGAGGAACAGGAATTTGAGGGTAACCATCCAACATGCAGTTGACCCAGATAATGCCTGTATTCAAGGCCCTGGTCATACGCATTGACCTGCTGCTGTCTCTTGTCCACACAGAACCGGACAAACCGTAGATAACACTGTTGGATAGTTTTACAGCTTCCGCTTCATCCTTAAATGAGATCATACTTAATATGGGACCGAATATTTCTTCCGTGGCTACCCGCATATCTGCTTTTACATCTGATAGTATGGTTGGTTCAATCCATAAACCCTCAGCAAGAGCATCAGAGAAATTTATCTTATTTCCTCCTGCAAGGATATTGCAGCCTTCCTCCCTGGCAATCTTAATGTAATCCAGTGCTGTATCATATTGAGACCTGGTGATCAATGGACCGACCTGGGTATCTTCATCGTTTGGATCTCCAATGCTCAGTTTTTCCAGTTTCTCTTTCAGGATAGACTGGAATTCTGAGCTGATAGAATCCTGGACCAGCAACCTGGAACAGGCCACGCATAATTGACCCGCATTCACAAACGCACTGTAAACCACAGCGTCAGCAGCTTTATTTAGATCAGCGTCTTCAAACACAATGATGGCATTTTTTCCACCAAGTTCAAGGTTCACCGGCTTCATCTGTTCAAGCACCGATCTCTGAATATGCTGTCCTATTTCCGTAGAACCCGTAAATGAGATCTTCTTAATATCAGGATGCTCAATAAGGTATTGTCCTGTTGTAGATCCTTTTCCCAGGGCTACGTTTACAATGCCATTCGGAATTCCTGCCTGGGTACATAACCTGGCAAATGCCACGCTGGAAAGGGGTGTCTCTACAGAGGGCTTAATGACAATGGCATTACCTGCCGCAAGGGCCGGAGCAACTTTCATTGCTACATTTACCAGAGGATAGTTCCAGGGTAATATCCCGGCAACCACCCCGTATGGCTCATACATGGTAAATTGAAAATTACCTGTTGAGGAGGATTTTACACGTCCTTCAATTTTATCTGCAGCCCCTGCATTAAACCTGAGTATTGATGCAGTTAATGGAATTTCACCATTTCTCAGTTGAGAAATTGGCTTACCGGTATCCTGCAATTCAAGTTCAGCGAGTTCCCCGGAATTCGCTTCTATGATATCTGCAAGCTTTGTCAGGCAAAGTCCCCTGTCAGAAGGCGCCATATTCTGCCACTGTGCTGAATGAAAAGCCTTTTTGCTTGATGCTACTATCTCATCTACATCTTTCGAATCACAGCATAATTGCGTGGCGATCACTTTCCCGGTGGCCGGGTTGATGACGTCAACCTTGTCTCCGCCTGTGCTGGTTCGTTCCTCACCGTTTATTACCGGCCCAATCTTATTCATTTCTTTTTTTTAACATTTGAAACATTTCTTTTAATTCACCGATTCCCTTATAAAGGATTTTGATCGACATAATGGTAAATCCCACGAGTGAAAACAGGATTATTATCCCCCAGATTACAATCCACACATTCATACTTTTACTTTTTGATTTGAATTACTTAACATATTTTGAATAAATGACCCTGCCAGCATGCCTACTAATGCCAGTAAGAAACCTCCCCATCCAAATACGGAAGCCCATTCATTTTTTACTTCTTCGGATAATAACAAATAAAGTAAGGGCGGGATGGCGCCAAAAGTGAATGCCAGGTAAGCTCCTAAGCTCCGGGCTTTTTTCCAGTATACGCCTAAGCCGATACTCACCAATGCCCCCGGCAGAAACAGCATGCCTGTCATCTGAAGGTAAAAGTAGAGATACCCTTCCAGTTTATGGAACAGCGACCACCAGATAATAAAGATCATGACCACGGCTACAGTGATGCGGCTTATCAATAGTTGCCTTTCTGAACTTATGTCTCTTTTTGTTATAGATTTGAAGATGACCCCGACAATGTCCTGCGATACGACTGAGCTCCATGAAAGCAGATAACTGGCATAGGTAGACATGGATGCGGCCAGTAAACCCGAGATGATAAGTCCCAAAATACCGCTGGGCACAATCGTTTTAATGAATATAGGCAGGGCATCCAATCCATCCACAGGTTCCTTCAGATAGGCAAGCGCCATGATCCCCCAGAATACCGGAAGAACCCCCCGGAATAAGAACATCAGTCCGGACCACTTATAAATCTTCATGCCTGTTTTTGAATCCTTTGATGAGAAGAGCCGCAAGGCTACAGCCTGCCAGGCCACCAGTATGGCCGTCCACATCAACAATTGCCATATAAAAAATCCAAGTCCAAATTCTCCCTTGAACAGGGAAGGGAAGAATGGATTTATCCCCTTTTCACCATAACTGGTACTGACCGTATTTACGATATTGTCCCAGCCAACCACATAAATACCGTAAACAGTAATGAAAACCATTCCAAAACTTAAGAGGATATATTGTATGTAGTTGGTTAAAATGACAGAAACCATGCCCCCTAGCAGGGTATAGATCAATACCAGGGTCAACAATACCACCATGGTAATCAGTACGTATTCTTCGGGGATACCGCTTACCGTATTGATAAATTTGGCTTCTACTCCTGGGAAAACTCCGAAATTCAGGATGCCGCCAATGGCCATTAAAACGCCGACATAAAGCCGGACCCCCTTATTGAATCTTTTGGAAAAGAATTCTGGGATGGTCATGATTTTCATTTCCAGGAGTGGCTTGATGATAAATCCTGTTTTCCCGAGGAAAAAATAAGCAAGCATGGGAGGAATAGCCACAACTAAACTGGAAAAACCAGCTTTATAACCCATCTCCGCATAATAGACATAAGTGATCATCCCGATCTCGGTACACATCATTGAGACGAGTCCCAGGTTAAAACCCATCGTTCGGTCAGCAACCAGATAATCACCAATGCCAGAC
>CAZXOJ010000398.1:0-3930 GCA_964642325.1 uncultured Bacteroides sp. | reverse complement strand
GCCAGCAGGTTTTCCCATGGGACTTCAGGTTCTACTAAGTGTGTGGGTCCCAGACATATCCCTCCCTTCTTGCCACATTTCTGCAGCCTTGATTGACTTACTTGCCTGACTTCTTCAGCTGTTCCAAAAGGCAGCACCTGCTGCGTGCCAACCGTTCCCCAGAAAGATACCCGTTCGCCGAACAGTTCATGTACCTCATCGAATTCCATGCATTCAGGCTGGATGGGATTCAGTATGTCTACGCCTATTTCGATCAACTGTTCTATGAAGGGTATGATGTAACCGCATGAATGATAGAATATTAGGATATCCGGATTAATGTCCCTTGCTGTATCAATCACCTTTGAGAGGCGGGGTTTCAGCCATTTTTCCCATAACCCAACATCCAACATGATGGTAGTCTGGGTACCAATATCATCTCCCAGGCTCAAGATATCCACTCCAGCTTCAGCATATGCACCAGCCTTGGCACAGGCAAAATCTGTGATCTTATCCAGAAGAATTGGAGCTTTCTCATCCTCCATCATCATGTCCATCATCAATTCTTCCATAGACCGGAGATACCATGAAGCCTCCCACACTGTCATCTGCATAAACGCCAGGGAGGCAAGTCCACCATCATGCAAGCCTGCCACATTCCTGGCCATCTCTTCCCTGCCCTTCTGATCCAGGGTTGGATATGGATAATCGATTATCTCGTTCAGGTCAGCTCCCCTTAGGGGATGGTGCATGCGGGTCATATGGAAGGCCAGCTCGGAACCCATGGAATGGCCGATACCATACTCTTCGAATTTGGTATCTGCTGGCAATGTCTCCCTTTTGTACAGGTCAAATCCGTTTGAATAATTATATTTCACTGCCATTTCGACCCTGCGATGGCTGAGATTGAACCAGGATTCATAATCCTCATGCCCGAATCTATCCCGAAAGGCATCAATCTGTGAATCGCAGAGCCAGAAATCAACCGGAACGTGGTCGAATCCTTCCCTGCGGAGTGTTTTTAAAAGATTTTCGCGATTTGATAACATGGTATTACTGATTTATATATTAACCGGGGCTCAAAGATCTGCTGTTTTTACCTTCAGTATCTCCACGGTTTGCTTGGCTCCGGCAAATGCAATATATAAATAATCTTCGTGTTCCATGACATGCGGGTAGTCAATGTGACGACCACCTACCAGGTAGTACATTTTATTAAAAACCATTCCGTCACCACTAATGGAAATAGCCATAGGATCCCGCTTTTCAGGATTTGGGTTAGACACAAGCACATAACGTCCATCATTCAACCGCAGTCCATTGAACTTGGAAGTTGCATCAGGGAAATTGGTGCAAACCGGGGTACTCCAGGTAATGCCGTGATCGGTAGAGAAGGACCGGTAGAGGAAACCACTTTTATGGTTATCCCTGAACAGGCCAACAAGGTTATGGTCCGGCAGTAACCACCAGTACGGTTCTTCTGCTGCCAGTGAGGAATCATTGTATTCCGCCAATGGGGTTGATTTCCAATCCTTGAATGATTTAATCCCCCCCATCAAAATGTGTACATCCCCTACACTATCCCGGCGTGTCATCATCCACTCACCGTTTGGTAACAGTTTTGGCGGAAAATTATTCATGGCATTATCATACAGAATGCCCAATGGTTTCCAGGTCACGGAGTCCTCCATCTCCAACTCATAAGCATGCAATGCCAGTCCCTCACCCCGATAGTTGGGCGCATTAAAATGGGTTACCAGGGCAAGCAATTTACCTTCCCTGATCCAGAATCCACGTGCGATCCATCCAAATCCCTGATCCGGCGGACCGGTGAGGTCAGCAGGTTGACTCCAGTTCATCCCATCCTCACTGTATGCAAATGAAACAATTTGCCCAGCCCTGTCATGACTGGGGACAAAGTTCCTGTGGTTTTCCGGTTCAGTTCTCTGCACACCGGGTCCATCGCTCCACATCACCCAGAATTTTTCCTGATAATGTACGAGATAATTGTGTTGATTAACATGCATCCCACCTTCATCACGGACATCGCTAACCACCGTATGTTCAACAGGCACCCGCGGGAGCGAAAAAAAATCAATTTCCTTTGGATCCTCCGGAACCCATTCACCTGTAAGCATTATCGGGGAGGACGGATTGGTTTCCGGATGCGGATAATCTCTTTTATTACTTGTATGACAAGCAGAGATTGAAATTATGACAAGGCTGATCAGACCGTTTTTAAACATTATCCAGTATTGGGGAATATTTTAATAAGCTTTTCTATTTTTCCTGTGAAGCAAGCACATGGTTAACCACGGTCTTCCAAGTTGTGAACTGTTTTGCCGTCACATCCTTAATTTGAAATGCCAAGGGAAGATAAGAATCATCAAAGTATAAGTAGCAT
The DNA here is from genome assembly GCA_964642325.1 of uncultured Bacteroides sp. Taxonomy (GTDB): domain Bacteria; phylum Bacteroidota; class Bacteroidia; order Bacteroidales; family SM23-62; genus SM23-62. The sequence goes on along the minus strand of CAZXOJ010000398.1, from coordinate 1,547 downwards.
TCAAATGTCCTCGCCGCTCTCTTTCCATCAAAAATATGTCCAGTGGCATATTCTTTCTGGCCAGCCTCAGACCGGATCCGGTCAAACTCAACCTTTGAATTTACAAATTCAGCGTGCTGTTTTTCACCGTTGGAATAGGGTACCATGAAGTCTATGCATTTTCGTAGTGATCCTCCTTTAGGGTTCTGGTAAGATGCTAAATCAATTCCATTCCTGTCTGCTGCAATGGCCAGATCTATCAAAGGCCATAACCCACTGGCATGATAATGAAGTGCATCCCGTTGAACAAAATCATTGGTACTCCCGTCACCATAAAAGGCATCATCCACATACTTTTTATATGCGTCCCGCATGTAGTCAAGGTATTTCTGCTCATCCAGTATAAATCCAATATAGCCTACCAGCCAAATACGTTTTGCCTGCCAGTTATTACCATTCTCATCCTGCATCTCGAGTTTGGCAATATTATGCAACCAGCTGTTTATCTGAGCTTTATCATCTTCGTGAAAACGATTATAAAGCAGTCCATAAGCCCTTATCATTGGGATGAGTTCCTTTTCCGAAATGGGATTCCCATTTGGAATATGCTTCTGGCTCCAGGCCAGTATAATTTCCCTGGCTTTTTCGGAATAATTATGCTCCTTGGTAACCATGTATGCCCAGGCAAGATTTTCAGCCTTTACTGCATCTTTCAGGCATTCCCTGGAATGGATCCTTTTGGGATCAGCCTCAATCAGTCCCTCATAAAATATGGTATCCACAGGACGCGGAACTTCTAACAAAGCCTTATCCGCCTGGGCTTTGATATCCTGGTATATGATATTAGCCTCCCTGTCAGATTTTACCAGGGCAGCCAGATCGCCCGTATTAATACGATACAGGTTATCCTCAATGTCAATAGACGACATCCATGCATCCAGTTCTGCAGTCATTTTCTCAACCATATCAGGATGCTTACTGGCAATGTCATTCTTTTCGTATGGATCATCTATAAGATCGTATAGCTCGTAAGTTATCCGGTTATCCTTGCTAACCAGTTTATACCTGTTATCAGACCAGGTGGTCATTAAGTTTCCTTTATAGCGGGATTGAAAACCAATGGGTTTGTTTCTGATCCGGGCGGTATCAGATTCAATAACTTTCTTGAGACTGATCCCGTCCAGCATTGCCTGGTTGTCCAATGTTATTCCCAGGAGATCAACCACAGTGGGGAAATAATCCGAGGTGACTGCCGGGTAATCAGTTACGCGATTTTGCCTGATCTTCTCCGGCCATACCAATATGCCAGGTACCCTTACCCCGCCTTCATACAGGCTGCCTTTTCTTTCCCGGAACCCACCGGTTTCTCCCTGTTGCCTTCCTCCCTTAGCATCTCCGGGTCCCCCGCCCCTGGCAGCCGGACCATTATCGGAGGTGAACCAGATCATGGTGTTTCGGTCTATCTGCAGTTCCTCAAGCTCATGCCTGAGCCTGCCAATTTGTTTATCCATAGCCGTAATGGTTCCATAATAATGCTGTTGATCCGGGTCCAGATCAGGGTACATATC
>CAZXOJ010000397.1:0-3972 GCA_964642325.1 uncultured Bacteroides sp. | reverse complement strand
GCATATCCCTGGCTGAAAGAGGTTGCTATATTCCTTGACCAGGTATCAGTTGAATCAGCAGATGGTAAACGAAAACTCCTGATGAGTTCGAGTCCCGAGATATACAACAACTCCAAAGAAGCCTGGTTCGAAGAAACTACGAATTTTGACCTGACACTCATACACTGGACCTTCGAAAAAGCAGCCGAATTGGCCCTGGAACTGGGACTGGAAGAGGAGGCCGACGAGTGGAAGAAGATCCTCTCGGAATGGCCTGAACTGGCTGTGGATACTGAAACCGGATTGATGTTTGCACCGGGCTTCCCTTACAATGAATCGCACAGGCATTTTTCACACCTGATGTCCTATCATCCAATGGGATTATTTGATATTTCCAATGGCGATGCCGACAGGCAAATTATTAAAAAGACGCTGGATAATCTTGAGAAACAGGGCACCCTTGAGTGGACCGGTTATTCCTTCAGCTGGCAGGGAAACCTGTATGCCCGTGCCGGGCAGGGTGAGAAAGCTGCCGAAGTATTAAGGCTTTTCGCGGAATGTTTCTGCCTGAAAAACTCTTTTCATGTGAATGGCGACCAGTGCAAGGCGGGACATTCAAATTTCATCTACCGCCCATTTACACTGGAAGGGAACTTCGCATTTGCTTCCGGTATACAGGAAATGTTGCTTCAGAGCCATACCGGTGTGATCAATGTATTCCCTGCCATTCCAGACAGCTGGAAAAATGCCAGGTTTGAAAAGTTGAGGACCGTAGGAGCATTCTTGATTTCTGCCAGGATGGAAGGAGGAAAGGTTATTGAACTTGAGGTCAGCTCGGAAAAAGGGGGTAAAGTTTCAATCCTTGATCCCTTCGGGGGACAGAAATTTGAAGTGGGTAAGGAGTACCAGTCCGATGGGAACATCCTGATATTCCAGACGGTTCCTGGTGAAACTATCAGGTTCAGGGCAGCTGAATAACCTACCTACTTCAACATAACACTGAATTAAAAAATGCCACGGCATAAGGAGCTAAATCATAATAGATTGATAATCATTAAGATAAGTTCAGTAAAGACATTGAGAAACCTGGTTTTTATTTCAATCATCATTGGTATCATATGGCTCCCACTGTCCTTATTTGGGGAGGTGATGATGCAGGAGCCTCTGATCCTTGTCCATGAAGGGCAGGCTCAATGTGCTATCGTTTGTGGTAGAGGAGATGAATACGCTGGGAAAAGGCTTCAACGCTGGTTTGCCGAGGTGGCTGAAACCGATGTGCCCATTGTCTCTGAAGACAAACTTCCTCCAAAAACCACTTCTGTGGTTTTAATTGGTAGTGCAGAGTCTAACCCACTATTGCGACGTATTTCCGAAGGCCTGGTGATAAACATCGATCCAGCCGGACTGACTAATCAAGGATATGTTGAGCGCATAGTGCGTCATGAAGACCGAAATTGGCTCCTTTTAGCTGGTGGCGGGCGTATCGGAGCCATCTATGCTGTTTGTGACCTAATGAACTGGCAGCTTGAACAATCGGGGAAGAGCGTTTCACTTGCTCCTGTGGATAACAGAGAAATCCCTGATTTCAAATACCGTTGGTTTTGGAATTGGGATAATCGCATGGATTGGGGAGGAGAAGGAAATATTGCTAATACGATGGCTAGTGTGAGAGGTGGAGTAGCCTACAGCAAAATGCCGGAGGCCTTTCTTGAAGATGCAAAGCGCTGCGTGGATTACATGGCCGACCACAAGTTTAACGGAATGATTTTGTGGGGATTTCTCCGTGATATACACGGTGGGGTCAAGGCCAGTCAGGAACTGTGTTTGTATGCTGAACAGAGGGGTGTGCGCATCTTGCCTGGCGTCGGCACGAGTGGATATGGTGGCTACTACTTTGAGGGTGAACACAAATACAACACCGACACATGGCTGAATGCACATCCGGAACTACGTGCTGTCGACAAGGATGGAGAGTTCTACAATGCCCTTTGCCCATCCAATAAGGCCAACCAGAAATGGTTGGATGATGGCGTACAGTGGATGTTTGAAACCTTCGAAATTGGCGGGATCAATCTCGAGATGGGTGATTTTCTGGTTTGCTACTGCGATGATTGCAAGCATGCCCGGGAGGCCATCGAATCAGACGAACCTGATTATTATAAAGATATGGCCATCTCGCACAGTGTCACCATCGAAACGGCACACAACTTGTATCCTGACTCCTGGCTCAGTTATGCAACGTATACGGGGTACACATTGGAGATGGTGCAGGATCCACCAGCGTTTCTTGAGATGATCCCCGGTGATGCACTGTGTCAGTGGACCCTTACCGGCATGGCCCATGAATGGCCTACTCAGATAATGCCGATGGCACATCATAATCTCGGATACCTTCACTGGTGCAATCTGTCAACACATACAGAGGATGATTTCTACCTTGAAGAGGTCCGTGACATTTGCCGAAACGCTGCTGAAGCAGGAATTGAAGGATTGGAAACGTATGGAGAACTGCATCCGGAACGCCCTAATGTTGAACTGTTCTACCTGGCATGGGAGGCGTTTCTATGGGATCCAAAGATGACAATTGATCGATTCGTGGATGAACGGCTTGGCCGTCTTTACGGTGGTAGCGCTCCGGCCAGGAAACTACTCGATATTTTACCGCTGATCCGGACACGTAAAGAACGTGAAGATCCAGCGAAACTGACTCAGGCTCGGTCACTTGCAGAATCCGCGCGTGACGTAGCCAATGATGAAGGTATCCAACGGTGGGAAAGGCTAATCGATTACCTGGACCGCACTGAATTAGCGGCCCGGGAACATCTAGAAGAATTGAGTAAGCAATAACATGGAAATGAAAGTCACAATGTCTGATCGTAGCTGCATCGTTGGGTGTAGCTGTAAGATTGTTGTGCCCATGGGATATTACGTTTTTTTTTATAAATACTTAAATCATATGCAAAAATTATTCATCATCTCATTATCAATGCTGTTGCTTTCAGCTACAGCATGTGTAAATGAAAGCAAGCCTGAACCAGCATCGGAATCAGGTGGAGCAGGAAACCTGTTATTGGACAATTTTAGGCCCGAATCAATATTCAATGTTCCGGTAACCCTGGTTGAAAAAGCCAGGTATCCTGCAATTGACATGCACGCTCATACCTATGCACGCAGTGAAGCCGAGATGGATCAATGGGTGAAAACCATGGATGAACGGGGCATCGAAAAGACCATTATTCTATCCCCAATCCATGGACGGGAGTTTGATTCTGTATTTGATGCCTATGCTAAATATCCCGATCGCTTTGAGGTCTGGTGTGGCATTGACTTTACAGATTTTGAAGGTCCGGATTTCCTGGCTACAGCCATTGCTGAACTTGAACGATGCCATAAAAAAGGAGCCAAAGGAGTAGGTGAACTGGGAGACAAAGGAAAGGGTTTCTTCTTTTCAAAACCAGCTGCATTGGGACTGCATGCAGATGATCCCAGGATGGGTCCAATTTGGGATAAATGTGCCGAGCTGGGCATGCCGATTAACATTCATGTGGCAGAACCAAAATGGATGTATGAAAAAATGGACTCCACCAATGATGGACTGATGAATGCCTTTAAATGGAGGCTTGACAACCAGCCGGGTATCGTTGACCACCAGGGAATGATGGACATTCTTAAGGGGGCGGTTAAAAACCATCCCAATACAACTTTTATTGCCTGTCATGTAGCGAATTGCGGGTATGACCTGGGCATTATTGCCGGTTTGTTGGATGCCTATCCAAATCTATACCTTGATATCAGTGCCCGGTATGCGGAGATCTGTGCTACGCCAAGGGCAACTGCAGCGTTTATGGTGAAATACCAGGATCGGCTGGTCTATGGCACAGATATGGGAACATCCCCGGATATGTATGCAAGCACATTCAGATTATTAGAAACAGCTGATGAACATATCTATGATTTCCGGTACGGTTACCACTGGCCATTGCATGGATTAAA
>CAZXOJ010000396.1:0-3983 GCA_964642325.1 uncultured Bacteroides sp. | reverse complement strand
TTTGCCAGTCCATCTTCTGTGCCCATGATATCTTTCCGAAGCCTTAGCCCTTGCCAGCCCTGTTTCCCGTCAGGACGGGGGGCCTCTGTTTGAAGCCAATAAAGGAGTGACAGGCTGAGCTGTTTCGCTTCGTAAATATGCTGTTTGCGAGTCTCAAAAGGAACATCGGTAATATTACCCTTCATGTAATCATTCTGCGGCCAGTTGATTACTGTAATATCACTGGCATATGTCCCGCTGACAAAGTTGCTGCGGTCTATCATTCGCCTGTATAGCCAAAGGTTCAATGACTCTGTAGCAGGTGCGGGAGAAGACTTACCGGATGGAACAAATGAAAGTGTCTTCGGGACCAGGGTCCGCGGATAAGAATAATCGAGGGAAAGGATGGGACCCGACCATGGCGGATTCAGTGATGGAACATAATCTTTCCAGAAATCATACATTGCCGGTCGGTCAATGGTATGATCCTCCCCTTCCAGGTGGTCAATGGCAAAGCAGTGGGTCATAGACTGGATATTCGCCGGATCTGCTTCCTCAGGTGCATGAGCTTCCTCGGTTTGCTCCCGGGATTCTGCCCCTATGGAATATTCTGTGCCCGAGAGTGCCAGCAAATCTCCCTCTTCACTGGCATCAATAAAATAATTTCCATGCAGGACAATCCGATCTCCGGTGTTCCCGTTTAGGCAGCTTACTGCATCTATCTTATCATTGGTTACGGAAGCTTCAACAGGTTGTGTATTAAGCAGTATTCTCAGTTGGCCATTGGCAATGGCCGGCCCCAACATGGACTCAAGAACAGCTACGGAAACTGCCGGCTCATGACATATCCTGGAGACCGAACCATTCCCGGGATTCAGGTATTTTGTTTCCCTGGCTTCATTGGTCAGGGCATAATTTTTCCTGTAGTACTCTCGAACCATTGTACGGTATCTCGCATAGCTTGCTGGCCGGCCGCTTTCTTCTATCCATTGATGTTCATCTGGCGGTACAGCCTGCTGGGATACTTGTCCCCCAATCCAATCCGTGGGTTCTGTCATGATAACCGATGCACCAAGCCGACAGGCGGCCATCGCAGCTGCACATCCTCCCAATCCCCCTCCAATGATTACGATATCGCTGTGCAACTCATCGCCTGCGTTCCTGGCACAGGCTGTTGTTAGCAATAAATTCGGGCTGATTGCTCCGGCACTGAGTAATCCACATAGTTTAATAAACCTTCTGCGTCCCACTATTTCGCTAATATATCTTCAATGGCCGGCAGCAATGCATCCGCTATCCTGGCTGACCCCAGGTCAGTAGGATGTGATCCATCCACAGTGCATTCATCATAATCATCGCCTAATACTTCTGAACCGTCCAGAAAATAGATATTCTCATCGCCAGCGCTTTTTCTTTCGTCTACCAGGTTTTTCTGGAAATCCCTATTGCTCATCATTGCATTATAGGCGGGACTGCCAACCGATGTTCTGGCATAGCGTATCTTGGACATGATCAGGATGGGTGTATCCGGATGTTTTTCCCTCAATATGTTTACGAAAGGGCCAAGTGTATTGATAATCGTTTTGTTGGCGTTGGCTTCATAATCCAGTATGATCAAACTTGTACCGGATATTTGATTTATCAGATGAGCCAGTGCCTGCTCTCCTCTTCCGTTTCCTGAAAACCCAAGGTTTACAAAGGCTACATCCAGTTTTCGGCTTAAAATATTTGAATAAGCCATCCCGGGCCTGGCAACACAGCCTCCCTGGGTGATGGAAGTTCCGTATATGACTATTTTACCCGGACGGGAGAATGGTTTAGGTGTCCTAATGCGGGATTGTGCTTCTATTCCAACCAACACCGAGTTTACTCCATTATAGAGTGGAAAATTAAGCGTGAAATCACGCATTTGTTTTTGGTCCGAGTTCAAAAGCTCAACCTGGTACCGGATAGTATCTGCAGGGAAACGTGTCGTTCTATGATATCTCTGCACATCTCCATCCTTTACATACATATCAAATCCACTCTGTCCAGTGGCAGGCATATGGTACATCCCAGATTTTTCCCTGAGTTCGACCCTAATCAGAATTTTTTTACTATTGGACCTGAACCGGATTTGTCCCCCGGCAGTATGGTTGGCAAGCTGGTCCACAGCATCCCGTATTTCCCATTCTGGACGAACCGGCAACCTTCTGTATACATTATCCCCCTGGATCCACTCAAATCCAGACAGCCTGAATGGCGCCTCCCTGGGATCTAGCCATATGATTCCATCGGCTTCTGCCTTTTCTAAGGTCATATTGGGATCCAGTTTTTCTGCAGTTGAAACCTGGGCAAATCCCGTTAATGGAAAAATCAGCATTATGATAAACATCTGAATACGTTGTTGAAGATTGGTCATGTTAATGGTTCTTTAGTGAAGTATTGATTATTTTCAGATCTGGAAATTACCAAAAAATCCATCAAAAACCATCTTGCTCTGCTGTATTTCACTGTTGGATCACTGGTTTGAGATATCTGGAATTTTCTCTACTTTTAGTGCTGATCCTGAATAACAAGAAGTAACTATGAAAGCAAAAGAACCAGTAAAAATTGCGGCTGCATCAATTATCGTATTATTAATATGCCTTGTTCAATCATGTGTGCCTGATCAAGCAGGATCAGGAGGTCAATTATATGATCTTGGTACCGGACTGGAATCCAGGTCTATTTCTTTTGAAAATCCCACCGGTGAACCAGGCCAAGGGGGACAAACTGCCAGTCAGCTGGGCGTTGGCCGGAAAGGTTTTCCAGCCAAGGGAATCGCACCTGGAGAAACGGTGGTCCTCTGTGACATTGCCGGCCCCGGCACCATACGGCATATCTGGATGACAGGGGGATTCAAAAATCAGACCAGTGCACTTCGAAGCATGGTAGTGCGGGCATACTGGGAGAACCAGGAGCATCCCTCTGTTGAATGTCCACTGGGAGATTTTATGGGAGCCGCCCATGCAAAAGTGAACTCATACCAATCCGCTGTTCATTCGACCGGCATCAATGCTGCATTAAACATCTGGCTCCCCATGCCGTTCTCTGAGAACGCAAAGATGACACTTACCAATGAAGGGGAGGAAACGGTCACCCTATTTTACCAGGTTGATTATACCATAGGGGACAAACATCCGGAAAAGCTCGGTAGGTTGCATGTCTGCTTCCTAAGACAAAACTCAACTAGCCTTACAGAAGATTTTGAGATCCTTCCCCAGCGGATAGGAGAAGGCCGCTTTATTGGAACGGTGCTGGGAATCCGGACGCTTACAGGCAACTGGTGGGGTGAGGGAGAAATTAAGATATTTATGGATGGAGATACTGAATTCCCTACAATATGTGGGACAGGCAGTGAGGATTATGTTTGCCTTTCGTATGGGATGCAGCAGACACCCCTGCTTTATCATGGCTGCAGCTGGAACCAGGGAGGATTTATTTCTATGTATCGTTGGCATCTGCCGGATCCAATCTACTGGAAAGAGGAGTGCCGCATAACCATTCAGCAAATAGGATGGAGCAGAGAGTCCCAAGAAAAAACCGGAAGTGCATTGTATGAAAGAGAGGATGACTGGAGCAGTGCTACTTTTTGGTATGAACTTGTCCCAAGCGCTCAACTACCTCCATTCCCGGACCTCAAAAGCCGGGTTATGGACCTTTGGGAGGAGAACGTGGAATGAGGAGCCTGACAGTCATTTTATACCTGGGGATCTTCCTCCTTTCTTCCTGCCATCACAGGAAGCAAGGGCAGGATACTGTTAACCATATTTCACTGAGACCTGATAACCTGGAACCTCAGAAAGTTATTCGGTTGTCAAACGCTGTGCTCAATGTCGTTTTCGTGGATAATACTGCATTCGGTGAAGAACACAGGGCCGGGTATAACGGGATTGCTGAATTGACTCACAAGTCCCAGGATTCATCAGTTTTTGTTCCCTTTTATGCTGGCTTTAACCTGGAGCATATTTTTGGAGGAGACA